>NZ_JBTMWV010000002.1:0-350214 GCF_054489345.1 Devosia sp. A369 | reverse complement strand
TTACATCGAGATGTTCTACAACCCGACCCGCAAGCACGCCCGCAATGGTATGCTCTCACCTGTCGAGTTCGAGCGACGACACCAAACCTAACCCCGAAGGTGTCTACAGAACGCGGGGCTATTCAGACGGCCCGTCATCCTCTATGCTCGCAAGTGCTGCTGCCGCCCGCGAAACGATCGCCTCGTCTTCAGTTGTCATACGATCTTTGATCGCATTGACCTGCTGGAGCACCTCGTCAAGTTCGGTTTCCCTGCGACGAATGCTATCCAGGCGGGTGCGTATGTCAGCAAAAATTTTTGCCAGCGTCGCTAGCAATGTCAGCACTCCAGCCTGTACAGGCTTTAACCTACCGAAGGCCTCAAAGATCCCGCGCGGAAGGCTCCAAGTGCCCACTTTAGGTCGGGGGCGAGCGTGGCCAGATCGGGACTTTTAAGAAGTTCAGTCAGCTCGCCCAACATCATCTCTCCCGCCTCCACGGCCATCTTCTGAGTGAGAGCAGCATTTTCTTCAGCCTTTGCGGCCGCCTCCTCCCGTTTGATCGCCTCCTGCTCAGCCTTGAACAGGCACACCGGGGAGATGTTCCTTCCTAGTAAAGGCCTTAGGCGTTCCGCGCTGAATATCGGTGTCTAGATTCAGCGCGGCATACTTCCACCAGCTGGCCCGTCTGGGTTCCGGTGTCCAGCGACGCCAATAATAGACGGCGTCGCGCCGAAAACAGTGCGCAATGGCAGGCAAGCGACATGCTCCTTCAAGCATGTAACACACCCATGTAATACAGCTGAGACTAGCTGCGACTCCCCATGGGGCCGAAAACTAACCTTTTCAATGACTTATGGGAAAGTTGGCTGGGGTGCCAGGATTCGAACCTGGGAATGCCGGTACCAAAAACCGGTGCCTTACCGCTTGGCGACACCCCAACTGGCGCGGTTCCTACACGGTTTGCCATGACCGTGCAACATGGGTGCGAGCAAGATAAAAAGCCTGCATCAGGCGCTTGAATGGGACGGCAAGCGCGGCTATAACCCGCCCCATCGCGACTGGCAGCAATCACCCATTTCGGTGCTACTGCCAATTGATTCCCGGATCGCGACCCTGACGGAGTATAGCGCAGCCTGGTAGCGCACCTGCTTCGGGAGCAGGGGGTCGAGTGTTCGAATCACTCTACTCCGACCAATCAAGCCCGGCCTCTTCGGAGGTCGGGCTTTTTGTTGGAGACAGCGCTTAGCCTTCGGCGTCGTGGCGAAAAACCGCGAGCATCTGGGTGGCGATGTCCTGCACCGACAGGCGCCCCTCGCGATACCAGCTATGCGCGTTGTTGATCAGCGACAGCAGGAAAATGCGATAGGTGGCGCGGTCGAGCCGCTCCGGCAGCGGCAAATCGTCGATCAGCGCGATGAACAGTGCTTCGAAGGCGTCGCGCCCGGCGATCATCTGCTCGCGCACCCCTGGGGGCACGGATTGCAGATCATGCATCAGGGGTATCGTGATGGAGCTGGGGTCGACCTGCAGTTCCAGCAGCGTTCGGCAGGCCGCTTCCAGGCGCTGCCAGGGCTCGTCGAGCCCGTCCATGGCGCTGCGGATGCGGCCTTCTGCCCGTTTCAGGGCCGCGTTGTGGATGCGGATATAGAGCGCTTCCTTGGAGTCGATGTAGTAATATAGCGAACCGCCGCGCAGGCCGACTTTGGTGCCGATGTCGCGAATCGAGGTGGCGACATAGCCGCGCTCGGCAAACAGCAAAGCGGCGCTTTCCAGAATGTCCTGCTGCCGATCGCTGATTCTCGCATCCGGTCGGCCGGCAGCGCTCTTGTTATGCGTCTTGTCCATTCCGGCCTGTCCACCTGCGGGCTGAGCAGCCTAATGCCTAGCGCAAAACTTGGCCATGCGGGAAGCGGACAGAGCCTCCCGCGAAAAACCACCCGCCGCCTATCCCAGCCACAGTGCAATTTGAGAGAAAAACACACAGGTTTTTAACGATGCCGTGAGGTGTGATTGTGTTGCGCCCGAAAGCGTTTGTATGAATCGAGCGGCTTGGGGGATGAGCAGAGGCGACCCGGACGCGCCAGGCACCGGGATGGATCTTAGCGCCGGAGTTTGGCTTTGCCGTCCCTATCGACATCAGCGCTTGCTGAATTGCTGGAACTCACCGCCCGCATGCTGCATTCGCGCGGCTACGCGGCCGAGCTGTTTCCGGCGCAGTGGGCCGCCTTGCGCTATTTCTCCCGCGCCCCCGAGCATATGCGCACCGCCAGCGCGCTGGCCCGCTTTCAGGGGCTGGGCAACGGCCCGGTGAGCCGCACGGTGCGCACGCTGGTGGCGAAGGGCTTCCTGCATCAGGCCGCCGAACAGCCCAAGGGCCGCGCCCGGCTGCTCGAGCTCACCCCCGCCGGCCTCACCATGCTGGAGCATGACCCCACCCAGGCGGTCGAGGCGGCCCTGACCGAATTGGCGCCGGAGCAGCAAGCCTGTTTTGCGCGCGCCCTCGAGCTGGTGGTTCGCCGGCTGTCGGCTGAGCGTTAGTCCGACGCCCCCGCTAAAAACAAAAAGGCCGGCGCAAGGCCGGCCTTTTCAAAAATGCTGTCGCGGCGGCTTAGCGCTTGGCGAACAGGCTCCAGGCGCCGGTCACGGTCAGCGCGGCCAAGGCCATCTTGAGCACGTCCCAGACGATAAAGGGCTGGATAGCGCCGGCGAAGGCCGAAGCAACCACATTGTTCTGATCGATCCAGCCGGCATTGCCCGAGAGCACCAGCAGCCAGGCAAAGCCCAGCACCAGCAGCACGGCGTCGGCAACCAGCATGGCCGCAAACAGAGTCAGCGGCTTGCCCGAAGCGCCCTTGTCCGCGGCGTAGCCAATGATGGCAGCCATGGCGAGGAAGCCGAGCAGGAAACCGCCGGTCGGGCCGACGAGATAGACGAGGCCCCCGCCGGTGGCGAAGACGGGCAGGCCCATCGCGCCTTCCAGCAGATAAAGCGCCACGGTGGCAACGCCGATGCGCAGGCCGAACGCGGCGGCAAGGCCAGCGATGGCAAAGCCCTGCAGCGTCACCGGCACCGGCCACACCGGCACGTTGATCTTGGCGCAGAGGGTGATGAGCAGCGTGCCGAGCACGACGGTTGCGATATTGGACGCCAGCTTAGCGGCATCGCCCTTGGGCTGGAACGCGCCGAGCAGCGTGTTGGGCGTGGTCAAAGTCACAGCCATTTCATACCTTCCATGCTTCATGTGAACCGGCGTCCTCTCCCAGGCCGCCTGTCGTTCAAAAACTATAATCTCTTTAGTCTGTCGATAAAGTGAGCGCAATGGCGTCCCCCACCCAAGCCCTGTCGTTCGACCGCGACTTTGACCCTCAAACCGGTCACGCGGTCCCCGTGGCGCCCGGCATAACCCGCGTCACCGCGCCCAATGCCAGCGCCTATACGTTCACTGGCACCAACAGCTTTTTGCTGGGCCATGAACGGCTTGCGCTGGTCGATCCGGGGCCGATTGATCCAACCCATTGGGCCGCGCTCACCCGCGCCATCGCCGGACGGCCCGTTGACGCGATAGTTCTTTCGCATACCCACAAAGACCACAGCGCCGCCGCGGCGCAGATGGCGCGCGCGTTGGACGCGCCGCTGTGGTTTGGCGGCCAGCATCGCCTGTCGCGCCCGCTGCGCCGATTCGAGCGCAACCCGATCCGCAATTCCTGCGACTGGGATCTGGTGCCGGACCGCATCCTTGTCGATGGCGAAACCATCACCGCCGGCGACCTCGCCATCACTGTCCACACCACACCCGGCCATTGCGCCAATCATCTGGCCTTCAGCGCCGGCGATATCCTGCTCAGCGGCGATCATGTCATGGGCTGGAATTCGACGCTGGTCTCGGTGCCCGATGGCTCGATGGCGGATTACTTCGCCTCGCTCGACAAGGTGATCGCCCTGCCCTGCCACCGCTATGTCCCGGCCCATGGCGGCCCCATCGCCGATGGCCCGACCTACGCCACCGCCCTGCGCGCCCATCGCCAGTTGCGCAACCAGCAGGTGCTCGCGGCCGTCCACGCCGGTGCTCGCACTGTGCCGGCCATTGTCGCGACCATCTATCCGGCTCAGCCGCTGCCGGTGCGCCGCGCCGCCGGCATGACCATCACCGCCCATGTCGAATATCTGGAGGGATTGGGGCAGCTGCGGGTCAGGCGCAGCCTGTTGGGCACCAGCATAGCCAGCGTCTGACGGGAGAACGCCGCCGCGCTACTCGACCGGCACCACCGGGATCGCTTCGACGTCGGCTTCAACCGGCGCATTGGCATTGGGGTTGTCGCGCAGCAGCGTGGTCACTGCGTCGTCCAGCGCGATCATGAAGGCCTCGATGCGTTGGCCGTTAGAGCCAAAATCATGCAGCGCATTGAGCGAGGCCGAGCGCATATCGACCACGGCCTCGTCCGGCCCTCCGGTCACGCGAATCACCACCTCCTCGCGCCAGCCCGGCAGCGTGACGATCTGGGCGTTGAGCTGGCCGGCGGCCAAGCCTGCCGCCGGTTCGCGCAGCCGCCTTATGTCCCAACCCTGCTCAGCCACCAGCGCCTGCACCAGCGCGAAAGTCTGCGTCAGCCCCAGCGGATAATCGCGGGTTTCCACATTGGGAAAAATCGTGGCCATCTCGGCCGGTGCCAGCAGCTTGGGCGGCGGCATCGCCGCCGTACCCGGCTCGAAGACTAGCGGCAGTTGCCCCCGCTGGGTGGTGGCGATATCGGTCACCGCCGGATAGCGCAGCAGCAGATTGCCATACCAGCCATAGGGCAACAGGCAGAGCGCGCCGAGGAACAGCCCGGCAAACCCCAGGCCCCAGCCCCGATCCCCGGTCTGCCATAGCCGCCCCAGCGCCACCAGCGCCGTCAGCACGGCCAGCAGCGCCACCGCACCGGCCACCAGCGCAACCACCAGGAACACATCGCTGGTGATCAGCCGGAAGCGATGCAGCAACACCGAAATGATGACGAGCGGCACCGCGACGCTACCCAGCCGCCGCGCCCAAATCGCCCATTTCGATGTCCGGATCAGTATGCGCAACGCCGCCCCTTAACCTGCGCCCCAAGACTAGCGACAAGGTCTTGCCTGAGTTTGAAGATTTTTTGGGTTCTGGATTGGAGAACGCACTGAACCCACAGTCGACACCCTCCCCCTTGCGGGGAGGGATCAAGGGTGGGGGTAGATTAGCCGCGATATCGGGGCTCTCGCACCCCCTCCCGGCTCGATCACGGACTTAGCGAAGGGCTAAGTCCTATCTCGCCTCCCTCCCCGCAGAGGGGGAGGGTGGCAGACTGATAGACTTTATCCGCATTCCTACGGATAAAGCCGCGAACTCGCCCAACCCGCACCATCGCGGGTAAACCGCACCCGGTCATGCAGCCGGAACTCGCCGTCTTTCCAGAATTCAATGCTGCTCGGCACGATGCGAAAGCCCGACCAATGCGGCGGCCGCGTCACTGGTCCATCGTCGATCCTGGTGGCCATTTCTGTCACGCGGTCGAGCAGGATCATCTTGTTCTCCAGCACCCGCGACTGATCGGATGCCGACGACGCGATCTGGCTACCCTTGGGGCGGCTGGCGAAATAGGCGTCGGCCTCTGCCGGCGCCACCACTTCCACCGGCCCGCGCACCCGGACCTGCCGGCGCAGCGATTTCCAGTGCATCACCAGCGCCGCCTTGGGCTGGGCCAACAGCTGGTGGCCCTTGTCGCTGTCGAAATTGGTGAAAAAACAGAACCCTCTGGCGTCGTGCGCGTTAAGCAGCACCATGCGCACATCGGGCAGGCCGTCGGCATCGACGCTGGCAACCGCCATGGCGTGGGGATCGTTGGGCTCGGCCTCCTTGGCCAGCGTAAACCACTCTTCGAACACCGCAAACGGGTCGAGATCGGTGCGGTCGCTGTCGTCAAACAGGCGTTCGGTCAGCGTTTGCAGCATAGACTTATCATCCCTTCGTCGCGGGAAACTGGACAAGGCGGGGGGCCGTCGCCATATAGAACGTGAACCTTGGGGCAAGCAACGCCCGACTCATTGAATGGACCAGATGCGCGATCCCTATACCGTGCTTGGGGTGCCAAGATCGGCGAGCGAAAAGGACATCAAGTCCGCCTATCGCAAGCTGGCCAAGAAGTATCACCCCGACCAGAACCCAGACAATCCATCGGCGCACGGCAAATTTGCCGAGGCGAACAATGCCTATGAGCTGTTGAGCGACGCCGACAAACGCGGCCAGTTCGACCGCGGCGAGATTGATGGCGACGGCAATCCCAAATTTGCCGGCTTCAGTCCCGGCCAGCGCGGCGCGCGGAGCGGGGCTGGTGGCGCGGCCGGTGGCTTCTCGGCCGAGGACATCCTCAAGGAATTCATGAGCGGCTTTGGCGGCCAGCCGCGCGGCGGCATGGGCGGTCGTGGCCCGGGCGCCGGTGCGCAATGGGACCCGTTTGCCGGAACCGCCAGCGCTGGCACCGGTGGCGGTGGTCGCAGCCTCAAGGGCGAAGATATCGTGGTCAACGCCACCATCTCGCTGGAAGACGCCCATAAGGGTAATTCGATCCCGGTGCGCATGCCCACCGGCAAGGTGCTGTCGGTCAAGCTGCCCGAAAAGGTCGAGGAGGGTCAGCAGATCCGCCTCAAGGGCCAGGGCTCGCCTGGCCTGGGCGAACCCGGCGACGCGCTGGTCACCGTGCGCTTCGAAAAATCCAAGCAGTTCCGCCGCGACGGCGCCGATCTGCGCACCGACGCCGCGCTGACCCTCTACGAGGCGGTACTCGGCGCCAAGGTGCGGGTAGCGACGCTCGACGGCTCCGTCGAACTCAACCTGCCGCCCGGCGTCGACACCAGCAAGGCGCTCCGTCTCAAAGGCAAGGGCCTCTATGGCGACGGCGATCTCTACGTGAATCTGCGGGTCGTCCTGCCCCCCGGCGGCGACCCGGACCTCGAAGCCCTGGCAAGATTCATGCGCGACCAGAAGCCGTATAAGGTTCGGGACTAGTCCCAAGCCCGGCAGGTCACCCCCTCCCAACCTCCCCCATCATGGGGGAGGTGTGACCTGTGGTTGACCTGAGTTCGTGCCCCAAGCTCGATCTGATACCTCCCCCTTGAAGGGGGAGGCTAGGAGGGGGTGGGGCCCCAAGCCGCGTTCTACTCCCGCGGTGCCGCCGCCCGCGTCAGCCGGTCATTGATCGCCTCGCCCAGCCCCATCTCCGGAATCGGCGCCACCGCGATCACCCCTGCCCCCGTCGCATCCAGCTCATGCAGCATCGAGAACAAATTCCGCGCCGCCTCGCGCAGATCGCCGCCCGCTGACAGGTTTCGCATCGTCCCGGCAAAGTCCGGCGCGGCTCCAAACGCCAGAAACGCTTCGCCATCCCTCGGCTCGGCATTGAGCCGCATCTGCGCATTGGGCGCATAATGGCTCGCCAGCATCCCCGGCGCCGCCACCGCCGCGTTTTTCGCCGCTACCGCCACCGTCACCCCCAGCCGCTGCTCGATCTCGCTCCGCGCCACCGCCCCGGCGCGCAATTGCACCAGCCGCTCGCCCTCGATCCGCAAAATCGTCGATTCCACTCCGGCCCGGCACGGCCCGCCATCCAGCACCGGCACGCGCCCGCCAAAGCCGCGCCGTACCTGCGCCGCCGTAGTCGGCGACAGCCGCCCCGATGGATTGGCCGAGGGCGCGGCCAGTGGCCGACCGACGGCCGCAATCAGCGCCAAGGCCAGCGGATGATCGGGAATCCGGATCGCCACGCTATCGAGCCCGGCCGTCGCCACATCGGCCAGCCCATTGCCCGGCCGTGCCGGCAGCACCAATGACAGGCTCCCCGGCCACAGAGTCGCCACCTGCAGCGCCAGCGGCGAGAATTCGGCAAAATTCCGGGCCATCGCCAGATCAGCGCAATGGATGATCAGCGGATTGAGCCGCGGCCGGCCCTTGGTCTCGTAAATCGACAGCACCGCATCGGCATTGGTGGCGTCGGCGCCGAGGCCATAAACGGTCTCGGTGGGAAAGGCGCAGAGCTGGCCGGCGCGCAACAGGGCGGCGGCTTCCTCAATGGTCGCGGGGTCGGTGATAACGGGCTCGGTCATCCGCGTTGTTTGACAACCGGACCCCGGCGCGTCAAGACGAAGCGACGAATCAACCGGAGACGCATGTGACCACGCTGCTCGTCAGCCAGCCGAACTTTGCCGATCATGTGACGCCGCAGGGTCATCCCGAGCGCGCCGACCGCATCAGCGCCGTCGAGGACGCGCTCGCCCGGTCGCGCTTCGACAAATTGCTGCGCCGCGACGCCCCCAGTGGCGATCTGATGCTGGCCGAGCTGGTGCATGACAGCCGCTATCTGGCCCGCCTGCGCGACAGTCGTCCCGCCGAAGGCATCGGCCAGCTCGATAGCGACACCTTCATTTCCGGCACCTCGCTGGCGGCCATTGCCACCGGGCTGGGCGGCGCGCTGGCAGCGCTGGATGCGGTGCTGCTGGGCGAAGTCGACAATGCCTTCTGCGCCATTCGCCCGCCCGGCCACCACGCCGAAATCGCCACGCCGATGGGCTTTTGCCTGATCAACACCGTGGCTATCACCGCCCGCGAGGCGCAGCGTAAATATGGCGCCGAGCGCGTCGCCATAATCGATTTCGACGTGCATCACGGCAATGGCACGCAGGATATCTTCAAAGACGATCCCAGTGTGTTCTACGCCTCCAGCCACCAGATGCCGCTGTTTCCCGGCACCGGCCGGCCCGAGGAGGTCGGCGTCGGCAATATCGTCAATATTCCCCTCGATACCGGCAGCGACGGCGAAGCCATGCGCGACGCTTATCTGACCCGCATCATTCCGGCGCTGGTCGATTTCTCCCCCGATCTGATCCTGCTCTCGGCCGGCTTTGACGCGCATCAGCGCGATCCGCTGGCCCAGCTCAATTGGCAGTCGAGCGACTTCGGCTGGCTCACCGGAAAGTTGATGGATGTGGCCGAGCGCCGCTGCGGCAACCGCATTGTGTCGCTGCTCGAAGGTGGGTATGACCTCAAGGGCCTGGCCGGGGGCGTTTCGCACCATGTCGCCATGCTGCTGGACGGCGCCACTGGGCGTCTCGAAGACTAGGATTAAGTACCATGCCCGAGAATGACGACGTCAAGACGCTGAGTTTCGAGGCCGCTCTGGCCCAGCTGGAAGAAATCGTCGGCAAGCTCGAATCCGGGCGCGCGCCGCTGGCCGAATCCATCGCCATCTATGAGCGCGGCGAAGCCCTCAAGGCCCACTGCGAAGCCCTGCTGCGCACCGCCGAAGCCCGCATCGAAAAAATCACCCTGTCGCGCGACGGCAAGCCCACCGGCACCGAGCCGCTGGACGCCTGAAACCGGTCATGACCACCAGCAAATCCATCCGCAATTTTCGCATCGTGCTGTGGGTGCTGGTCGCCGTCGTGGCGATCGGCGCCACTGCGCTCTATGTATTCCAGCCGCCCAAGCGGCCGCTCGGCGTCACCGGCCAGGAATTCACCCTCGCCTCCACGGCGGGCGGCAATTTCACCCAGAACGATCTGCGCGGCGCGCCGAGCCTGGTCTTCTTCGGCTATACCCACTGCCCCGATGTCTGCCCCACCACGCTGGCCGAAACCACCGCCTGGCGTGAACAGCTGGGCCTGACGCCCGAACAGTTGCGCATCATCTTCGTCACCGTCGATCCGGCCCGCGACACGCTGGAAGCAATCAAGGGCTATGTCGAAGGCTTTGATTCCTCGATCATCGGCCTCGTCGGCGACGAAGCGCAGACCACGGCCGTCAAGGCGGCCTTTGGCGTCGTCGGCCAGCGAGCCGACGGCTTTGCCGCAGACGACCCGTATTATCTGGTCGATCACACCGCCCTCACCTTCCTTATCGGCGCCGACGGGACCTTTGTGGGCACCGTGTCCTATGAGGAATCCCAGGACGTGGCGCTGGCCAAGGTCAAACGTCTGGTCAACAAATGAGCGAACGCATCCGCCTCGATCTGGCGCTCGAACAGCGTGGCCTGGTGCCCAGCCGGGCCCGCGCCCGCGACGCCATTCTGCGTGGCACCATCACCATTAACGGCGTCACCGCCGTCAAGCAGAACCAGATGGTGGGCCGCGACGACAGACTGGCGATTGACGATCCCGCCGCCAATTACGTCTCGCGCTCCGCCCTCAAGCTGGTGGCCGGGCTGGAGATCGCCAATATCGACGCCACCGGCCTCATCTGCCTCGATGTCGGCAGTTCCACCGGCGGCTTCACCCAGGTGCTGATGGAACGCGGCGCGCGCCGCATCTATGCCGTCGATGTTGGCCACGACCAATTGCATCCGCGCCTCAAGGGCAGCGACCGCGTCGTCAGCATGGAAGGCGTCAACGCCCGCGACCTGACCGCCGAAATGATCCCCGAGCCGATCAATCTGCTGGTCTCGGATGTGAGCTTTGTCTCGGTCACCAAGGTGCTCGCCGCGCCGCTGGCGCTGTGCAGCCCTGTCGCCTCGGCGATCATCCTGTTCAAGCCGCAATTTGAAGTCGGTCGCCGCAATGTCGGCAAGGGCGGCATCGTCACCAGCGCCGAAGCCATCGAGGCCGCACTCGAGGAAGTCATCGCCTTCGTCGCCGAACAGGGCTTTGCCCATCAGCACTCCATCACCTCCCCCATCGCCGGGGGCGACGGCAATGTGGAGACCGTGCTGGTGTTCGGGCGCGGCGCGGCCTGACCCCAATTTGTGTTTGCCGGTCGCATGGGTTAGGGCAGGACAACGCTCCCCCTAACATGATCGGACCCGACCATGGCTGACGCCAATGATGACTATGTCTATGACGAACAGACCGGCGAGTGGCGCCCTGCTTCAGAAGTCGCAGCCGAGGCCGCAGCGGGCCCGACCGTCGTCGACGCCTCCGGCACCGTGCTGGTCGATGGCGATTCCGTGGTGCTGATCAAGGATCTCAAGGTCAAAGGCGCCGGCCAGACCCTCAAGCAGGGCACCGTGATCCGCTCGATCCGCCTGACCGATAATCCCGAAGAGATCGACTGCCGCTACGACGCCATCAAGGGCCTGGTGCTGCGCACCGAATTCGTCCGCAAGCGCTAAGCGGCTCTGGCCTCACCCCAATCACCGCGCAGTTCCTCCCCCTACCAGGGGGAGGTTAGGAGGGGGGCCGCCCCCTCAGTTCCGCGCAAACCCCACTGCGCCCTCGCGCCCGGTCTGGCCGCGATGGCGCAGCGCGTGATCCGCCAGCACCAGCGCCATCATCGCCTCGCCCACCGGCACCGCCCGGATGCCGACACAGGGGTCATGCCGCCCCTTGGTGATGATATCGACGTCCTCATTGGTCGTGGTCACCGTCTGGCGCGGCGTCAGGATCGATGAGGTCGGCTTCACCGCAAAGCGGCACACCACCGGATCGCCATTGGAAATCCCGCCCAGAATGCCGCCGGCATGGTTGGACAGGAAATAGGGCCGCTCGGCCCCAGCCCGCATCTGATCGGCATTGTCGACGCCGGTCAGGCTCGCCGCCTCAAACCCCGCCCCGATTTCCACCGCCTTCACGGCATTGATGCTCATCATCGCCGAAGCGAGATCGGCGCTCAACTTGCCATAGACCGGCGCGCCCCAGCCTGCCGACACACCCTCGGCCACCACCTCGATCACCGCACCGACCGAATTGCCGGTCTTGCGGATGCCGTCGAGATAGTCCGCCCACACCGCGGCCGCCGTCGCGTCGGCACAGAAAAACGGGTTCTGGTCGACCTGATCCCAGTCGAAATTGTCGTAGTCGATCTTGTGCGGCCCCACCTGCACCAGGCTGGCGCGAATGGTCACGCCGGCCAGCACCTGCCGCGCCACCGCACCTGCCGCCACCCGCGCTGCGGTTTCGCGCGCCGAGGTGCGGCCGCCACCGCGATAATCGCGGATGCCATATTTCTGGTCATAGGTGTAGTCGGCGTGGCCGGGCCGATATTTGTCGCGGATTTCGGCATAATCCTTGGAGCGCTGATCGGTATTCTCGATCAGCAGCGAAATCGGCGTGCCGGTGGTGCGCGGCCCATCGGTGCGCTCATCCTCGAACACGCCCGACAGAATCTTCACCTCATCGGCCTCGCGGCGCTGGGTAGTATATTTCGACTGCCCCGGCTTGCGGCGTTCCAGATCGCGCTGGATCAGTTCGGGCGTCAGCACCAGCCCCGGCGGGCAGCCATCCACCACCACGCCAATCGCCGGCCCATGGCTCTCGCCCCAGGTGGTGAAACGAAACAAATGTCCGAAACTATTGAAAGACATGGCGCGGCCTCATGGTTGGCCGCTTTCTAGGCAGCGCAGCCCGGCAGGTCAATCGAGCCAGTTCTCCACCCGCAGATTTGGCACCCGGGCGAACTCGCGGACATTGGCAGTGATGAGGGTCAGGTCGAGCGAAAGCGCGTGTGCGGCGATCAGCAGATCGTGCGATCCAATCGGCGTCCCCCGCGCGTTCCAGCCCGGCTCGAAGCCGCCCATAGTGGTAATCCGCCGGTCCCCCGAATGGGAGAATAGTCAGGCTGCCGAGCAGCAATTCAAGATTGCGCTCAAGGCGCGACGAAGGTCTCTTGGCAAAGCCAAACTGAATTTCCGCAGATGTGATGATACTGATGCAAGCCCGGTCGACTCCATAGCCCACCAGCCGGGTGCGCGCTTTGCCTTCCTGCGGGCTGCGGATCAGGTCCGAGACGATATTGGTATCAAGCATGGCCTTTATCAGGCTCAAAGGATTACATCTCGCAATGGCGGAAGATCGTCATCGGTGATGTCAGGCCACTCCTCTATGGTGAGGGGCTCCATCTCATCGAGAGCCTCAAGCAACGACTTCCTTGGCTCGACGATGAGTCTGTCTCCATCGCGGCGGATATTCACTTCGCCCAAGGGCAACTCGAAACCTGGCGGCAAGACAACGATCTGCGCACCATCGTCCGTACGCTCCAGCCGCGCAATTGCCGACATTACTGGCTTGATCTCGTTCACTGGGCGCCTCCATCAGGCAGATGCCCAAATATAGGCCCGATGGCCGCCCCTCACAAGCTGGGTGCGCAGCGACCGCCCCCTACCCCCGCAGCAATTCCATCTTCCCCGGGGTAAAATGCATGATCGCGTCCTGCGGCGGGGCCCAGTTGATCACGTCGAGGATCGGCGCATGTTCGATCAGCACACGCAATGTGCGGGCGATGCCGCCATGGGCCACCACCACCGACGGGCCCTTGAGCACGGCGGCAAATTCGGCCAGCCGAGCTTCCACGTCGCGGTAGTTCTCGCCGTCCTGGGGACGATAGTCCCAATAGTCGGCGGTGCGCTCGCCCGGCGCGATGGCCATATTGGCCGGCAATTGCTCGAACAATTCGCCTTCCAGCACGCCGAAGGAAATCTCCATCAGCCGCACGTCATACTGAACATCGGGGAGATGGGTGGTGAAGCCGGCGCGCACCCGGTCCATGGTCTCGCGCGTCCGCCCCAGCGGCGAAGCGTGCCATTCGAACGCATTGGGGTCGAGCCCGCGTTCGGCGAACAGGGCGGCCAGGGCCACCCCGTTCTGGCTGGCCTGGCCACGGCCCTTGTCGTTGAGCGGAATATCCTTGCGCCCCTGATAGCGGCGTTCGGCATTCCAGGGCGTTTCACCATGCCGGATGAAGTAGATTTCCGGCCAGACCAGGGCTGTCATTGCACATTCCCGCGCCGCTGCCGACGCGTCCTATCGAAAGAGAGGGCCTATTCGTTGGCTGCAGGCTCGACATTGTCCAGCAGCTTCATGCCGACGACATTAAAGCCGGCGTCGACATAGTGGATTTCGCCGGTGACGCCGCTGGCCAGGTCGCTCAGCAGATACAGCGCCGAGCCACCGACATCGTCGGTCGAGACGTTCTTGCGCATGGCCGAATTGGCTTCCTGCCAGTGCAGCATGTCGCGCAAGCCCGAAATGCCCGAGGCGGCGAGGGTCTTGATGGCGCCGGCCGAGATGGCGTTGACGCGAATGCCATTCTTGCCCATGTCGACGGCGAGATAGCGCACCGAGGCCTCAAGCGCTGCCTTGGCCACGCCCATCACGTTGTAGTTCGGCACATACTTCACCGCGCCATAATAGGTCAGCGTCAGCAGCGCCCCGCCCGGCTTCATCAACGCTTCGGCGCGCTTGGCGACGGCGGTGAAGGAATAGACCGAGATATTCATGGTCATGGCGAAGTTGGCGGCGCTGGTGTCGATATAGCGGCCTTCCAGCTCGTTCTTGTCGGAAAAGCCGATGGCGTGGACGACGAAATCGAGTTCGCCCCACTTGTCCTTGATCTGGCGGAAGGTCTCGTCCATCGCCGCGTCGTCGGTCACGTCGCATTCGACGAGGAAATCCGAGCCGACTTCGGCGGCCAGCGGCTCGACGCGGCGCTTCAGCGCTTCGCCCTGATAGGAGAAGCACATTTCCGCGCCCTGCGCATGCAGCGCCTTGGCGATGCCCCAGGCGATCGAGCGGTTGTTGGCGAGGCCCATGATCAAGCCGCGCTTGCCTGCCATCAATCCAGTGGCCATTGTTGTGTTATCCCTTGCTGGAGTCGTTGCGCCGGTTGTGGCACATGGCGGCCCGTTGGGGCAAGTTCGCCGCCCGCAATAGCCCGCCAAACTCCGGTTTTTCCATGACAGTTTCCGCCGCCGAGATCGTTACCCAGCTCACCGCGCTCTTGGGGAGCAATGCCGTGATCGGCGAGCTCGGGCAGATGGGCGCCTATCTCGAGGAGCCGCGCAAGCGCTTCCACCAGAAAGCCGCCGCCATCGCCCTGCCGGCCAGTGTGGAACAGGTGCAGACCATCGTCCGCTGGGCTGCCGAACATGGCGTTGGCCTCATCCCCCAGGGCGGCAATACCGGGCTGGTCGGGGCGCAGGTGCCCTTGCGCGGCGACGAAGTGATCGTCAGCCTGTCCAAGCTAAATCGCATCCGCACCATCGATGTCGCCGCCGGCACCATGACCGCCGAAGCCGGCGTCATCCTCGAACATGCCCACGCGGCGGCCGAAGCCGAAGGGTGCATTTTCCCGCTCTGGCTGGCCTCGCAGGGGTCTGCGCGCATTGGCGGCGTGTTGTCGTCCAATGCCGGCGGGGTCAATGTGCTGGCCTATGGTAATGCCCGCGAGCTCACCATGGGCGTCGAGGCGGTGCTGGCCGATGGGCGGCTGTATCAGGGCCTCAATTCGCTCAAAAAAGACAATACCGGCTACGATCTCAAGGATCTGCTGGTCGGGGCCGAGGGCACGCTGGGCATAATCACCGCCGCCACCCTCAAAATCTTCGCCAAGCCGGAGGAGTATGAGACAGCGCTGGTCAACATCACCGGCCCCGAGGCGGCACTCACCCTGTTCCAGCTGCTGCGCGCCCGCATCGGCAGCCGCCTCAATGCCTTCGAGATCGTCCCGGAGCTGGGTCTCGAGATGCAGTTGCGCCACGGCATGCTCGACCGCGACCCCAGCGCCGGCCCCTCCCCCTGGTATGCGCTGATCGAAGTCTCGCGCATGGCGGGCGGTCAGCCCGGCACGCTGCAAGCCGCCATCGAAGCCGCTTTTGAGCAGGGCCTGCTCGACAATGCCGTGTTCGCCGCCTCGCTGGCAGAGCGCAACCGCATGTGGGCATTTCGCGAACAGATGAGCGAAGTCCAGTCCAAGGAAGGCGCTTCCATCAAGCATGACGTCTCGGTGCCTATCGCCGCCGTACCACAGCTGATCGCCGAAGGTAGCGCCGCCGCTATGCGCCTGGTGCCCGGCATCCGCCCGGTGCCGTTCGGCCATATGGGCGACGGAAATATCCACTTCAATTTCAGCCAGCCCATCGGCGCCGACGCCAAGGCCTTCATGGCCGCCTCCGACGAAAAACTGCATGAGGCCATCTACGAGATCGTGCTGAAACTCGGCGGTTCCGTCTCCGCCGAACACGGCATCGGCCAGCTCAAGGTCGACTTGCTCAAGCAGGTGAAAGACCCGGTGGCGCTGGACATGATGCGCGCCATCAAGGCCGCGCTCGACCCCCAGGGCATCCTCAACCCGGGCAAGATGCTGGGCTAGTTGGCCGTCCCACAGTCACAACCATGTGCCGTCTTGCACCCGGCCCTCACCACCGCCATCTATGCGCCATGCTGCTCAACATTGCTTTTCTCGACGACGCCACGCGTCCCCCGGTGCAAAAACTTGAAGGTCTGACCGACGCCCAGCGTGGCCCCGGCCTGCACCTCAAGCAGATTCACGACCATCTGCGCCACAATATGAAAACCCTTAGCGCGCTGATCGAACGCGCCAATGCCGGCACGGTCACGCCCGCCGAAGTCGCCGCCGAAACCGGCGATCTGGCGATGATCGCCAATTACCGACGCTTCGGAAACCTCTGCGGCCAGTATTGCCAGGTGGTCAACACCCACCATTCCATCGAGGATCACCACCTGTTCCCGGTGCTCGCACAAAAGGGCGACGCCTTCCGCAAAATCGCCGAACGCCTGCAGGCCGAACACGTCGTGGTGCATGAATTGCTGGTCCGGCTGGTCGACGCGCTGAATGCTTTGGCGCGCGAACCTGGCCCCGACAATTTCATCGCCGCCCGCACCGTCTATGAGGCGCTGGAACGCGTGCTGCTGTCCCATCTCGGCTACGAAGAAGACGCCATCGGCGACGCGCTGGGCTATTTCGAGATCATGTAGGGCAATTACCGCCTCTCCCAACCACCGGCCTCACCCTCCCCCTTGCGGGGAGGGAGAGCGAGATAGGACTTAGCCCTTCGCTAAGTCCGTCATCGAGCCGGGAGGGGGGCGGGAGCCCCAATGATCGTGGCTAAACACCCCCACCCTTGATCCCTCCCCGCAAGGGGGAGGGTGTCGACTGAGAGTTCAGTCCCTCAAAACAAGCTCAGCTGCCGCGTCGCCTTTTTCGGCGCCGGCTTCTCCAGCGTCGCCGGCTCGATCAGCCCGGGATCATCTTCCCGGGCCGAATTCACCCGCGTCGACACCGGATGAAATTTCAGCGCTCCATCAGCCAGCGGCAGCGCCAGTTGCTGGGCGTCGGCGGCCCGGATTTCGCGCACATTGAGCCAGTCATCAATCGCCGCACCATCCAAAATCACCGGCATGCGGTGATGGATTTCCGATAATTGCTGATTGGCCGGCACAGTGATCGTCGCCACGCTGTCGATTTCCTCGCCATTCGGCCCCATCCAGCTGGCGTAAAGCCCGGCCAGCGCCATCGGCCGGTCGTCTTCCATGGTGATGTAATAGGGCTGCTTGGATTTATCGGGATTGGTGTGCCACTCGTAATAGCCACTGGCCGGGACGATGCAGCGGCCATGCTTGAGCGTATCGCGAAACGCCGGCTTGTTGGCCATCGATTCGGCGCGGGCATTGACCAGCAGCGAAAATTCGCGCGGATCCTTCACCCAGCCGGGCACCAGCCCCCAGCGGGCAAAATGGCCTTCGCGCCGGCCATGAGCTTCCCAGATCGCGGTAATCGGCTGGGTCGGCGCGATATTATAACGCGGCACCACCGGCACCGAGCCGAGCAGCTTAAACAATTCCGCCATCATTTCGGGGGGAAGCGTTGAAGCATAGCGTCCGCACATGGTCCTGCCTCCTGAATCAGTGCAGTAGAGGTAGTCTCTGCGGGATCGAATCGCAAATGAGTCCCAAGTGACTGATGAAACTCCAAATGCGGCCAGCGTGGCCATCGTTCGGGACGGCAAGGTCCTGCTGATCAAGCGCGCCTATGCGCCCTACCAGAATCTGTGGACCCTGCCCGGCGGCCGCCTCGAGCCCGGTGAAACCATCGAGCAATGCGCCATCCGCGAAATCTCCGAGGAGGTGGGGCTGGTCATTCGCAATCCGCGCCCGGTGATGGTGCAGGCCCTGGGCCGTGACAGCACTTTTCGCCTCGCGGTGTTTGCCACCGGCGATTTCACCGGCCAGGTCCGCGCCTCCGATGAGGTGGCCGACCATATGTGGATGGACCCCGTCGCGCTGATTGCCCTGCGCACCACCACGCGGCTCGATGACGTCTTGGCGAAGGCCTTCGCAGTTCTGGCGCAAAACTGATAAGAACAGGCACCACGCTGCGGACCGCCATCTTGACCCTGTTTCGTCCTGCCCTCCTCGCCCTGCTCTTCGTCCTGACTGCCGGGCCGAGCCTGGCCATCGATCCGCCCTATCAGCGGCGGATGGAGCGGCTGGCCGAGATCATGGGGAGCCTGTATTTCCTGCAACCGCTCTGCGCCGCCGGCACCGAGGATTGGCGCGCCCAGATGGCCGAGCTGATCACGCTCGATGAGCCCGACGAAGACCGCCGCCAGCGCCTCGCCGGGGCCTTCAATGTCGGCTACACCGCCTATTCGCGCTCGCACCGCGCCTGCACGCCCGCCGCGCGCGAAGCCCTGACGCGCCTGCTGAATGAGGCCGAGCGCACCGCCCGCGACATCCATACGCGCTTCGCCGAATAGGCCCGCCTGGGGGCCACTCGCTACAATCCCCTACGTGCCGTTAACCTTCGGGTTACTTCCTGCGCGCCTGTCAAATAACAGCGTGCTAATTCCAGATTCATGACTTCCAGCAAAACCATGTTTGAGCCCGCCTCCGGGCGTGGCGTCTTCGACCGTGATCAGGGCGAGCGGCAGCTGGCGCTCGAATATCTGGCCGAGGCGTGGAATCATGCCGAAGATGATGGCGTGCAGAGCGCCGCCTTGGCCCATGCCTCGCTGTTTGCCGCGCTCGCCACCTTCGTCAAAATGCATGGCGACGAAGCCACCGCCGACCTCATCGCCCTCCTCCCCGACCGCATCCGCTCGGGCGAATACAATCTAGACCGCATCTTGCAGTAACCCCCTTCTTCCCCTCGCCCCTTGTGGGAGAGGGACAGACCTGACGCGTTCAGCGGAAGGTCAGGGTGAGGGGTGCTGCGCCCGCCTATGCTTCAATGCTCGTGGCCCCACCCCACCCTCATTCCCTCCCCATCGAAGGGGAGGGAGGCGCAGGTTGCGATGGTAGTGTTCATCGTCTCCCTCCCCCTTGTGGGGAGGGATCAAGGGTGGGGGTGTCACACCCACCGGCCTCAGGGGAGAGGGAAGCGCCTTACGCTTCCGCCAGCGCCTCGAGAAACCGCATCGGCTGCCCCACCGACGGCGTCACCAGCTCCCCCTGCCACATCACCCGATGGCCGCGCACCACCGTACCCACCGGCCAACCGGTCACCGTCACCCCATCATAGGGCGTCCAGCCGGCGCGCGACTTCACCCACTCATTGGTAATCGTCTCGCGGCGCTTCATGTCCACGATGGTCAGATCGGCGTCATAACCCACCGCGATGCGCCCCTTATTGGCGATACCGAACAGCCGGTTCGGCCCGGCGCTGGTCATATCCACGAAACGAGCCAGGCTCAGTTTCCCCGCATTCACATGGTCCAGCATGGTCGGCACCAGCGTCTGCACCCCGGTCATGCCGGAATGGCTGTCGGGATAGGGATGGTCCTTTTCCTCGCGCGTATGCGGCGCGTGGTCCGAGCCCAGAATGTCGGCCACGCCATTGGCCACCCCGCCCCAGATCGCCGCGCGATGCTTGGCATCGCGCACCGGCGGGTTCATCTGCGCATAGGTGCCCAGTTTCGTATAAGCCGTCTCGTCCAGCGTCAGATGATGCGGCGTCACTTCGACACTCGCCACATCCTTGTGGTCGGCCAGATAGGCGATTTCCTCGCCGGTTGAGATATGCAGCACATGGATGCGCTTGCCGGTCTTGTGGGCCAGCCCGACCAGGCGCTTGGTGCAATTGAGCGCCACCTCGGGCGAGCGCCACACCGGATGGCTCGACGGATCGCCCGGCACCCGCAAATGCTTGCGCTCCTCGAGCATGAATTCATCTTCCGAGTGGAAGGCGGCGCGGCGTGAGATCGCCCGCAAAATGGCTTCCACGCCATCATCATCCGCCACCAGCAGCGAGCCGGTGGACGAGCCCATGAACACCTTGATGCCGGCGCAGCCCGGCAGCTTTTCCAGTTCGGCCAGCTCGCCGACATTCTCATGCGTGCCGCCGATATAGAAGGCGAAGTCGCAATGCATGCGGTTGGTGCCGGCGGCGATCTTGGCCTCGAAGGTCTCGCGCGTCGTGGTCAGCGGATTGGTGTTGGGCATTTCAAACACCCCGGTCACGCCGCCCATCACTGCCGACAGCGAGCCCGATTCCAGGTCTTCCTTATGGGTCAGCCCCGGCTCGCGGAAATGCACCTGCGTATCGATGACGCCGGGCAGGATATGCAGCCCGGTGCAGTCCACTATTTCAGTCGCCGAGTCGCCAACATTGCCCAGCGCCACGATCCTTCCGTCACGCACCGCGATATCGGCCAAGCCCTCGCCGTCCTGGTTGACCAGGGTCGCGTTCTTGAAAATAGTGTCGTACTGCGCCATGTCTGGTCCCCGCCTGTCTATCTCTCAGGCCGGTTTAGCGGACGCTCCGTCCGGGAAGCAAGTAGATCATGACCATCCATCTCCGCGCCGATCGTGCCGTGTTCCGTTTCTCCGGGCCCGATGCGCACAAGCTGCTTAATGATGTGGTGACCGGGCATATCCCCACCGCCGACGAAATCGGCACCGCTGCCGCCTGGGCACTGCTCTCGCCACAGGGCAAGATCCTGGCCGAGGGGCTGGCCGGCCAGGCCGAGGACGCCATCTGGGTCGATGTCCACCAATCGGTCGCCGATGATTTCTTCAAGCGGATGAAAATGTACCGCCTGCGCGCGCAGGCCGTGATCGACGATCTGCGCGACAGCCACCGCGTCGGCTTCGCCACCACGGCCGAACCCGCTCTGGTCAGCCACGCCGACAGGCTTGGCCCAGTCCAGCTCGGCTGGCGCGTCATCGCCCCGGTGGCGGCCAGCGCAAGCTGGATGCAGGACGATCACGCCTATCAGGCTGCCCGCATCGCCGCCGGCATCCCGGTTCAGGGCAATGACTTCCCCGCCAATGACGCCTTCGCCCATGATCTGGGCCTCGACATCACCGAGGGCATCGACTTCGTCAAAGGCTGCTATGTCGGCCAGGAAGTGGTCAGCCGGATGAAGCATCGCGGCACCGCCCGCCGCCGTCCGGTCATCGTCTCGGGCATCACCGCCCCCGCCGGCAGTGCCGTTACCGCCGGCAGCCGCGACGCCGGCACGATCGGGCAAGTGGTCGATGGCAGCGCCGTCGCCATCCTCCGCCTCGACCGCCTCACCGATCTGGATGCCGTCACCGTCGACGGCAAACCGGTCACCGTCACCCTGCCCGCCTGGGCCAGCTACGCCTTCGGCGAGACCACCCCGGCTGAGGACTGATCACCTAGTCAGCTTTGGCGTATCGGTTCCTGCGCCTCCCTCCCCCCTGAGGGGAGGGATTGAGGGTGGGGGTCGTCCAGTTAGCCACGATGCCACCCCCTCCCCGGCCCTCCCCTCAAGGGGGAGGGAGGAAAAGAGCCGATTGTCTCAGACAGACATGACGTCGCTTTAGGGGCGAAAGTGTCAGTGAACACGCCCCCTTCCGCCGATTACGTTTTAGCGAATCGTGTGCTTTGGCTACTCTCGGCGCTGACTGTCCGTTAGCATTTGGGATCCCATGACACGCAATTCCACGCGCGCCTGGCAACGCATGTTGTCTGGCCGCCGGCTCGATATTCTCGATCCTTCACCGATGGATGTCGAACTCTCCGACATCGCCCATGGCCTCGCCCGCGTTGCCCGCTGGAATGGCCAGACGCATGGGGATTACCCGTTTTCGGTGGCCCAGCATTCGGTGCTGGTGCTCGAGCTGTTCCGCGCCCACAATCCCGATTGCGAGCCGGCGGCGCAGGCCCAGGCGCTGCTGCATGACGCCCCCGAATATGTGATGGGCGACATCATCTCCCCGTTCAAGGCGGCGATGGGCGGCAATTACAAGGACGTGGAAAATCGTCTGCTCTCGGCGATCTATCTGCGCTTTTCGCTGCCTGCCAGCATGCCCGCGACCCTGGCCAAGCAGGTCAAGAAAGCCGACCGCGAAGCCGCGTTTTTCGAGGCCATCCATCTGGCCGGTTTCGCCGAAGCCGAGGCCCGCAAATTCTTCGGCGCCCCCAGCCTGCCGGCTTTCGATGTCGACGCCTTCGACCGGCTGATCCGCCCCTGGCCGACCCGCGAAGCCCATGACCGCTTCATCGCCGCCTTCGAGGCCATTGCCGCCTGACCGTCGCCGTCGGCGCTGGGGACATTAACCTTAACAAGCAATTAACTTTGCCCGGTTCAGGCCATTATGGTTTCTGAGTGGTTAAGACAATGCCGCCATACGCTTCATTTCGGGACGGACCGCCATGAATCTGCCAGATCGCCATCTATTGCTCGGCATGACCTTGGGGGCCGTCTGCGCCACCGCCCTGGCCGCCGTCGGTCCCGGCGTGGTGCTGCAGGCCTTCGGCGATGAATCAGCCATCCATGGCGTCGACCCCTCGCGCCTGGTGCGCTTCGAGGAGCGCGACTATCTCGTTGATTATGAGGACTGGGTGGCCACCGACCCGCTGGCCACCGCGCGCGTCAAAAAGGTCGAAGCCGGCAAGGTCAGCTATGTGACCATCACCACCACCGATACCGGCACCTATTCCTCCGACGCCATGTTCTCCCGCCACGTCCAGTATCCGGGCATCAGCGTGCAAAGCGCCGAGCCGGACCGGAATTTCTTCCGCTACTGGAGCCACGGCGCCTGGTCAGGCTTCAGCACCGGCGTCGCCGGGTCCTTCACCTATTACCAATCCAGCCGGAACTAGCCGAACAGCCAGCCGCTCTTGAACTTGTAGAACACGTGCAGCCCGATCTGGGTGACCTTGGTCATGCGCGGGGCCCAGGCTGGGCGCACGTAAGTGGCATGGTAATGCGTCGCGTCGGCCACTTCGGTCAGATAGAGCGAACCGGCGGTGAAGCGCTGCGCAATATCTTCGGCCTGCGCCCAGGACTCGCGGTCATTGATGGTTTCGGGGATGCCGTCGCAGGCAAAGGAGAACTGGCAGGCATTGCGCTGGGCCTGGTTCTGAAACACCACGCCGCAGATGGTGCTGGGATAGCGATGATCCTTGACGCGGTTGAGCACGACCTGCGCCACCGCCACCTGACCGCGATAGCTCTCGCCGCGCGCTTCAAAATAGATCGCCGTCGCCAGGCACCAGAGTTCCTTGTCGGACACCTGCATGGCGCTGCCGGTCGAAAAGCCCCCGGTGACCGGGTTATTGGCCCTGGCATAAGCCAGCTGTTCGGAAGCCATGGCCGGCAGCGGCAGCGCCGCTGCGGTGGGGGCAATCCCGGCAATGGCGTCAAGCGCCGCAGCCGTCGAGGGGTTGATGGACGCCACCGACATGCGCGGCCCGATTTCCACATCGCCCGTCGCCGGAATGGCCGCCAGTCGCGACTGGCCCAGATCGGTCGGATCGAGCGGGGCGCCACGCAAGGCGGCGAGCCTGGTGCGGACTTCCTGAAAGCTGCGTGAAATGGCCAGCACGTCAGCCTTGGGGCGCAGCCGGTCGGTCTTGGCGGCGCGGTTGGGGCCGGTAAAGCTGGCGGTCTGGAACAGATGATCGACCGAGCCGGTGATCACCGGATCAGCGCCGGAATAGGAAATCGAGGCAGCTACGAGATCGACGTCGGACGGCAAAGCATCGCCAAGCTCGGCCGCAGGGCCAAACGCGCCATTGGTGAGCCCGGCATAACCGAGACCACAAAAAATCCCGACAGCCAGCAACCTGGTGAAGGGATGGCGGCGAACCGCTCGGGCCGGGCGCGAACGCACCGACCGGTGGGAAGAAGCCATTAAACGCTACTCAACGCTACGCAACAAAACTACTGATCGGCGAAAGTGACGCTAGAATGCCGACAAAGGTGATGATGTCTGATTAGGGTTAGCAGCCGGTAAACAGGCATTGCGGCACGGCCATGGGTTAACCATGGCCAGCTTCGGGCAGGATTGTGATTGGCGGATTTGTCGCAGGGATGTCTAGCGGAACACGCGATGTCATTCCACACTCGATGTCATCCCGGCCTTGAGCCGGGACCCATCCTGAGATCTCGAGATGGGCCCCGGGTCGAGCCCGGGGTGACACCGTGGTTGGGACTGGGTTAGCGAACGACCCGGCTAACTACACGCCGCAACCACGGGCGCGACTTCCTCGACGAAGCTATCGACCCGGAACCGCACGCTCAGCGAGCGTGAATTGACCGGGGTCACCCGCACCGTGAGATTGGTGGCGCCGTTGAGGCCATCGAGGAAAGTGGCCGCGTCCGCCGTGGTGTTGAGCAGGATGGCGGTGTTCTCGGGATTGACCGGCAGCGTGCGGCTGCGCCCGGCCTGCAGATCATATTGCAGGGTAATGCCCGCATCGCGCCCCAGCGCCGACATGGTGTTGCCGGCAAAGCTGAACGCCACCCGCAGCACGCCATCATCGCCGCAGGAGACGGTCATGGTGGCCGGGGCTCGCCCGCTGGGCCGCGCCGGAATCAGTTGCTCGGATTGCAGCGAGACGCTGAGCGCATTGGCCCCGCCATCGCCGCTCAGGAAGATCGCATCATAGCAGGCCAGCCGCTCGCCATCGGTGGCGATAGCGGTGCATTGGGCGACGCCCGATTGGGCCAGCACGGCGGTTGAGGGCATGGCAAACAGTGGCAGCAGCGCTAGAACCGGCAATAATTTCACGTCGGTATCGTCCCCATCCCATTGCGCCGGCATATAATTCCGGCCTGTCCCCTGCATATAGGGATCGTCACGTCGTTGTTTAAGCCGAAGCCTGCGCCAGCGCCAGCCGCGCCACCGGCACACGATAGGGTGCGCAACTCACATAGTCGACGCCCAAGCCGGCAAAGAATTTCAGCGAGGCCGGATCGCCGGCATGTTCGCCGCAAATCCCGATCTTGAGATTGGGGTTGGCCGCCCGGCCCCGCTGGATGGCGATGGCGATCATTTCCCCGACCCCCTTCTCGTCGATCGAGACGAAGGGGTCGCGTTCATAAACGCCCTTGCGCTGATATTCGGCGAGGAAGGTCGGCGCATCGTCGCGCGAAATGCCGAAAGTGGTCTGGGTCAGATCATTGGTGCCGAAGGAGAAGAAATCGACCAATTGGGCGATATCGCCGGCCCGCAGGCAGGCGCGCGGCAGCTCGATCATGGTGCCGAAGGAAAATTTGGCCCGCTCGCTGCGCAACAGCCCCGAATTGGTGGCGATCTGCATCACCCGCTCGCGCACAAACGCGACTTCGGTGGCGGTCGACACGAACGGCACCATCACTTCGACGGCCACCGGCGCGTTCTGCGTCTCGCTGGCGGCGCGCACGCCGGCCATCAGCGCCTGCATCTGCATCGAGAGGATTTCGGGATAGGTGATGGCCAGCCGCACCCCGCGATGGCCCAGCATCGGATTGCTTTCGGCCAGCCGCTCCAGCCGCAGCCGCAGCGTCCGCACCGCCAGCCCCAGCGAAGCGGCGGTTTCTTGGATATCTTCCTCGGTGCGTGGCAAAAACTCATGCAACGGCGGATCAAACAGCCGCACCGTCACCGGCAGCCCCTGCATCGCCGAAAACAGCGCCGAATAATCCCCGGTCTGATAATCCACCAGCCCGGCGATGGCCCGGCTGCGGTCCGCCTCGTCCTCGCTCAGGATCATGCGGCGCAGCGCCACCATGCGTTCGGTGGAAAAGAACATATGCTCGCTACGCGCCAGCCCGATGCCCTCGGCGCCAAAGCTCAGCGCCGTCATCGCCGATTCGACGGTTTCGGCATTGGTGCGCACCGAGATGGTGCGGCTGGCGTCCGACCAGCCCAAGAGCTTCCCGATAGCGCCGCCAATATGGGGCTGGGCCAGCGGCAGCATGCCGACATAGACCGCGCCGTCGCTGCCATCGATGGTGATCCGGTCGCCGCTGCGGAATTCGCGGTCGCCGATGCGGCAGGTCATTTCCGCCGCATCGACCGTCAGGGTGCGCACCCCGGCGACGCAGGGCTTGCCGGTGATACGGGCGATCACCCCGGCATGGCTGGTCATGCCGCCGCGCGCCGTCAGAATGCCGGTTGCGGCCTTCATGCCCTCGATGTCAGTCGGGCCGGTTTCGGTGACCACCAGAATGCAATGCTTGCCTCGTGCCCGCAGCCGCGCCGCGTCCTCGGGGGTAAAGACGATGGCCCCGCTGGCCGCGCCGGGCGATACGCCCAGCCCCATGGCGATGGGCGCCACGCCTTCGGCTGAACGGAGCCTGGGGTGCAGCAATTGCGCCATGCGGGTGGGGTCGATGCGGCTGACGGCATTCTGCGCCGACCACACCTTGCGGTTGACCCGATCCACCGCCGCTTCAAGGTCGGCCGCCGCCGAGACCTGCGACGGACGAGCGGAGATAAACACCACCTGGCCGCGCTGGATGGCGACACTGCAGCACATATGCCTTCCAGCCTTGGCATCCATCAGCGCCACTAGCGCCTGCACCGACTCGGGCAGTCGGGGCAGCGGCGAGACATCCACCGGGGCTGGCCCCATGGCGCCCGTCGTCGCGTTGCGGGTGAGAAACTGCTCGATCGCGCCAGCGGCCAGCGCCTGCACCAGCACGATCTGCTTGCCGCGATCTTCGTCCTGCCGCCCGGTCCAGCCGGGACCGAAGCCATAGGAGTCGAAGGCATTCTTGATCGCCTTGGCCAGCGGCTTGGTCGGATCGACCGAATCTTCGGGATTGGCGGGCGCAGCAATGCCCAGCTTGGCCGACATCAGCCCGCCATTATGCTGGGCGGCGGAAGTCCGCACCACCAGCGCCGGCGGCGTGCCATCCTTGCCGACGAGGCGGAACAGGCAACCGACCCAATGGGTGCGCAGCCTTGCATCCTTGCGCAGGCGTTCGGCCTGCAAAGCCTCCCAGGCCGCCCTTGTGATGGCGATGGTCGGCACGGTGGGAAAGCCGGCTTCACCGACGCGGAAAATCCAGCGTGCCTTGCCGGCCAGCAGCTTAAGCTGGCTGGCGGACAGGTTCGCCTCCCCCAGAGCCGGGGCAATCGCGAACATTTCCTGCGCCAAACTCACCGTTAAGTCCTTGCCATATTTGAAGGGCCATATTGCCTATGACCTCGTGCGACCGCAACAAGGCTTGACTTGCTGCACCAGCGAAAGCATCTGACTGATATGGAAAAGCGGCCACAACTAGACATTCTGCTCTGCGCTCCGCGCGGATTTTGCGCCGGCGTCGACCGGGCGATCCAGATCGTTGAGCTTGCGCTCGAAAAATATGGCGCGCCGGTCTATGTGCGCCACGCCATCGTTCATAACAAATATGTGGTCGATGGCCTCCGCGACAAAGGTGCTATCTTTGTCGAGGAACTGAGCGAGATCCCCGAAACCGGGGCGCCGGTGGTGTTCTCGGCCCATGGCGTGCCCAAATCGGTGCCGGCCGAGGCCAAGACCCGCAACATGTTCTTTCTCGACGCCACCTGCCCGCTGGTGAGCAAGGTTCACGTCGAGGCCCAGCGTCATTTTGCCGAAGGTCACGAGATCGTGCTGATCGGCCATAAGGGTCACCCCGAAGTGGTCGGCACCATGGGCCAGTTGCCCTCTGGCTCGATCACCCTGATCGAAACCGTGGCCGATGTCGCCAGTTTCACCCCGCGCGACGCACAGAACCTCGCCTTCGTCACCCAGACCACTTTGTCGGTCGATGACACCCGCGAGATCGTCACCGCCCTGCAGCAGCGCTTCCCGGCGATCACCGCGCCGCACAAGGAAGACATCTGCTACGCCACCACCAACCGGCAGGAAGCGGTCAAGGCCGTCGCCCCCGAAGTCGACGCCATGATCGTGGTGGGCTCGTCCAATTCCTCCAATTCCCTGCGCCTGGTGGAAGTCGCCGAGCGCGCCGGCTGCAAAATCGCCATGCTGGTTGACCGGGCGTCCGAGATCGACTGGAGCCGGCTTGAGGGCATCAAGAGCCTCGGCGTGTCGGCCGGCGCTTCCGCCCCGGAAAAGCTGGTGGATGAGGTGATCGAGGCCTTTGCCCAGCGCTACGACATCAAGGTCGAAGCCCGGGTGACGGCCAAGGAAAACATCGCCTTCAACATCCCGCGCGAACTCCGCACCATCGAAGCCGCCGTTCCCCGCTAGGCACTTATCCCCGCATTGCCCAAGCCCCTAGTGTTGGCCAGCAGCACGATTCCGGAAATTTCCATGACCGATACAGTCATCATCCACACCGACGGCGCCTGTTCGGGCAATCCCGGCCCCGGCGGCTGGGGCGCCATCCTGCAATATGGCGACAAGACCAAGGAACTCTGTGGCGGCGAACAGCTGACCACCAATAACAAGATGGAGCTGACCGCCGCCATCGAAGCGCTCAACGCCCTCAAGCGCCCCTGCACCGTCGAACTCCACACTGATAGCCAATATGTCAAAAACGGCGTCCAGAGCTGGATGCATGGCTGGAAAAAGAACGGCTGGCGCACTGCCGACAAGAAGCCGGTGAAAAACCTCGAACTCTGGCAAGCCCTGGACGAAGCCACCAAGCGCCACACCATCACCTGGAAATGGGTCAAGGGCCACGCCGGCCACGAACTCAACGAACGCGCTGACCAACTCGCCAACGAGGGCATGGCCCCCTACAAGACGAAGCGCCGCGATCCCCTGATGCCGCCGGTGTAGCCTTCATCTCTCCCAAAACTCGATGTCACCCCGGCCTTGAGCCGGGACCCATCCTGAGATCGTCCCACCGGCGCGATCGGGGGATGGGTCCCGGCTCAAGGCCGGGGTGACACTGTGGGTGGGGTGCGCTCTAGGAAAGCCCCCGCTTCGGCAACAACCCCTTCATCCCATGCCAAGCCGGCACGATCACATGCTCCACCAGCGGGATCAGCAGCGCGCCGACCACAATGCCGACAACGAGATCCTGCGCCGCCTGAGCGGTCCAGTGGGTGATGCCCGCCATCCCGGCCGGCACCAGCCCCACCACCCATTCCGCATTATGCTCGATAAAATGCTCGACATGGTCGAGGCCAAAACTGGCCAGCCCATGGATCACAATCGACCCACCCACCCAGATCATCGCCGCCGTACCGACCACCGCCAGCGTGCTCATGAAACGCGGCATGGCCCGCACCAAAAACCGCCCAAACGCCCGCCCAGTATGGGTCCGGCCCTTGCGCGCCAGCGCCAGTCCGACATCATCGGCTTTGACGATCAGCGCCACCCCGCCATAGACCACCACCGTGATGCCGATGCCCACCAGCGCCAGCACCATCGCCGTGACCCAGATATTGTCGGTCGCCACCGCGCCCAGCGCGATGGTCATGATTTCAGCCGAGAGAATGAAGTCGGTCTTGATCGCCCCGCTCACCCGTGTCTCTTCCAGCGACGTCGCCGTCTGGACCACCGGCTCCACTTCGGCCTCGACGCCATGCGCGGCATGCGGAAACCAGGCCGCAAACACCTTCTCAGCGCCCTCGAAACATAGATAGGCCCCGCCAAACATCAGCAGCGGCGCAATCAGCCACGGCAGAAAACTGCTCAGCAGCAGCGCCACCGGCAGCAGATAGATCAGCTTGTTCTTGATCGACCCCAAAGCGATCTTGCCGACGATGGGCAATTCGCGGTCGGCGGCAAAACCATCGACATAATTCGGGGTGACGGCCGCGTCATCGATCACCGCTCCCGCCGCCTTGGTGCCGGCCTTGAGCGCCTGCCCGGCAATGTCGTCCAGCGAGGCCGCTGCGACCTTGGCGATGGCCGCGACGTCATCCAGTAGAGCGAGTAATCCGACCGACATGCAGTCCCCCATCACGCCTATGCGGCGTGATGGATAGTGCATGAAAGCCGAAAAAGTTTCAGCCCGTCAGAAAATCACCAGAAAACCGCAAGAAATCTGCCAGCATGCTGGCAGAAATCAGCCAGCAATCTTGGAGAAATCTGCCACCAGATGCATGGTGTCGCGCAGCCGCGCCAGCAGGTTCAGGCGATTTTCCCGCACCGCCGGATCGGCGTCATTCACCAAAACGGCGGTGAAAAACGCATCCACCGGGCCGCGCAAAGTCGCCAGTTCAGCCATGGCGCCCTTGTAGTCATCGGTGCCGACATGGCGGGCCACGGCGGCATGAACCGCATCCACCGCCAGCGCTAGCGCTTCCTCTTCGGGCAGCCGCAAAGCCGCCTGATCGACGGCGCCAGCATAGGCTTTGCCGTCCTTTTTCTCTTCTGCTGCCAAGATGTTAGCGCCGCGCTTATAGCCGGCGAGCAGGTTCTGCCCATCCGCCGACGACAGTAGCGCCGACAGCGCTTCGGAGCGCTGCACGATCTGCAGAATGTCGTTGCTGTCGGCCGAAATCACCGCATCAACCAGATCATGCCGCGCCCCGGCATCGCGTAAAGTCACCTTGAGCCGGTCATGGAAAAACGCCAGCAAATCCGCCTCAACCTTGAGCGGGAAGCGCAGCGAATTTTCCGTGATAATCCGGATCACCCCCAGCGCCGCCCGACGCAAAGCGAAGGGGTCGCGCGACCCGGTCGGCTTCTCATCGATGGCCCAGAAGCCGGTCAAAAGATCGAGTTTATCGGCCAGCGCCACCGCCATTGACGTCGGCTCGGTGGGCACAATATCGGTTGGCCCCAATGGTTTATAGTGCATCTCCACCGCAGTCGCGATGTCCGCCGGCTCGCCCTGGGCGGCGGCGTAATAGCGGCCCATCAACCCCTGCAATTCAGGGAATTCACCGACCATGCCGGTGGTCAGATCAGCCTTGGCCAGCATCGCCGCACGCTTGGCGCGCTCGGGATCGGCCCCCACCTGCGGCGCGATTTCAGCCGCCAGTTTGACCAGCCGCTCGACCCGGGCAAACTGGCTGCCCAGCTTGGCGTGGAACACGGTTTCTTCGAGCTTTGGCAGGCCATGCTCAAGGGGCAACGCCAGATCGCCATGATAGAAAAACGCCGCATCGCTGAGTCGGGCGCGGATGACGCGCTCATTGCCGGCGGTGATCACCACGCCACCATCGCTGGCTATGGTATTGGCAGTAATGATGAAATTGGGCGCCAGCTTGCCGGCGCCATCGCGCAGGCAGAAGCATTTCTGGTTGGCGCGGATGGTGGCGATGATCACTTCCTCGGGCAATTCGAGGAAGGCAGGATCGAACGCACCCATCATCACCACCGGCCACTCGACCAGCCCGGCAACCTCTTCGAGCAGGCCTTCGTCCGCGATGACGGTCAGGCCCTGGGCAAAGGCCAGCTGCTCGGCATCGCTCTTGATGATGTCCTTGCGGCGGTCGAGATCGAGCACCACCTTGGCGCGCTCCAGCGCCGTCACATAGTCATCGAAGCGGCGCACGCGGATGGCGTCGGGCGCCAGGAACCGGTGACCATAGGTGGTCTGCCCGGCGGAAATTTCGTTGGAGGCGAAGGGGATAACCACCGGCTCTTCATTTTCCGCGCCGAAGGTCGCGGTGATGGCGCGCAGCGGGCGCACCCAGCTAAAGCTGCCGCTGCCCCAGCGCATCGACTTCGGCCAGGGGAAATCGGCCAGAATTTTCGGCAGGATGGTCGCCAGCAAATCCACCGCATCGGCGCCCGGCTTGTTGATCTGGGCGATATAGAAATCGCCCTTTTTCGGGTCGCTTTCGATCTTGGCCTGATCAATGGAGGTCAGCCCGGCCGAGCGCAGGAAGCCGTCAATAGCCGGCTGCGGGGCGCCGACCTTGGGGCCCTTCTTTTCTTCGCGCGTATCGGGCGAGCGAGCCGGCAGGCCGGTGACGGTCAGCGCCAGCCGGCGCGGCGTCACGAATGCCTTGGCACCCTCGTAAACCAGACCCGCATCGACCAGCGCATTGGTCACGGCCTTCTTGAGGTCGTCCGCCGCGCGTCGCTGGACGCGGGCCGGGATTTCCTCGGAAAAGAGTTCGAGCAGCAGTTCTGGCATAGCGGATACCGAAGTTGGAGGCGTGGTCTGATTAGCTTGGGGCGTAGGCGATGTCCATTTCCAATGTGGCAGCCGGCGTTACCAGCCGCCCCCACCACCGCCACCGCCGCCGCCACCTGAGGAACCACCGCCGCCGCCACCGCCGGAAAAACCCGACGAACTGGCCTGCACCGGCTGGGCCGCGACCATGGCGGCGGTCATGCCGGCCGAGGCGGCGCTGACGGCATTGGAAATCTTGCCCGGCGAGAAGGACGAACTGCCCGAATACCACAGTGGCCGATAGACCATGCCCGGCGTCACATCGCTGACCGCATTGCGCGCCAGCTCGGCATCGAAATGCGCCGACCACGGCTTTTCCACGCCCAGCGCAATGGCATAGGGTAGGATGCGCTCGAAGCGATTGATCGTCATCGGCGGCTCGCCGACAATGTTCAGCCGCTCTTTCTCGGCGGTTTCCAGATACAGTTTGAAGCCGTCGATCTGGTCCATCACCTTGCGGCCCTGGATGGTCGGCGCGCGCATCAGCACGGCAAACACCACGGTGATCAGCACGATTGAGCCGGCGGCAATAGCGGCCGAATTGATGCTCACCTGGGTGAAGATTTCCAGCCCGCCCCCGATCAGATTGAAGCCGATAATGCCGACCCAGAGGATGAGGAAGAAGCGGCCAAAGCCGCTGCCCTTCCACAGCGCATTGCCCACCGTGCCGACCACGCCGAGCACGATGCCGGCGACGACGCCCACCACCAGCCATTCCGGCTCCAGCGCCTCGAACCACACCATGGCCACCAGCGCGCCGATGGCGATCAGGAAGCCGAGCGCGGCGAAACCAAAATTATGGTTGAACCAGACGCGGCGGTTCTCGCTTTCAATCGCCGTCACCAGTGCGGTGCGTTGCTTGGCCAGTTCGACGCCATTCGTCTTATCGACCGTCACAGTGCCCTTGAGGCGCAGATAATCGAGCAAAGTCTGTTCGCCGGCCGGCAATGTCTCGGTCGGCGACTTGCCGGTCACCGAGACCGACAGCCCGCTTTTGGGATTGTCGATCTTGGCCAGTCCCTTGACGCCTAGGTCAAACAAAGTGGCGGTAAAAGCCGTCCAGCCCTGAAAGCCCCAGTGATGCACATAATGGGTCAGCGCCGGCGAAAAATCCTTCGGCGGATGGAACAGCGGAATGATGGTGCCCTTGGGCGGATCGCGCCCGACCCGGCTCCACGCCGTCACATTATAGCCCAGCACCAGCACCACGCCCAAAATCGGCAGCAGGGTTTCGCGCATATCCGAAAGCCAGGCCAGCAACGCATCCATGCCCTCGGGCGCGACCAGAATGCCCTTCTGGAACTTGATGGCAAAGCTCATGCCTTCGCCGGCCCCCAGCACCCGGTCGGTGCGAAAACTGGCGCTATTGTCGGAATTGCGGGTGACGGTCACCGCCTGCTCTGTCGAGCCAGCCGGGCCGGTATAGCCGACCAGATCGGAAATCACCGCGCCCTCGGGCAGCGTCACCCGCGCGACGGAGCGGACAATCGGGAAAATCCAGTAATTGCCGGTGGCGTTCCAATAGAGTTCGTCATGGTCGGCAAAGCTGCGCGCCATGCGGTCCATGGTGTAGCTCACCACATAGCGATGCTGGCCGCGCCCGATCAGCTGGCTGCTGTCGCCGATCCAGATGCGGATGAAATTGCCCATGCGCTCGGTGCGGAACGGCTCGGGCGCCCCATCGCGGGTAACGGACTGCACCGACAGGTCAGCACGGATTTTCTGGCCTGAGGGCGACAGCTGCACCGTGGGAATATCGCGATAAATGCCGCGCCGGATTTCGATGCCCTCGGCGTTCACCTCGATGGTCTCGGCTACCGAAACCGAACCATCAGTGCGCAAATTGACATCGGCGATGAAGCCGGAGATTTCCTCGCGCGCCACCGCCGGCAGCGCCAGGGTCAGCGCCAGCAGCGCAAGGACAGCAAAGCGAAGCAGCAGGCGCATTGTCGGCTCAGAACTTGACGCTGGGGACCGCGCGGTCCGCCTCGTTCTCCAGCTCGAAATATTGCGCCTTTTGGAAGCCGAACGGGCCGGCGATAAAATTAGACGGCACCGATTCGACCATCACATTCAGATTGCGCACGGCGCCATTGTAGTAGCGACGGGCCATCTGGATTTCGTCTTCCACCGTCTGCAAGGCGGCCTGGAATTCGAGGAAGGTGGTGTTGGCCTTGAGGTCGGGATAGGCCTCGGCGGTGGCGATCAGCCGACCCAGCGCCGACGAGAGCTGGCCTTCGGCCGCGGCGCGCTGTTCGGGGGTGCCATTGGCAGCGCTGGTGGCGGCGGCGCGGGCATTGGTCACCGCTTCGAGCGTCTCGCGCTCGTGGCCCATATAGCCCTTCACCGTTTCCAGCAGATTGGGAATGAGATCGGTACGGCGCTTGAGCTGCACATCGATGCCCGACCAGCCCTCTTCGACCATCTGCCGGTTCTTCACCAGCCCATTATAGATGCTGACGGCATAGATGGCGGCCACGACGACCAGGCCAAGGATGATCCAACCGATCATGTGCGTGACTCCCTAAAGCGCACCGAGAAGAGGGCCGACACTGGCATTGTGGTGGCCGTGGCGCAATGGGAAGGCCGGCCATGCCCAAAACTCGGTGTCATCCCGGCCTTGAGCCGGGATCCATCTCGAGATCTCAGGATGGGCCCCGGCTCAAGGCCGGGGTGACATCGGGGGTGGGGAAGCGTCTCAGCCTGGCGCGGAGAGTCGCGAAAACCCTATTCCGCGCCGCCGCCGGCAGTCTGCAGCCAGGCTTCGCCGCAGCTGCGGGCCAGTTCGCGGATGCGCAGGATATAGCTCTGCCGCTCGGTCACCGAGATGACGCCGCGGGCGTCGAGCAGGTTGAAATTATGCGCGGCCTTGAGCACCTGCTCATAAGCCGGGATCGCCATGTTCTGGCGGTTGGCGGTCGCGCCCTTGGCGAGCACGGCGCGGCATTCCTGCTCGGCGTCGGCGAAATGGCGGAACAGCATGTCAGTGTCGGCGGCTTCGAAATTGTAACGGCTGGATTCCTGCTCATTCTGCAGGAACACGTCGGCATAGGTGACCTTGTCGTCGCCGCTGCCGCCGTTGAAATTCAGCTCCATGATGGAGTCGACATTCTGCAGATAGCAGGCCAGGCGCTCGAGCCCATAGGTCAGCTCGCCAGCGACGGGATTGCATTCAAAGCCGGCAACCTGCTGGAAATAGGTGAACTGGCTGACTTCCATGCCGTCGCACCACACTTCCCAGCCCAGGCCCCAGGCACCCAGAGTCGGGTTTTCCCAGTCGTCCTCGACGAAGCGCAGATCATGCAGCGCCGGATCGATGCCGATGGCATAGAGCGACTGCAGATAGAGGTCCTGGATATTGTCCGGCGAAGGCTTCAGGATCACCTGAAACTGGTAATAATGTTGCAGCCGGTTGGGGTTTTCACCATAGCGGCCATCCTTGGGACGGCGCGAGGGCTGCGCATAGGCGGCCTTCCACGGCTTGGGGCCGAGGGCGCGCAACACTGTGGCGGTGTGGGACGTACCGGCGCCCATCGGCATGTCATAGGGCTGCAGGATCACGCAACCCTGCGCCGCCCAGAATTCCTGGAGCGTCAGGATCAGACCCTGGAACGAGTTCTTGGGGTCCATATGTGGCGGGCGATTGGTCATTTGGCAGTCCCTAACATGCGGGACAACCTCTAGTTTGGCCGTCCCCAGCGGTCAACGTGGTTTGTCGTCGTCGCCGGGGCGGAAGGTCCCATCTTCGTCGCGCTTGAGGTCGATGATGCCGGGCTGGGCCCGTTCGCGCTGGTCGCGTTCGCGGCGCAGGCGGCGGGCCTCTTCGTCATCGGCCTTAAACTGGCCGGTCCAGTCGCGCCAGATCTTGCGCAGGCCGAGCCAGATGACGAGGCCGATGATGGCAAAAATCAGAACGCGCAGCAGCATGCCGGTCATAGCCCAAACCTCGCCCAAAGAGCCCGGTCCTCGACCGTCGCCGCCAGCTCGCCACTCAGCCCCGCCAGCGAAAAGCCGATGCGCGGCAGGCCGAACCAGCTCCGCTTCGGCTCGATCACCTTGAGCACCACGTCGGCGCCATAGCGGCTGGTCAGCGTTTCGTGCAGGTCGCCGATAGCGTCCACCAATCCCAGCTCCACGCCGCGCAACCCGGTCCACCACTCGCCGGTGAACAACACCTCATCGGCCGCTTTGAGACGCGCGCCGCGATGAGCCTTCACATGATCGATGAACACCTGATGGATGTCGGTCTCAAACTGCTTGATGCGCTCGATATCGCTGTCCTTCTCCGGCAGGAACGGGTCGAGCGTCGATTTATTGCTGCCGGCGGTATAGACGCGCCGGTCGATGCCGAGCTTTTCCAGCGTGCCGACAAAGCCGAAGCCGGCCATGATCACCCCGATCGAGCCGACGATGGAGCTGGGATCGACAATGATTTCGTCGCCGGCCACGGCGATGAAATAGCCGCCCGACGCCGCCGCATCCTCGACAAACACCAGCACCGGCTTGCCGTGCTCGTTGGCCAGATCGCGGATGCGCTTGGAAATCAGCCGGCTCTGCACCGGGGAGCCACCTGGCGAATTGACGATGATCGCCACCGCCGGCGCCGATTTGATGGCAAAGGCACGTTTGAGCAGCGGACCAACCGTGGCGATATTGAGCCGGCCCTGCCGCTGTTCGGCGGCGATGACGCCATGCAGGCGCACCACCGGGATGACGGTCTTGCCGCGGCCGGTGAGGCGGCGCAGCCAGTTCCTGGTCGGCGTGGTCAGTTCGGCCATGCTGGGTCCTTCTTGCTTGGCTGCCAGATTTAGGGCCTACCCGCCCTGATTACCAGACAAGCCGGGCGCTGCCGCGAAAGATCGCGTCGAACTCGGGGGCGAAGGCCCGCCCTTCCCGCTCATGGAGGGCCCGGCTGGCCAGCAGGGTCAGCGGCGCGCGCGAGCCCTTGATGCCGCGCAGCAGCACGCGGCTCGCCGCCTCATCGGGACGCGGGCTCAGCGGCAGCACCGTCACCGCCCCGAAACGCTGGGTGAACCCAGCCAGCAGCGGGGCGAGGCTGGTGGCGGGATAGACGAAGATCACCTCACCACCAGCGGCAGCGGTGCCGGCGGCGGTCTTGATCCACAGATCGAGCATGGCCGCGTCCATGTGCCGCGCGCCGGCCCGGCCGGCATCGGCGGCCAGCGTGCCATCGGCAAAGAAGGGCGGATTGGCGATGACGCTGTCAAAACCATTGTCGACCAGCCCGGCCGCATGGCGCTCGGCGCCCTTGCCGGTCACATCCGCCACCACAATTCGTGCGCGGTCGGCTAGGCCATTGTCGGCCGCATTGGCCGCTGCCAGCGCCGCCATCTCGGCATTCTGCTCGGCCAGCGTGGCGCTGAGGCCGGCATGATGGGTCAGCGCAACGAAGGCGGCCGTGCCCACCCCACAGCCCAGATCGAGCAGCGTTCGGCGATTTTCGGCCACCGCCGCACCGAGCAACACGCTGTCCAGTCCGGCGCGAAAGCCGTGCTTGGGTTGCGACAGAGTGAGCCTGCCACCTAAAAAGGCGTCGCGCGTTATGGTTTGGTGTTTTACAAAGGCAGTAGGCTGGTCTAGGGACATCGCACCCTTAAAGGCCGGTTTTGCGCGACCTTATTGCGCACATGCAGCAGGCTCAACCAGATTTGCCGATAGCGGCGAACGAGGACGGAAAAACAGTGTCAGTTCTGACGCAAGTGAGAGAAGCGCCGGAGATCAATCCGGTCGAGCGTTTGCTCGTGGCGACGGCCGCCGACATGGCCGAGGTCAATGCATTGATTCTCAGCCGCGCCGATTCCCATGTCGAAATGGTGCCCGAGCTGGCCCGTTACCTCATCGAGAGCGGCGGCAAGCGCCTGCGCCCGATGCTGACGGTCGCCGCGGCCCAGTTGTTCGGCAAGGGCCAGGGCAGCGCCATCAATTTCGCGGCCGCCGTGGAATTCATGCACAACGCCACTTTGCTCCACGACGACGTGGTCGATGAGAGCGACATGCGGCGCGGCAAGCCCGCGGCCCGCATGGTGTGGGGCAACAAGGCCTCGATTCTGGTCGGTGACTTCCTGCTCGGCCAAGCCTTCATGATGATGGTGGAAACTGGCGATATTGGGGCGCTGGGCGTGCTGTCATCCGCCTCTGCCGTGATGGCCGAGGGCGAAGTGTTCCAGCTCGCCAAGACCGGCGATCTGACCACCACCGCCGCCGACTATGCCGAAGTGATCCGCGCCAAGACCGCCGTGCTGTTTCAGGCCGCCTGCGAAGTGGGCGCCATGTCGGGCGGCGCCGATCCGGCCGGCCGCGCGGCACTGGCCCGTTTTGGGCTCGAACTTGGCAATGCCTTCCAGCTGGTCGATGACGTGCTCGATTATGGCGGGCAAGATGGCACGCTGGGCAAGAATACCGGCGACGATCTGCGCGAAGGCAAGATGACCCTGCCGGTGATTCTGGCTTTGGCCGAAGGCAGCGATGCCGAACGCGCCATCATCACCACCGCGCTGGGCGATGCCGACGCGACTGCGGAACAGGTCGCCTCAGTCGTCGCTATCCTTGAGCGCCATAAGGTGCTGGCCCGCACACTGGATCTGGCTCAGGCCCATGCCCGCGCCGCCCAGCAGGCGCTGGAGATCCTGCCCGAATCCGATATTCGCTCGCTGCTGAGCGATGTGGTCGAATTCAGCGTAGCGCGCGCTTTCTAAGGCAGAATCAGCGGCGCTGCCGCCACCCAATGGTCGGGATTGGCGGCGCGCATGACCTGCGCCGCCTGATGGGCTTGCCCCGACGAGCCGAACAGGCCGAACACCGTGGCGCCCGAGCCCGACATGCGCGCCAGCATGCAGCCCTGCGTTGCCGCCAATTGCATGATGATCTCCCCAATCACCGGCACCAGCTGGACGGCCGGCGCTTGCAAATCATTGCGGGTCTCGGCCAGCCACAGCGCCAATTGCGCCGGCCGCGTCAGTGGCGCGGGGAGTTCGGGCAGCTTGTCATTGTCATGGCTCACCAGCTTGCGGAACACATCCGCGGTGGCCAGCGGCACCATGGGATTGACCAGCACGATATGACAGGTGGGAAAATCCGGCAGCACTGTCAGCTTTTCGCCGATCCCACCCATCAGCAACGGCGTCGAGACGAGGCAGGCCGGCACATCGGCGCCCAGCGTCGCCGCCAGCTCGGTCAGAGCGGTGAAGTCGATCGCCTGGCTGGATAGCCCCGCCAGCAGGCGCAGCGCCGCCGCGGCGTCGGCCGAGCCGCCGCCAATGCCGGCCGCGACCGGCAGGTTCTTGGTGAGGTGCAGGGCCAGCCCCGTGGCGACAGCATCGGGCCAGCGGGCGCGGAATGCCGCCACGGCACGCGTCACCAGATTGGCCTCACCGCCCCCCAGCCCCTTGGCAAAGGGGCCGCTGATGCTGAGCGTATCCGCCTCGGCCGGGCGCGCCGTCAGCTCATCGGCCACATCGGCAAACACCACCAGGCTGTCCAGCTCGTGATAGAAGTCGGCGCGCCGGCCGGTCACATGCAGTGCAAGATTGACCTTGGCTGGTGCGAATTGGACCTGCGGTTCGACCATCAAGCTATTCGGTGGCGTTGGCGTCGGTCAGCCCGTCCACCAGCTTGGACGCTACGCGTTCCTTGACATTGCCTTCCTCATCCACCGACGACGCCACATTCCACTGGAACTTGGCTTCCAGCCGGCGGCCGGCGCGCCAATAGGCATCGCCCAGATGGTCGTTGATTTCGGCATCATTGGGGCGCAGCAGCACCGCCTGTTCGAGCGTCTTCACGGCCTCATCGAGGCGACCGAGCTTGTAGAAAGCCCAGCCCAGCGAATCGACGACATAGCCATCCTGCGGCTGGGCCGCGACGGCCTTCTCGATCATTTCGAGCGCTTGCTCGAGATGCATGTCCTGGTCGATCCAGCTATAGCCGAGATAGTTGAGCACGGCGGGCTGATCGGGATTGAGCTCCAGCGCCTTGAGGAAATCCGTCTCGGCCTTGGGCCATTCCTTGGCCCGCTCATAGGCAATGCCGCGCACATAATAGAAGCGCCAATCGGTGGGGCCGTCGCCGCCGGTCAGCTCAAGCGCCTTGCTATAGGCCTCGGCGGATTTGACGTATTGCTCGTCATAGCGCAGCAGATCGCCCAGCACCGCGATGGCGTCGAGGTCGTCGGGACGGCTGGTCACGATATTGTTGAGGCGGCGCAGCGCCTCGGCGCGGTCGCCGGTAACGTCAAGATTTTGTGCTACCCGCACCACCGCCGTCGGCTTCATTGGCGATGTCGCCGGCACGGCTTCATAGATGGTGTTGGCGGCATTGTGCTGGTTGGCGCTGTCGAGCAACTGCCCCAGCGCCAGCGCGATCACGTCGGCCGACGGATCGAGATAAAGCCCCATGCGCAGGAACACCAGCGACAGGTCGAGGCTGCCATCGCGTGACAGCGCCACCCCGATTCCGTGGAACATTTCGGCGGCGCCGACCTGCACATTGGAGGCAAAAATCCCCGGCCGCTGGCGGGCTTCAACCTGCTTTTTGACGATGGTGACGACCGGGTGGCTCAGACCCTGGTTCTCGAATTCGGCAATGACATCCAGCGCTTCATCGAAGCGCCCGGCATTGGCCAGTATACGGGCATAGACCTCGACGATTCGGGCGACATAGGGCTCGGTGTCAAAGGCCCGCCCGGCTAGCTCTATGGCGGTATCGGTGTCGCCAGAGGCTTCCGCCATCAACGCCCGGTGGAACACCAGAAAATCTTCGAGGCCAGTGGCGCCCAATTGGTCCAGCGCCGCATCGGCTTCAGCCTTGCGATTCTCGCCCACCAGCGCCCAGGCCCGCAAAATGCCGGCGGTGATTCCGGTGAAACTGTCCTGTCCGATCGCGCCCAGCAACCGTTCGGCCGCGCCATAGCGCCGCTCCTTGAGCGCTTCGGTGGCGATGATCAGTTCGGCCAGCTCACTATTGGGATCGAGTTCGAGCAAATGCTTGGCGGTCGAGGCGGCCTGGCCGATCTGCCCGTCCGCCGCATAGGCGATGAAGGCGCGCTCGACCAGCACCGGATTGTCCCAATCGCCCTGCGCGGCCTGCGAAAAATAGCGCGCGGCTTCGTCGGTGCGCAGATCCTGCAGCGCCTGCTGGCCGGCCATATAGGCGCCGGTGACGCTGGTGCGGAACAGCGGCATCAGGCCGAAGCTGGCGAAAGGATCGGATTGCGCGGTCCGCACAGGCTGGGCCGCTTGTCCCGCCTGGAGGGCCGATGCCGAGAGCAGCAAGGCAACACAGGCCGGGCGCAGGAAACGGTTCAGAAGCGATGTCACGAGGCTGAATACTCCCTTGGCCTATCAAGGCCCGTTCTCGGCGCAAAGATTGTCCGTTTTGGGACTGCGCCGCAAGGGCGCGCCACATAGCGTGATTGCCCATCCTCCAGCGGCACGACTGGCCGCGCGAAACGGGCTGTGACATAACAGACAACATGGATCAGACGCGACCGCTAAATCACGACGAAATGCTCGCCGTGCTCGATTGGTATCGAGCCGCCGGCGTGGATATCGCCGTGGGCGAAGATCCCGTGGATCGCTTCGCCCAGCGCCCGCCGCAGCGTGTCGCGCCACCAGCCGCCGCAATGGCGACAGCGCAACAGCCGGCGCCCCGCGCCGCCGAACCGGCTCCGCTGGGTGGCGACCCCACCGAAGCGCGCAGCCTTGCCGCCTCGGCGCAGACGCTCGACGAATTGCGCGCCCTGCTCGACAGCTATGATGGCTGTGGTCTCAAGCTGCGGGCGACGCAGCTGGTGTTTGCCGATGGCAATCCAGAAGCCAAGATCATGCTGATCGGCGAGGCCCCGGGCGCCGAAGAGGACCGCCAGGGCAAGCCGTTTGTCGGCCGCTCCGGGCAATTGCTCGACCGCATGCTGGCCGCCATCGGGCTCGACCGCAGCAGTGTCTATATCGCCAATACCGTGCCGTGGCGTCCGCCCGGCAATCGCGCCCCAACGCCGGAAGAAATGACGCTGTGCCTGCCCTTTCTCTATCGGCAGGTGGAGCTGGTGGCGCCCAGGCTGGTGATGACGCTGGGTGGCTCGGCCATGCAGACGATATTTTCCACCACCAGCGGCATCATCAAGATGCGCGGCAAATGGTCCAATATCAGCATCGGCACCCATCAGGTCGACGCCATCCCGACGCTGCACCCCGCCTATCTGCTGCGCACCCCTGCCGCCAAGCAGCAAGCCTGGGAAGACCTGCTCAGCCTCAAGCTGAAGATCGACGCGCTGGGGCTGGGTTAGTCCGGACGCCGAATGGTGCAAAACACTCGATGTCATCCCGGCCTTGAGCCGGGACCCATCCTGAGATGATTTGAGCGGCGTGATCTCGAGATGGGCCCCGGCTCAAGGCCGGGGTGACATTGTGGTTGGGGCGAATCCATACTGTGCCCCCAGCCCTAAATTCCCATCCCGCCGCATTTCCGCCGTTCCAATCCCGGAACCCTGGGCTATGGTCACCCTTGCGTGATTTGCAACGTTCTTCCGCCCCTCAATTGCCGAAAGCGTCATGGCCTCCGTAATCAAGATTTATGCCCTGTTTCTGGGTTCCGCGCTGTTGATGTTTGGCGGCGGCTTGCAGGGCCTGCTGCTGTCGGTCCGTGGTGCCGAGGAAGGGTTTTCGCTGCTGTCGCTGGGCCTGATCGGCACCGGCTGGTCGGTGGGGTTCGTCGCGGGTTCGCTCACCGTGCCGCTGGTGGTGCGCAAGGCCGGCCATATCCGCGCCTTCTCGGTGATGGCCGCCATCGGCACCATCACCATCCTGCTCAATTTGCTGCTGATCAACGATATCAGCTGGATATTGCTGCGGGCGCTATCGGGCTTCTGCTTTGCCGGCGCGGCGATGATCGTCGAGAGCTGGCTCAACGAAGTGGCCGAGAACAAGAGCCGCGGCACGATCTTTTCGATCTACACCACCATCAACATGGCCGCCTCCACCATGGGGCAGATCGCGCTCTCGATCACCGGCGTCGCCGGTTATCTGCCCTTCGTCATCGGCGCCATCAGCTTTATCTGTGCGGTGCTGCCCACCGCGATGACCTCGAGCCCGCAGCCGCGCCCGCTGTCGTCGGCCAAGCTCGATCTCGGCCTGCTGTATAAAACCTCGCCAGTCGCTGCCATCGCCGCCTTTTCGGTGGGCATGGCCAACGGCGCCTTCGGCACTTTGGCGCCGGTCTATGGCTATAAGCAAGGGCTCGACGCAAGCGGCATTGCGCTGCTGTTCGCCGTCGCCGCCATTCTGGGTGCGGTGGCACAAATTCCGTTCGGGCGGCTATCCGACCATATCGACCGCAGGCTGGTGCTGATCGGGCTGGCCGGTTCGGCCGCCGTCGTGGGCGCGCTGACCGTGCTGATCAATCCGACTGCCGGCTGGATGATGTATGTGCTGTTTGCCCTCTACGGCTTCTCGGCCAATCCGATCTATGCAGTGGCGGTCGCCCATGCCAACGACTTCGCCAAGGATGGCGATTTCGCCAAGATCGCCGGCGGCATGCTGCTGACTCTGGGCATCGGGCTGGCCATCGGTCCGACCGTGGCCTCGATGATCATGGAAGTCTGGTCGCCGGTTGGGCTGTTCGTGGTCACCGCCACCTTCCACGCTCTGCTGGCGATCACCGCCTTCCTGCGCATGCGCCTCCGCAAGAGCCGCGACGCCGCCCACCGCACACCGTTCCAGCCGATGGGCGATGACCGGCAGGCGACCCCCGAATCGATTGTGCTCGACCCACGGACTGATAGTGATGAGTTCGAGTTGGGCGAGGCCGAAGCGCCGGTGCCCGAAGAGCTGTCGACGCAGAATGAGGATCGAGGCGATGTTCAAGACCGCACGGTTTGAAGACCGGGCTTTCAAGCCCCTATCCATCGCGGTGATCGCGGTGTCCGACTCGCGGACGCTGGAAACCGATACCGGCGGCGCACTGCTCAAATCGCTGCTCGAAGCCGATGGCCATCATTGCGCCGAGCGCCTGGTGATCCGCGACGATATCCAGCTCATCCGCCAGGCGGTGCAGGGCTTTGTCGCCGACCCCACCGTGGATGTCGTCCTCACCACCGGCGGTACCGGCTTTTCCGGCCGCGACGTGACGCCGGAGGCGGTCGAGCCGCTGTTCGACAAGCGCATGGAGGGCTTCTCCGTGCTGTTCCACCAATATTCGGCGACCACGGTGGGCACCAGCTCACTTCAGTCGCGCGCTACGGCCGGGCTGATCGGCACGACATTCGTCTTTTGCCTGCCCGGCTCGCGCGGCGCCTGCCGCGACGCCTGGGAGGGCATTCTCAGCCACCAGCTCGATTACCGGCACAAGCCCTGCAATTTCGTCGAGCTGATGCCGCGCCTCGCCGAGCGCTGAGTCCACCCCCTATCCCCAGAACAAAAACGGCGCCCCTCACGGAGCGCCGTTTTCGATTCATATCACCACGGCTTAGTGCCCGTGGCTCATCGCCGAGCCGCCTTCGGGCTTGCGGATCATGAACGCCGCTACCACCGCGAAGAGCGAGATGATCGCCCCGACGAAAAACGCCGAGCGAATACCACCGGCCAGGGCCGCGACTTCGTCCAGTCCGCCGGCAGCCAGCGCCGCCGTCTGGATGGTCATTACCGCCACGAACAGGGCAATGCCTGCCGCGCCGGCCAGTTGCTGGACCGAACCCAGCGTGGCGCTGGCGTGGGAATAGAGGTCCTTGGGCACCGAGCTCATCGAGGCGGTGAAGATCGGCGTGAACAGCAGCGCCAGGCCAATGCTCATGGCGATATGACCGGCCATCACGGCCCAGGTCGGGGTATCCTGACCCACCAGGGTCAGCGCCCACATCACCGCCGAGACGATCATCGCGCCGGGCACCGCCAGCACCGTGGGACCGACCCGGTCATAGAGACGACCGACCACCGGACCCATAACGCCCATGATCAAGCCACCGGGCAGCATCAGCAGGCCGGTCTCCAGCGTGTCGAGGCCGAGCACCTTCTGCGTATAGATCGGCAGCAGGATAATGGTGCCCAGCAACGCCATCATGGCGACGAACATCATGCCGATGGAGACGCGATAATTGGCAGACTTGAAGGTGCGCAAATCAAGCAGCGCCTTGTCGTCGCGCTGCAGCATCAGCTGGCGGGCGATGAAGGCCACCATTGCCACCACACCAACGACGAGCGGCGCCCAGACCGGGATCAGCGGCGCGTCGCCGACATGGCCGACCGCCTCGCCGAAGCTCGACAGCCCATAGATCAAGCCGCCAAAGGCCAGTGCCGACAGGATCACCGAGACCACATCCAGCGGCGTATAACGCGGGGTGGAGACATTCTGGATCTTGCGATAGCCCAGCACCAGCGCCCCGACGGCAATCGGCAACACCAGGATGAACATCCAGCGCCAGTCCATATGGGCCAGGATGAAGCCGCCAATGGTCGGGCCAACGGCCGGCGCCACCGACATGACAATGGAGATATTGCCCATGGTCTTGCCACGGGCGTCCGGGGGCACCAGCGACATTACCGTGGTCATCAGCAGCGGCATCATGATGGCGGTGCCGACCGCCTGCACGACACGACCAAAAATCAGCAGCTCAATGCCCGGTGCCACGGCGCAGATCAGCGTGCCGGCGGTGAAGATGGACATGGCCAGAATGAAGATCGGCCGCGTGTTCATGCGCTGCAGCAGGAAGCCGGTGATCGGAATCACTACGGCCATGGTCAGCAGGAATGCCGTGGTCAGCCACTGAGCTACGCCGGCCGTGATCCCCAGATCGGTCATTAGATGCGGAATCGCCACGCTCATGATGGTTTCGTTGAGAAACACCACGAAAGTGGAAACCAGCAACAGGGCGATCACCAGCCTGTTGCGGGCGGCTTCGCTCTGGTTGAGCGGTGGGGTGCCGGCTAGTTCGGCGTCAAAATTGCTTGTGTCGGTACTCATGATATTCCTCGAACCCAGATGGCACTGGGGCTACGGATGACGTCGATAATTTTCGACCGCATCGTGAAAAAATTCTGCGACAGCCGGTGTCAGCAGCCTGATTGTTAAGTGCAAATGTCAGACGACAGCCGCTGCCGAGGCGGCCAATGCAAAGTCATCAATTTAAACATCGCCCGAGCGCATAGCGCCCGCGAAAGGTTGGCAGGTGTAGGCCCGCCCCCTGGTTCCGTCCACCCACACAATTGCAATTCTGGCCTGCAAATTTGGGCCGCCGCCCCTTCTCCCGCATGGCCGGAGCCCCCATATGTAGTCCAGGCCGCCATACAAGTTCTTGTTTTGTTCTCAAAATACTGCTATTTCCTTAATGGCGTTCTGCAGTGACGATTCGACTGCGGCGCGCCCGGCAGGAGATGTCTCATGGCCCTTTATCAGGCCCCCTCGTTCGAAGCCCTCGAAATGCTCAGCCGCAGCCGCGACGCCGATCTGGCGCGGCGTGAACTGCTTGATCCCGACCGCATCCGTGGTCGTGGCGCTCAGAGCAATCGCAGTGGGCGCTTTGAAAAGCAGAGCCGCGAAAGCTTTGATGATGGCTGGGACAATGTCGAGCCGCTCTCGATCTTCGAGACGGTCGAGCATATCGAACGCGCCAAGACCATCATCACCTCCAATGACAGCCCGGATATCAATTTCGATCGCTCGATCAATGCCTATCGCGGCTGCGAGCATGGCTGCTCTTATTGCTTTGCCCGCCCGACCCATGCCTTTCTCGGCCATTCGGCCGGCATCGAGTTCGAGCGCGATATTTACGTCAAGGTCAATGCCGTCGAGACGCTGCGCGCCGAGCTGGCGGCCAAGAGCTATCGGGTCAAGCCCATCGCCATGGGCACCAATACCGACCCCTACCAACCGGCCGAGCGCAAGCACAAGCTGACGCGCGGCATCCTCGAAGTGATGCTGGAAACTCGCCATCCGGTGATGATCACCACCAAATCGGCGCTCATCATCCGCGACCTCGATCTGCTGACCCAGTTGGCCGAATTGGGTCTGGTCAAGGTTGCCCTCTCGATGACCTCGATGGACCACAAGCTCAGCCGCCGCATGGAGCCGCGCGCCTCCTCCCCGGCCCGCCGGCTGGAGGCTATCCGCCTGCTCAGCGAGGCCGGCGTGCCGGTGGCGGTCTGCGCCTCGCCGATGATTCCGGCGATCAACGACATGGAGCTGGAGCGCATTCTCGATGCCGCCGCCGCGCAGGGCGCAAAAAGCGCCTCAATGATCCTGCTGCGCCTGCCCGGCGAAGTGCGCGACGTGTTCCGCGAATGGCTGCTGCGCCATTTCCCCGACCGGGTCCGCCACGTGTTGTCGCTGGTGCGCGACACCAGAGGCGGCCGCGACAACGACCCGCGTTTCGGCTCGCGCTTCACCGGCGAAGGCCCCTACGCCACGCTATTGCGCCAGCGCTTCGACAAGGCGCGCGAACGCTATGGCCTCGACGCCAAACTGCCCGGCCTGCGCAATGACCTGTTCACCGCCCCCCACCTCGAAGAGCGGCAGATGAGTTTGTTTTAGAGGGCCGGTCCCCTCTAATACTGCGCCACCTTGCGCGCATGGCTGGCCATGAAGTCGAGCGACGCCATCACCCCGCGCAGGGATAGCCATACCTGTTTGCTCGCCCCATCGCTCAATGGCACCGTCAGCAGCAGCGCATTGCGCTCCTTCATCCGCTCGATCAGCGCCGCTGTGCGCCCGGGATCAGCGACGAAGAACTGATTTTCGGTATCGTAGCGGGTCTCCAGATCTTCGGTGAAGCTGAACTGGTCCGGGCTCATTCCGCCAAACGCCAGCACCAGCGGCCGGCCGGTATCGATGGTCACCCCATCAGCCGCCACGGTAATGGCCACGTCGAGATCGCCGGTCAGCCGGTTGCGCATCAGGGTCAGCTTATAGGCGGGCAGGCTGGCGCTGTTCAGCTCCTGGCTGCCGGTGCTGGCGAAGCAGGAAAAGCCATAATAGCTGGTGGCGCTCTCATCGATCACATCCGGGCAGGCGGCCAGCCAGTCCCGGTGATATTCCCGCCATTCGCCAAACGGATGGTGGAAGGGCTCGGCTGCCGCCGGCATGACGCTCAAGGCAAGAACAACAAGGACGCTGCCAATTCTGGCGATCATCAAATTCTCTTTGTCTGGCGCCCCCCGGCAGAAGCGATTATAGCAACCGGCCCGCGCCCGGCACAGGGCTAAAGCACGGAGATCGTCATGCATGTCACCCAGCACAAGGGCCTCGTCATCTGCGAATTGCCACCGCAGGGTGGCCTATTGGGCAGTGACCTGACCGCGCCTGGCCTCATCGGCGACGTCTATGACGCCAACCCCGACCTCATCGTGGTGCCGATCTCCCGCCTCGCTCCCGGCTTTCTCGATCTCAGAACCCGCATCGCCGGCGAAGTGTTCCAGAAAATGGAGCAATATGGTCAGCGCCTCGCCATCCAGGGCGATATCGCCGCCAACGTCGCCGCCAGCACAGCGCTGCATGATTTCGTCTATGAGACCAATCGGCGGGGTCATCACCTGTTTGTGCCCGACCGCGCGGCGCTGCTGGCCCGCCTCGGCGATTGACTTGATCGGCGCCAGGATGATGCTGGCGCCATGTTGTTCGATTCGACGCTACAGACCGAGCCTGACTATTCCCATGAGCTGGCGCTCCTGGCGCGGGGCGCCCGTGTCGTTGCCGGCGTCGACGAAGCCGGGCGCGGGCCGCTGGCCGGACCGGTCGTCGTCGCCGCCGTGGTGCTCCACGCCGACGCCATTCCGCTGGGCCTAAACGATTCCAAGAAACTGAGCGAAGATCAGCGCGAAAGCCTGTTCGAGCAGGTGATGGCCGTGGCGCTGGCCGTATCGGTGGTCGTCGCCCCGCCCTCGATCATTCTCAGCCGCAATATTCGCGGCGCCACCCTATGGGGCATGGCCCAGGCCGCCTGTAGCCTCAGCCTGCGCCCCGATCGCGTGTTGATCGATGGCCGCGACGTGCCGCTCGGCCTGCCCTGCGAAGGACTGGCGCTGATCGGTGGCGATGGCCGCAGCGTCTCCATCGCCGCTGCCTCCATCGTCGCCAAGGTCACCCGCGACCGCATGTGCCGCATCATGGATGGCGATGCGCCCCAGTTCGGCTTTGCCGGCCACAAGGGCTATTCCACCGCCAAGCATATGCGCGCTCTGGTCGAGCATGGCCCCTGCCGCCACCACCGCGAAGAATTCGCCCCCGTCGCCGAAGCCTGGGCGCGGGTCCGGGTCGCCTGACCGCCCCTCTTAACCTCCCGCTAACCCCTTAAAAACGCTCCATTAACTCTGCCGCGCTATAACGGGCTTGTTAGTACTGCGTTAGGGTTAAGTGTATGTTGAGTACCGCGCGTAGGGTCGTTCAGGCCACTGCGGAGGAGACCCAGCGTCTCCCCATCGACACTATTCTCGTGGGCGATTGCATCGACCATATGAATAGTTTGCCGGCCGGCTCCGTCGATCTCATCTTTGCCGATCCGCCGTATAATCTGCAGCTTGACCAGAGTCTGACGCGCCCCGACCAGTCCAAGGTCGATGCGGTCGATGACGACTGGGACAAGTTCGACAGCTTTGCCCATTATGACGCCTTCACGCGCGGCTGGCTCAAGGCCGCCCGCCGGGTGCTCAAGCCCGATGGGGCGCTGTGGGTCATCGGCAGCTACCACAATATTTTCCGCGTCGGCACCGCGCTACAGGATCTCGACTACTGGATGCTCAACGACATCGTTTGGCGCAAGGCCAATCCGATGCCGAATTTCCGCGGCACGCGCTTCACCAATGCGCATGAAACGCTGATCTGGGCCGCCAAGAGCCAGAAAAGCCGCGTCACCTTCAATTATGAAGCGATGAAGCTGGCCAATGACGACACGCAGATGCGCAGCGACTGGCTGTTCCCGATCTGCACCGGCAATGAGCGGCTCAAGGACGAGGACGACGAAAAGGTCCATCCGACCCAGAAGCCGGAAGCCCTGCTGTTCCGCATCCTCAATGCCACCACCAAGCCGGGCGATATCGTGCTCGACCCGTTCTTCGGCACCGGCACCACCGGCGCCGTGGCGCGCAAGCTGGGTCGCCATTTCATCGGCATCGAGCGCGAGCAGAGCTATATCAATGCGGCGTTGAAGCGGATTTCCACCATTCGCCCCGGCGTGTTCGAGGCGCTGCAATCGGTAACGCCGAAGCGCAAGGAAACCCGCATTCCGTTTGGTTCGCTGATCGAACAGGGATTAATCGAGCCGGGCGCGCAACTCTTCGACGCATCGAAGCGTTACTTCGCCATGGTTCGTGCTGACGGCTCGCTGATCTCGGGAACCCATCAGGGCTCCATCCACAAGGTGGGGGCGCTGGTTCAGGGAGCGGAAGCCTGTAATGGCTGGACGTTCTGGCATCGCGAACATCTCGGGCAGGTTAGCCCGATCGACGATCTACGCACGGGCATCCGTGCAAAACTTGATTTGCTTTCTGCCTGATCCTGACCTCCAATCAATCAGGCTCTTACCTCGGCCGCCGGTTTGCCCCGGCGGCCTTTTTCTGTGTCAGGCCATCAGTGTGAGGCGGCCCGCTTGCTGGCCGGCCGGCTCTCGCTTGCTTCAAAGCTGAGCGCCCGATCCCCCGCTTCATCGCGAATCCGCGTCGGCAGGCCCATGTCGTTCAGCAGCGCCAGGAACGGCTTGGCCGGCAGTTCCTCGACATTGACCATGCGCTTGGCATCCCAGAGGCCCTTGGCCACCAGGATGGCAGCCGCCACCGGCGGCACTCCGGCGGTATAGGAAATCGCCTGGCTGCCGACTTCGGCATAGCTCTCTTCGTGGTCGGCGACGTTGTAGATGAACACTTCGCGTTCCTCGCCGTCCTTGCGCCCCTTCACCAGATCACCGATGCAGGTCTTGCCGCTATAGGTCGGGGCCAACGAGGCCGGGTCCGGCAACACGGCTTTGACAAGTTTGAGCGGGATCACCTCCAGCCCCTCGGCGGTCATGACCGGCTTTTCCGAGAGCAGGCCCAGATTGTTCAGCACGGTGAACACATTGATGTAATGCGCCCCGAACCCCATCCAGAACCGGACATTGGGCACGTCGAGATTGGCCGAGAGCGAGTGCACCTCGTCATGGCCGGTCAGATAGGTCGTCTGCTCACCCACGACGGGCAGGATATCGCTGCGCTGCATCTCGAACATACGGTTCTCGGTCCAGGCACTATCCTGCCAGCTCCACACGTTGCCGGTGAATTCGCGGAAATTGATCTCCGGATCGAAATTGGTGGCGAAATACCGGCCATGCGAGCCGGCGTTCACGTCAATGATATCGATCGAGTCAATGCTGTCGAAATAGTCCTCGGCAGCCAGCGCGGCATAGGCATTGACCACGCCAGGGTCGAATCCGGCCCCCAGAATGGCGGTAATGCCCTTGCGTTCGCATTCGGTGCGGTGGGTCCATTCATAATTGCCGTACCAGGGCGGGGCTTCGCAGATCCGCTCGGGGTCTTCATGAATGGCGGTGTCGATATAGGCCGCGCCGGTATCCATACAGGCCCGCAGCACGGACATGTTGAGGAAGGCGGAGCCCACATTGATGACGATGCCGGCACGAGCGCGGATGATGAGAGCCTTGGTGGCTTCCACATCCATGGCGTCGAGCTGGTGCGCTTCGAGCACCCCCGGCACCTTCAGCGCGCGTTTGTCGATAATGCTGGCAATGATGGCATGGCATTTATCCACGGTGCGCGAAGCGATGTGGATGGAACCAAGGATGTCGTTGGCCTGGGCGACTTTATGCGCGACGACCTGCGCCACACCCCCGGCCCCGATAATCAGGACGTTCTTTTTCAATTGGCACGAAACACCTAGTCAATACGCGAGCAGCGAGACCTCAGTCAGCACTCTGAACGCGTTCCAATCGGCACCGGCGCCTGAGCGGCTCCCGGCAGTGGCTACGCTGAACCAAGTCGCCCTCTCTAGGAGAGGCTGTCGACATAGTCCGTGTAGGTGAAGCTCTTGACGAGCCGCACCCGACCGTCCAATTCCCTGACCGCAATCGAGGGCATGTGGACGCCGTTGAACCAGTTCTTCTTGACCATGGTGTAACCGCCCGCATCCTGAATGGAGATGCGGTCGCCCACGCTCAAGGGGTTTTCGAACTGGAACTCCCCGAAGATATCGCCGGCAAGGCATGACTTGCCGCATATCATATAGGTATGTTGCCCCATATTCGGGGCGATCTTGGCTTCGATCCGGTAGATCAGCAGATCCAGCATATGGGCTTCGATCGAAGCGTCCACAATGGCGAGTTCCTTGCCATTGTGCAATGTATCCAGCACGCTCACTTCCAGCGTGGTGGAATTGGTAATCGCCGCTTCGCCCGGCTCCAAATAGACTTGCACGCCCCAGCGTTCGGCAAAAAGCTTGAGCCGGTCGGCAAAATCATCGAGCGGATAGTCGGCGCCGGTGAAGTGAATGCCACCGCCCAGGCTCACCCAATCGAGCTGTTCCAGCACGCTGCCGAAGCGCGTTTCGATCTCGCCCAGAATGGCGGAGAAGCTGGCGAAATCATCATTTTCACAATGGCAATGGATCATCACGCCCGAGATCAGCTCCAGCGCCGGCTCGATCCGCGCCAGATCCCACTCCCCCAGCCGGCTATGCGGCCGCGCCGGGTCGGCAATCAGGAAATCGGAGCTGCTGACCTGCGGATTGAGCCGGAGCCCGATCTGCTTGCCCGCCGCCTTGGCGTGAAACCGCTGCAACTGGCCCAGCGAATTGAAGATGATCTTGTCGCAATTGGCCACGACCTCATCGATCTCGCCATCCGAATAGGCGACCGAATAGGCATGCGTTTCGCCGCCGAATTTCTCGTAGCCGAGCTTCACTTCGTTGAGCGAGGACGACGTGGTGCCATCCATATGCTCGGCCATCAGGTCAAACACCGACCAGGTGGCAAAGCATTTAAGCGCCAGCAGGCACTTGGCACCCGAGCGCTCGCGCAACCGCGAAATTTTCTCCAGATTGGAGAGCAAAGCCGTCTTGTCGACGAGATAATAGGGCGTGTTTAACGTCAATGAGCCTGTCGCACCTCTATTGGGGGTGGGCGCCAAAGGCCCGATAGCACCAGTGCGCCATGGCGCGAGTGGATCAGGCCTACCTAACTGCTAACGACCGATAGCTCAAGATACGCTCATGCATTCCAGCCCCGCAGTGAGCAAAACTGCCCTGCCCTTGAGCGCCCGGTGCCCACCATTGTAGATCGTGTCCATGAAACATCTCGCCCTCTGCCTGCTCGCCCTTGTCATGTCCGTGGCCCCAGCCAGTGCCAAAACCATTTGCACCGTCATTGCTGATGCGGAGACCGGGGTGGTGCTGCTGGAACGAGGCGATTGCCGCTCGCGGGTAACGCCGGCCTCGACGTTCAAGCTGGCGCTGAGCGTGATGGGGTTTGACGCTGGCGTGCTCACCGACGCCAGCACGCCCGCCCTGCCCTTCAAAGCGGGCTATGCCGATTGGGGTGGCGACAATTGGCAACAGCCAACAGATCCGACGCGCTGGATGAAATATTCGGTGGTCTGGTTCTCCCAGCAGCTCACTGCCGCGCTGGGCGTCGAAACCTTAGAGCGCTACGCGTTGGCGCTGGGCTACGGCAATGCGGATTTCGCCGGAGATGCGGGCAAGAACAATGCGCTTGAACGCGCCTGGATCAGTTCATCGCTCAAGATCGCGCCTGTCGAGCAGGTGGCGTTTCTCCGCAACCTCCTCAACCGCTCTTTGCCGGTCCAGCCCCACGCCATCGACATGACCCTGGCCATTGTGGAAACCACCCCGGCCGACGAGGGCTGGATGATTTCCGGCAAAACTGGTTCCGCCTATCCGCGATTGGCCGATGGCGCGTTTGACCGCAGCAAAGGCTGGGGCTGGTTCGTGGGCTGGGCCAAGAAGGGGGATCGCACTTTGGTCTTCGCCCGACTCGCTCAGGATGAAAAACGCGAAAGCATCTCCGGGGGGATCAGGGCGAAAGACGCTCTATTGCAGGAATGGCGCGGGCTCGTCGCCGCGCCATAGTCCGCCTTACTCCAGCCCCGCCGCTGCCAGCACCTTGCGGAACAATGTCGGCAGCGCCTCGCCCTTGAGCGCCCGGCGCTCGCTCCACCAGCCGCCATCCATGCCAGTCGCGTCCACCTCGGCCGACCACACTTCCAGTTCCAGCCGGAAATGGGTGAACACATGCACCACCTGCCCGCGATGCTGCCAGGCGCCGGTGACGGGATAGTCCGCGTCCGGCAGCGAAGCTGCCCAGTCCGAGCCCGGCACTTCGGTCATGCCGCCGAGCAGCCCCTTGGTCGGGCGGCTTTGGAGGAACACGTCACCATCGCCGTCGCGCATCACATAGGCATGGCCCTTGCGCACCGGGCGTTCAGCCTTGGCCGGCTTGACCGGATAGATGGTCGGATCGCCTGCCTTGGTCGCCACGCAGCCGGGCTGGATCGGGCACAGCATGCAGGCGGCAGTCCGCGGCGCGCAGATCGTGGCGCCCAGATCCATCATCGCCTGGGCGAAATCGCCGGCCCGCTCCGGCACCGAGGCCTGCAGCGCCGCCCGCAATTCGTCCTTGGCCTCGCGCACCGGCACCGGCAGCGCATAATAGCGCGCCAGCACCCGGTCGAGATTGCCGTCGAGCACCGCAATGGGCTCGTCAAAACAGATCGCGGCGATGGCCGCGCTGGTGTAGGCGCCGATCCCCGGCAGGGTTTGCAGCGCCACCGAACCGGTCGGGAACACGCCATTATGCTGGTCCACCACCGCCTGCGCACAGGCATGCAGATTTCGCGCCCGCGCATAATAGCCCAGCCCCGCCCACTCCTTGAGCACACTGTCGAGTGGCGCGGCGGCGAGATCGAACACCGTCGGCCACAGGCTGGTGAAACGGACGAAATAGCTCTTCACCGCCGCCACGGTGGTCTGTTGCAACATCACTTCGCTGAGCCACACCCGGTATGGATCCGGCCGCACCCCACGCGCCCGCTCCCCCGGCGCGACCCGCCAAGGCAGATCGCGCGCATGGCGATCATACCAGGCAAGAACAGCCGGCGCGTCGATGGGAGCGGGATTGGAGAGGTACATCAGCATCGGATACCCCCACCTCAGCCCTGCCCACAAGACCTGTTTGCGCAAGTCCTGCAACAAATCGCGGTGTCATCCCAGCCTTGAGCCGGGACCCATCCTGAGATGGGTTCACCTGCACGATCTGGGGATGGATCCCGGCTCAAGGTTGGGGTGAGGCAATGTCAAAGAACACCACGGTCGTGGCGCTCAATTGCACAACAGGCTCTTGTGGGCAGGGCCGGGGTGGGGGTATTCCAAGACCCATGGCCAAAGACGACCTTCCCGAGCCCAAGCGCCGCAACCGGACCATGAGCGTGGCCGACGTTTTGTCGGGCGCGCTCGATCCGGTGCTGAAAAAGCGCGGCTTTGCCAGCCGGGACATCATCACCCATTGGTCGGTGATGGCGCCAAAACCCTATGACAGCGTCGCCATTCCCGACAAGCTGAGCTGGCCGCGCGGCGAGCGCAGTGCCGAAGGCGCGACCTTGGTGCTGCGCTGCGTGCCCGGCCATGCGCTGGCCATTGCCCATGAAGGGCCCAAGATCGCGGCGGCGGTCAATCGCTATTTCGGCTTCGTGCTAGTGGGGGCGGTGCGCCTCTCACCCGAGGCATTCACCCCCGGTTCAGCCAAACCGGAGCAAACCTTCCAACCGGCCCCCGAGGTCGTGAGCAAGGTCGGGGCCATGGTGGCCGAGATCGAAAATGACGATGTAAGGGAAGCCTTGCGGAGTCTGGGTCACGCCATGTCCAGCCGGTCAGAGAAAAAATAGGGCCAGTGTTCACCTTAGGTTGATGGATGTGCCCACTTGCCCACACATTTGCCCGGTGTAGTGTCCGCACATTAAAACAGGAGCGTTCGAAGTGAAATTTACCCGCCGTGACACCCTTATGCTGGCTGCGGCCGCGTCGGCCCTGAGCCTTTGCGGGGTTGCCACCGCCAGCGCAGCCGAAGGCGACATGATCGACGTTGCCAAGCTGATGGCGCCCGCCGGCGGCGTAGCCGACCATGCTCGCGGCAGCGAAACCGCGCCGGTCACGGTCATTGAATACGCTTCGCCGACCTGCCCGCATTGCGCGACCTTCGCCAATAACGTCTCCCCCGCCTTCGTCGCCGCCTATGTCGATACCGGCAAGGTGCGGTTCATCACCCGCCCCTTCGTGCGCAACGTGCTCGACGCCGCCGTGTTCATGCTGGCCGAAGCCGCCGGCCCGACCAACTACCACAATGTGCTGTCGACCTATTTCAAGACCCAGGCCACCTGGGCCGCTTCGCAGACGCCGCGCGACGCCATTCTCGAAATCGCCAAGCAGTTGGGCTTTACCCAGGAAACTTTTGATGCCGCATTGACGAATCAGGAGCTATTCACCGGGATGGAAGCCTTGCGCGAACAGGCGCTCGATGAATTCAAACTGACGGGTACGCCGACATTTTATGTCAATGGCAAGACGCTCACCGGTGACAAGACGCTCGAGGAACTCGCGGCCGCGATCGATCCGCTTGTGCCTGCCGATTTCGTCGCCACCGAACCCGCTGCTGCCGTCCCCGCAGCCGATGCCATGGCGCCGGCTGTCGACGCGATGGCTCCCGCTGGTGGCGCCATGGCCCCAGCCGCCCCTGCTGCGCAGTAATTTCCGCAAGCACAATCAGCACCTCCCCCATGATGGGGGAGGTGTCGCCTTTTGCATGGGGGGGCAGCGATGAAGTTCTCCCGCCTCAAGCTGCACGGCTTCAAATCCTTCTCCGATGAGACCACCCTGGTCATGGAGCCGGGACTGACCGGCATTGTCGGGCCCAATGGCTGCGGCAAGTCCAACCTCGTCGAAGCCATGCGCTGGGTGATGGGCGAAAGCTCCTACAAGGCCATGCGCGCCTCGGGCATGGATGACGTGATCTTTTCCGGCTCCGGCAATCGCCCGGCCCGCAACAGCGCCGAAGTCACCCTCGTCCTCGACAATTCCGACCGCACCGCCCCGGCTGCCCTCAACAATGCCGATGTGCTCGAAGTCACCCGCCGCATCGAGCGCGAGGCCGGCTCGGTCTATCGCGTCAATGGCAAGGAAGTGCGCGCCCGCGACGTGCAATTGCTGTTTGCCGATGCCTCCACCGGCGCCCATTCCCCCTCCATGGTGCGGCAGGGCCAGATCGGCGAGTTGATCGCCGCTAAGCCCACCGCCCGCCGCGCCCTGCTCGAAGAGGCCGCCGGCATTTCCGGGCTGCATTCGCGCCGCCATGAAGCCGAGTTGCGGCTGCGCGGCGCCGAGACCAATCTCGAACGCGTCGATGACGTCATCGCCCAGATCGACACCCAGCTCGAAACCCTCAAGCGTCAGGCCCGTCTGGCCACTCGCTATCGCGCGCTGTCCGGCGATATCCGCCGCGCCGAGGCGACGCTCTATCATATCCGCTGGGTGGCGGCCCGCTTCGCCGAAAAGGAGGCCGAGGCGCAGCAGGCCGTGCTCATCCGCGACCTGGCCGACGCCACCCATCTGCAATTTGAGGCGCAGAAAAAACTCGAAGCCGCCGATGCCGCGCTGCAACCCTTGCGCGACCGCGAAGCGGTGACCGGCGCCGTGCTGCAGCGCTACACCATTCTGGCCGAACAGCTGGCCGAGGAAGCGCGCCGTGCCGGCCAGCGTCAGGCCGAGCTGGAAGACCGCATCCGCCAGCTCACCGCCGACGGCGTGCGCGAGCGCGAACTGGTCGAGGAAGCCGAGCTCACGCTGGCCACCTATGAAGAGGAACAATACGGTCTCGCCGCCGAGGGCGAAGCGGCACAAGGTGATTTCGACCAGGCCCGCATCGAGGCCGACACCGCGCGCAACGCCGTGGCCGAGGCCGAGACCCGGGCCCGCGCGGCCGCCGACACGCTGGCGCAGGTGCGCGCCCGCAGCGCCCAAGCCAGCCGCAGCGCCCAGGAAGCCGCCACCCGCATTCAGCGCCTGAGCCACCAGCTCGCCGAAGTCGAGCAGGAAGCCCGCACCGTTACCGCCAGCCTCGACGCCGACGAAACCCTCAGCGCCAAGCGCGCCGAACTGGCCGCCGCGCAGGACACCATGGCCGGTGCCGAAGAGCTCACCCTTGAAGCCGAGGACGCCACCGCCGACGCCCAGGCCAGGCTCGACGCCGCCCGCCCGCGCCTTGCCGATATCGAGGCCGCACTCAATCGGCTCGAAGCCGAAGCCGCCACCCTGGGCAAAATGCTCAATGTCGGCGCCAGTCTCTGGCCGGCCATTGTCGATGAACTCAAGGTCGCGCCCGGCTATGAAACCGCGCTCGGCGCGGCGCTGGGCGATGATCTTGATGCCAGCTCCGACGCCGGCGCGCCGATGCACTGGTCGGTGCCGGTCGATCACACCGATGACGCCGCCCTGCCCCAGGCCGCCGAACCACTGTCGCGCTACGTTACCGGCAGCCCCCTGCTCAAGCGCCGCCTCGACCAGATCGGCCTGATCCACGCCGTCGATGGCCCGGCGCTGATGCATGCGCTCAAGCCCGGCCAGCGGCTGGTCACCATGGATGGTGCGCTGTGGCGCTGGGACGGTTTCATCGCCGCCGCCGACGCGCCAAGCGCCGCCGCCCAGCGACTGGCCCAGCGCAATCGCCTCGCCGAACTCGATGAGGAAATCGCCCGCGCCAAGGGCGAACGCAACGCCCATAAGCGCGATGTAGAGGCCCTGACCGCCACGCTCGAAGCCGCCCGTCAGGACGAGCGCGGCCGTCGCGACGCCTGGCGCGCCGCCCAGCACGCCATCGGCGCGGCCCAGTCCGAAGTCGACAAAGCTCAGCGCGCCATCGGCGACCTGACCACCCGCCAATCGGCGCTCGACGAAGCCCGTACCCGCCTCGCCACCAGCCTCGAGGAAGCCGAAGCCAGTCGCGACGAGGCCGAAAACGCCTTGCATGAGGCCGGCACCGAGGACGAGGCCGCCGAACACGCCGAAGCCCTCCAATCACTGCTCGACACCGCCCGCGACCGCGCCGATCAATCCCGCCTGAAGCTGGGCAGCTTCGAAACCGCCGCCCGCATGCGCGAGAGCCGCCTCTCCCAGCTGGACCGTGACGCCCAAAGCTGGCAGCGCCGCCGCGACGGCGCCCTGGCCCAGCTCGCCACGCTCGACCAGCGCAGTGCCGAAGTCAGCGCCCAGCTGGCCAGCGTCGCCCAAACCCCCGATGGTTTCGCCGCCCGCCGCGCCCAGCTTGAAGACCAGATCGAGACGGCCAAGATCGAGCATCAGGCCGCTGGCGACAGTTTCAACGTCGCCCAGACCGGCTTTCGCGAGGCCGACCGCGCGCTCAAGACCGCCAGCGATCTGCTGGCCAATGCCCGCATCGAGCTGACCCGCATCGAGGAGCGCGCCAAGGGCTTCATCGCCCAGCGCCAGCAGATCGAACGCCAGATCGAAGAATCACTCGACATTCCGGCGAGCAAGACGCTGGAAGCCTCCGGCATTCGCCCCGAAGAGCCGCTTCCCGCCGAACACGCCACCGAACAAAAGCTCGACCGCCTCAAGGCCGAGCGCGAGCGGCTGGGTGGGGTGAACCTTTCCGCCGAAAAGGAAGCCATCGAGATTCAGGAAAAGCTCGACCTGATGGTCAAGGACAAGGACGATTTGGTGGAGGCCATCGCCAAGCTGCGCACCGGCATCGCCTCGCTCAATCGCGAAGGCCGCGCCCGGCTCAACGAGGCCTTCGTCAAGGTCAACGCCTATTTCCAGGAGCTGTTCACCAGCCTCTTCGGTGGCGGCACTGCCGAGCTGAGCTTTGTCGAAAGCGACGACCCGCTCGAAGCCGGCCTCGAAATCATCGCCCGCCCGCCCGGCAAGAAGCCACAGACCATGACGCTGCTGTCCGGCGGCGAACAGGCCCTCACCGCCATGAGCCTGATCTTTGCCGTGTTCCTGACCAATCCGGCACCGATCTGCGTGCTCGACGAAGTCGACGCCCCGCTCGACGACGCCAACGTGGAACGCTTCTGCAACCTGCTGGAATCCATGCGCCAGCGCACCAACACCCGATTCATGGTCATCACCCACAACCCAATCACCATGAGCCGCGTCGACCGCCTGTTCGGCGTCACCATGGCCGAACGCGGCGTGAGCCAGCTGGTCTCGGTGGATTTGACGACGGCGGAGAGGTTTCTTGAGGCGGGGTAGAGCCTGAAAGAAGCTGGATTGCCCGGACAAGCCGGGCAATGACGAATGAAAAATCCTCTCTCCCCACCGTCATCACCGGGCTTGTCCCGGTGATCCATCTTCCGGCATGCTGGATAGATGAAGGGGTATGTCTACATCCTGGCATCCAAGAAAAATGGGACGCTCTATACCGGCGTCACATCCAATCCATCACGCCGGCTATTCGAGCATCAGCACGCACTGACGCCCGGCTTCACCTCGCGTTATGGCGTCAGAACCCTGGTCTGGCTCGAAGAGCATGATCTGGTGGTTGATGCGATCCAACGCGAGAAGTCGATCAAAAAATACCCCCGACAATGGAAGATCAATCTGATCGAAGCCATCAATCCCGACTGGGCTGACCTCAGTTCGTGGCTGTTCGACGCGCGGTGATGGCAAGAAGATGGATTGCCCGGACAAGCCGGGCAATGACGATAGGGGAAAGATAACCGCCCCCTCCCCACCGTCATCACCGGGCCCGTCCCCGGTGATCCACCTTTCCACCCCCACTTATCCATCTTATCCCCGCCCCCAATTCCCGTGCCATACTCCCCCCATCTTCCGGGATACGAGCGGCGCTGCAGCGACCGGTGTCCGGATTGACGGTCGGGAGGGTGGAGGTCGCGCTTCGCCCTGGGCTGTGCGGATGGGGCATTCGGGCATGGGGCTACGGGTCCATGCTGGGGCTTGCGGTCTGCCTTCCGAGAAAAACCCGACGCCCCGAGGCGACTATCACCTCATTTTTTACTATCCATCGAGGCGACAGCCACCTCGGGGCTCCGCTCGTCCTTTCCCTCCGTTCGGCTGGCGCCGCGCGGTCGCTGGCCGTGCCGGAATGCGACAGAATCCCCCCGTCACTGCCTCGACTTCGCCATGATCCCCTGTGGACAGCATGCCGCACCCCCGTCGCACGCTGATTTTACATTACATACCAATGACTTACAGCCGACAAGGCCGTCTTGACACTCTCCAACCCCACTACTATGTTGCGCGCGACTTAAGAAGGTGTCCCGGAAATGCCGGGCAGGGTCGACCGAGGCAGGCAAGCGGATGACAAAACCGCCGAGTGGCAAAGGTCAGCCAGACAGCACCAAAGAGGTGACGCGCGATCTCGCATCGCGTATTGCCTCGGCCAAGCGGGTACGCGATATCGAGGACAACAAGGCCTCGGCTAGTGCAACCCCGGAGATGAGCGGTATGGCGCGCGGCATGCGCATCGGCACCGAATTCATCGCCGCGATATTGGTGGGGACCGGCTTCGGCTATCTCATCGATCTTGGCCTGGGGACCAGCCCCTGGGGCTTGCTCACCATGTTCCTGGTGGGCTTCGCCGCTGGAATACTCAATGTCACCCGTGTGGTGGCACAAATGAATGCCGCATCGCCTCCCCCGCCGGGCTCCGATCTAGGACCCGACGTGGAAGACGAAGATGTAAATTGATGACGTTTAGAGGGCTCTATCTTGGCCGGTACTGATCCGATCCACCAGTTCGTCATCGAGGACATGTTCCCGCTATTCACCCTTGGTGGTGATGGTACCGAAGGGTCCGGCGTCCACTTTGCGTTCACCAATTCGTCGCTGTTCATGGTGGTGACGATTGCGATTATTTCGCTCTACCTGATCCTGTCGACCGGCGCGAAGCGCGTGGTGCCCAGCCGGGCCCAGTTGGTCAGCGAGCTGGTCTACGGCTTCGTCGCCAATATGGTGCGCAGCGCTGCCGGCACCGAGGGGATGAAGTTCTTCCCGCTGGTGTTCAGCCTGTTCACCTTCATTTTCGTGGCCAACATGCTCGGCATGGTGCCGTATTTCTTCACCGTCACCAGCCACATCATCGTCACCTTCGCGCTGTCGATGCTGGTGTTCCTGACGGTCATTGTTTACGGCTTCCTCAAGAACGGCCCCAAATTCCTCAAGCTGTTCGTGCCCTCCGGCGTGCCCGGCTACATTCTTCCCATCGTGGCGCCAATCGAGTTCATCTCGTTCATGAGCCGCCCGATCTCGCTTTCCGTGCGTCTGTTCGGCAACGTGCTTGCCGGCCATATCACGCTAAAAGTCTTCACCGGCTTCATCGTCACCATGAGCAGCCTGGGTTTCCTTGGCATCCTGGGTTCGGCGCTGCCGTTGATTATGGGCGTTGCCATCACCGGACTGGAATTCCTGGTTGGTGCTGTTCAGGCCTATGTCTTTGCGGTGCTCACCTGCATGTACCTCAACGACGCGATCCACCCGTCTCACTAATCTACCCAGTCACGGCGGGCTGTTCCGCCAGAACCCCCGCTTAAAAGTCGCTTGAAAGGACTAAAAAATGGAAGCTGAAGCCGCAAAGTACATCGGCGCCGGTATTGCTTGTTTCGGTATGGCTGGTGCCGCCATTGGCGTGGCCAACATCTTCGGCAACTTCCTGTCGGGCGCCCTGCGCAACCCGTCGGCAGCACCGAGCCAGTTCTCGAACCTGATCTTCGGCTTCGCCGTGACCGAAGCTCTGGGCATCTTCTCGTTCCTGGTTGCCCTGATCCTGCTGTTCGTCGTCTAATATTCGACGTCACACGCCTGTCTTCGCGGCCGGGACTCGTCCCGGCTGCGTATATTTATCCGGCTACTCGCCGGCTGACCGGATTTAACGGGACCGCACCTGATGGTAACGCAAGCCTATGCCCAAGAAGCGGCTGCACCGGCCGAAGTCCACGTAGAGGGCGCTGATAGCGTCGTTGATGTGAACCTCGCCGATCCAACCGCTGACACCCATGCCACTACCGAAGCCTCGGCTGGCGAGCATGATTCAGGCGTATTCCCGCCCTTTGATCCGGCAACATTCCCATCGCAATTGCTGTGGCTGACGATCACGTTCGCCGCGCTCTATCTGCTGATGAGCCGGATTGCACTGCCCCGCATTGGCGGCATTCTGGAAGGCCGCAAGGCCATCATCGACGCCGATCTGGCGGCCGCTGATGCGTCGCGCCAAAAGACCGACGCTGCCATCGCTGCCTACGAAGCGGCTCTGGCTGCAGCCAAGTCCAAGGCACAGGGCATTGCCAGCGAGACCCGCGAATCGATCCAGGCCGATCTGGCTGCCAAGCGCAGCGCCGTCGAAGCCGACCTCACCGGCAAGGTGACGGAAGCCGAGGCGCGGATCAACACCACCAAGACCGAAGCGCTGACCCATGTCGATGAAATCGCCACGGAAACCGCGCAGAGTGTCGTGACCCAGCTGGTGGGCGACGTTTCGGCCGATAGCGTCCGCGCCGCGGTCGCCAAGGCATCGAAGGAGTAAGCGCCATGGAATGGTTGGACAACAGCTTCTACGCCTTCCTCTCGCTGATCATCTTCATTGCAGGGGCGATGTATTTCGGCATCCACGGCATCATCGCCAAGATGCTCGACGCCCAGATCCAGAAGATCGCCGACGACCTGGCTGCTGCCAAGCAGCTGCGCGAAGAGGCCGCTGCCCTGCTCGTTGAATATGAGCAGAAGCGCGTCGCCGCCGAGAGCGAAGCCGAAGGCATCATCGCTGCCGCCAAGGACGAGGCCACCCGCCTCACCGCCGAGGCTCAGGTATCGCTGGCCGATCTGATCGCCCGCCGCACCAAGTCGGTGGAAGACAAGATCGCCCAGGCCGAGGCCCAGGCCGTCGCCGAAGTGCGCGCCCGCTCGGCTGACGTCGCCATCGAGGCAGCCCGGCTGGTGCTGACCGACGAAATGAACCGCAAGGGCGGTTCGGTCGTCGACAACGCCATCGCCGATGTCGGCAACCGGCTGAACTAAGCTTCAGCCACAGAAATTGAGAAAAGGGCGGGCAAGTTATGCCCGCCCTTTTCGTTTGCGCTATACTGATCTTGCCTTCCCCTCGCCCCTTGAGGGAGAGGGACAGACCTGACGCGTTCAGCGGAAGGTCAGGGTGAGGGGTCCTGCGCTCGCCCATGCTTTGACGTTGTTGCACCAACCCCTCATCCGCCCCTTCGGGGCACCTTCTCCCTCAAGGGGAGAAGGAAAAGCGGTGGTGAGGCAATTGACGCCTTTCAGATTCTCCACCATGGTGCCCCGAACTGCGGGAGAGACTGGTTTTTCTCCGGCGCCGAAGGAGCAACCGCCCCGGAAACTCTCAGGCAAAAGGACCGCAGCACCACTATAACTCTGGAAAGCGGACCGGCACCTTGCCTGGTCCCACCGAAGGAGCAACCGGCGCTCAGCCGGGAAATCTCTCAGGTGATCAAGGACAGAGGGGGCACGGAATTCGCCGCAAGGCGAGTGTAGTCGTGTCGCCTTGTTCAGTTCCAGGATGTGTTGATGGCCCAAACCTCAGCCGAAGACCTTAAATTCACGCCGCTCTACGAGCGTCACCTTGCCGCCAGTGGTCGCATGGTGCCGTTCAGCGGCTATTCGCTCCCCGTGCAATATCCCAGCGGGATCATGGGCGAGCATAAATGGACCCGTGAACAGGCCGGCCTGTTCGATGTCAGCCATATGGGGCCGAGCTTTCTCGTGCTCAACAATCCCAGCGGCGACGCCGATGCCGATCACGCCGCCGTCGCCGCGCTGATCGAGCCGCTGATCTGCGGGGATATCGCCGGGCTCAAGCCCGGGCAGATTCGCTACACCCTGCTGCTCAACGAGGAAGGCGGCACTCTCGACGATCTGATGATCGGCCGCTCGCCACTGTTCGGCGGCGCGCTCTATATCGTGGTCAATGCCGGCACCAAGGAGGGTGACTTCGCCCGTATCCAGGCTGCCGCCGGTGACGCTGCCAAGTTCGGCCGCGTCGATGGCGACAATGCCCTGCTGGCGCTGCAAGGCCCCGAAGCCGTCAATGTGATGGCGCAAATCGCTCCCGGCGCCATCGAACTTGGCTTCATGCAATATGCTGCCTTCGACTGGGGCGGCGAGAAGCTGATCGTCTCCCGCGCCGGCTATACCGGCGAAGACGGCTTTGAAATCCTGGTCTCGAACGCTAATGCCCTCCTGCTCTGGGATGCGTTGCTGGCCGATGACCGGGTCAAGCCCGCCGGCCTCGGCGCCCGCGACAGCCTGCGGCTGGAAGCCGGCCTGCCGCTTTATGGGCACGAACTGAACGAAACCATTTCCCCGATCGAAGCCAATCTCGGCTTCGCCATCGCCAAGCGCCGCCGCGAAGCCGGTGATTTCCCCGGCGCCGCGCGCATTCTGGCCGAACGCGAAAACGGACCATCCCGCATCCGCGTCGGGCTGCTCGTTGAAGGCGCCCCGGCCCGCGAAGGCGCCGAGATCCTTGATGCTGACGGCACAGCCATTGGCGTCGTCACCAGCGGCGGCTTTGCCCCCTCGCTGGGCAAGGCCATCGCCATGGGCTTCGTGCCGCCCAGCCACGCCGAGCACGGCACCAGACTGCAGGTCTCGGTCCGCGGCCGAGCCCAACCGGCAGAGGTGGTCCCCACGCCCTTCGTGCCGCATCGCTATTTCCGCAAACCCACCGCTAGTTGAGAGCGCAAATCATGACCACCAAGTTCACCCCTGACCACGAATATATCCGCGTCGAGGGCGCGACCGGCATTATCGGTATCACGCCCTATGCCCAGGAATCGCTCGGCGACATCGTGTTTGTCGAGCTGCCCAGCGTCGGCAAGGTGCTCAAGAAGGGCGACGAAGTCGCCGTCGTTGAATCGGTCAAGGCCGCGTCGGAGATCTATGCTCCGGTCGCCGGCACCGTGACTGAAGTCAACGAAGCGCTGTCCGCCAATCCGGGCCTGATCAACACCGATCCCGAAGCCGCCGGCTGGATCTACAAGCTCGCCATCGCCGATGCCTCCGAGCTGGACACCCTGCTCGACGCAGCCGGCTACGCCGACCTGACCAAGTAAGCCAAGCCCCCTCCCTGCCCGCTCCGCCACGGCGGGACAGGGAGGGGGTGTCCGCCACCCACTGGAAGCCTCCTCCCCATGCGCTACCTCCCCCATTCCGATCACGAACGCGCCGAAATGCTCGGCGTCATCGGCGCGGCCAATGTCGATGCCCTGTTCAGCGCCGTCCCGGCCCGCGCCTTCAAGAGCTTTGATCTCGGCCTGCCCGCTCACAGCCCCGAATTTCTCGTCGAAGCCCATATGAAAGCCCTGGCCGGCAAGAATCAGGCCGGTGCCGATGGCCCGTTCTTCGTCGGTGCCGGCGCCTATCGCCATCACGTGCCGGCCACGGTCGATCATTTGATCCAGCGCTCGGAATGGCTCACCGCCTATACGCCGTATCAGCCGGAAATCTCGCAGGGCACCCTGCAGATGCTGTTCGAGTTCCAGACCCAGGTGGCCAAGCTCACCGGCATGGATGTGGCCAATGCCTCGCTTTATGACGGCTCCACCGGCACTGCCGAAGCCGTGCTGATGGCCCGTCGCCTCACCCGTCGCAACAAGATCGTGCTATCGGGCGGGTTGCACCCGCATTACCGCGACGTGGTCCGCGCCTACCTCAAAGACGACGCCGATCTGGTCTGTCTCAGCGCCTCGCCCGAGGGCCAGGGCGACATTCTCGACCATATCGACGAGACGACCGCTGCCATCGTCATCCAAACCCCCGATTTCTACGGCCATCTGCGCAATATGCAGGCCGCCGCCGACGCCGCCCACGCCAAGGGCGCGCTGCTGATCGTGGTCATCACCGAAGTGGTGTCGCTGGGCCTGCTCGAAGCACCCGGCGCGCTCGGGGCCGATATCGTGGTGGCCGAAGGTCAGTCGATCGGCAATGCCCTCAATTTCGGCGGCCCCTATCTCGGCCTGATGGCCACCCGCAAGGAATTCATCCGCCAGATGCCGGGCCGGCTCTGTGGCGAGACCGTCGACGCCGAAGGCCAGCGCGGCTTCGTGCTGACGCTGTCGACCCGCGAGCAGCATATCCGCCGCGAGAAGGCGACGTCGAACATCTGCACCAATTCGGGGCTCTGCGCTCTCGCCTTCTCGATCCATATGGCGCTGCTGGGCGAAGCCGGCTTCACCCGCCTCGCCCGTCTCAACCACGCCAATGCCTGCAAACTGGCCGATGCTCTCTCTGCCGTGCAGGGTGTCGAAGTGCTCAACAAAACCTTCTTCAACGAGATGACCATTCGCACCAGCCAGCCCGCCGCCACGCTGATCGAGCGTCTGGCCCGACGCGGCATTCTGGGCGGCGTCCCGGTCAGCCGGCTCGAACCAGACGATCCGACGGTAGAAAACCTCATCGTGCTGGCCGCCACCGAACTCACCACCGATGCCGATATCGCCGCACTCTGCGCCGCCCTTTCGGAGGAACTCGCATGAGCATGAACACGCAAGGCCGCCCCACCGGTATCGGCACCTCCGGCTTCGCCTCCAGCTCCGGCTCGGCGCTGCTGCCCAATGAACCGCTGCTGTTTGAAATCGGCGATACCGAGCATTCCGGCGTCGACCTGCCGGATGTGACCATCTCCGCTGACCGCCTCGGCGGCTTCGAGCGCAAGCTGAAGCTCGATCTGGCTGGCCTCACCGAGCCCGAGGCGATGCGCCATTATGTGCGCCTCTCCCGCCTCAATCATTCGATCGATAGCGGTATGTATCCGCTCGGCTCGTGCACGATGAAGCACAATCCGCGCCTCAACGAGAAGATCGCCCGCCTGCCCGGCTTCGCCGACATCCACCCGCTGCAGCCGGTCTCCACGGTGCAGGGCGCGCTGGAGATGATGAACCAGCTGTCGCACTGGCTGATGACCCTCACCAACACCGCTGCCGTGGCGCTCTCGCCCAAGGCCGGCGCGCATGGCGAGCTGCTTGGCATGATGGCAATCAAGGCGGCGCAGGACGCTGCCGGCCAAAGCCATCGCAATATCGTGCTGGTCCCCGAAAGCGCCCACGGCACCAATCCGGCCACCGCAGCCTTCCTCGGCTACACGGTGAAGGCCATCCCGGCCCGCACCGACGGCACCGTCGACGTACAGGCGGTCAAGGATGCGCTGTCGCCCGACGTCGCGGCGATCATGCTGACCAATCCGAACACCTGCGGGTTGTTCGAGCCGCAGGTCATCGAGATTGCCCAAGCCGTGCATGACGCCGGGGCGTTCTTTTACTGCGACGGCGCCAATTTCAACGCCATCATGGGCGTGGTCCGTCCCGGCGATCTCGGCATCGACGCCATGCATATCAACCTGCACAAGACCTTCTCGACGCCGCATGGCGGCGGCGGCCCGGGCGCGGGTCCGGTGGTGCTGTCGGCAGCGCTGGCGCCCTTCGCTCCGGTGCCGTTCGTGCGCCAGGGCAGCGCTGGGCTGGAACTGGTGGAACATGCCGAGGGCGACGCCCTGGGCCGTATCACCGCCTTCCAGGGCCAGATGGGCATGTATGTTCGCGCGCTGACCTACATGCTCAGCCATGGCGGCGATGGCCTCGCCCAGGCGGCCGAGGATGCGGTGCTCAATGCCAATTACATCAAGGCGCGACTTGAGCATGTCTTCTCGGTGCCGTTCAATGACTATCCGACCATGCATGAGGCGCTGTTCGACGACAGCTTCCTCGCCGGCACCGGCGTCACCACGCTCGATTTCGCCAAGGCGCTGATCGACGAGGGCTTCCACCCGATGACCATGTATTTCCCGCTGGTGGTGCATGGCGCGATGCTGATCGAGCCGACCGAAAGCGAGAGCAAGCAGACGCTGGACCGCTTCTGCGATGTGATGGAAGAGCTGGCGATCGACGCCAAATCCGGCAATAGCACCCGCTTCACTTCCGCCCCGCTCAAGGCCCCGCGCCGTCGCCTCGACGAAACCCGCGCCGCCCGCTCGCCGATCCTGCGCTGGGAACGGCCAGAGGAACTGCCCAAGGCAGCGGAGTAAGCTCTTCCTCGCCCCACCCTCGATGTCACCCCGGCCCTGAGCCGGGGCCCATCCTGAGAAGCCTCCCAAACGGGAAGAGAAACAAAAAAAGCCCCGTGGACTTATCCACGGGGCCTTAAACTTCACTATTCTCGGCTGATGTCAGCTCTTGGTATCGAAACCGACCCAGATGGTGATTTCCTCGCCGCCCAGATAGGGGATGGCGACGTTTTCGATGACCTTGACGAATTCAGCCGAACGCGCCGGCGCGGTGATCGCCACGGGCAGCGTATATTTTTCCGAGAACACCGCCTGGCCATCGCGCTCCACCGCAAAGCGGATCGGGGCATTGACCGTGCTCTGCTTGCCGGCGGGGCCGAGCAGCACGCGGCCGACAACACCCATATTGACAGTGATCAGCCCGTTGCTCACCACGCAGTTGCGCGAGCTTTCGTCGATCACGCCCTGATATTGCAGCGACTTGGCGTCGCCGGTGCGGCCGCCGCCATAATAGAACATCGCCTCGCTACCGGCGCGCACACGGATGGGCGGGCATTCGGTGGCGATGGCAGGCAGCGCATTGGTCTGCGCCTGCGCCACGGCCGCCGGGGTGGCGGTGGCGTTCTGCAATTGCTGGTTCTGCGCGGCATTGCCGCCGCCAAACATGCCGCCCATCGAGCAACCGGCCAGCACGGCAGCGGTGACCCCGAGGATCGGCAGGCGCAGCATCAGGGACGAAGGCAGGTTCATGAGGGTATCTCCTGACGCGACACTAGCTATTGGCGGCTTCGAGCGCCATCAGAATGGCAGGCGCGCCGCTGGCTGTCACGCCCGGCGCATCTTCGGTGAACACCGCGTCGACGACGCCATTGCGGATCAGCATGGCCGAGCGGGCGAAGCGCTGGCCCATGCCGGCGCCGGAAAAATCCTTGTCGAGGCCCAGCGCCGTGGCCAGCTCGGCATTGCCATCGGCGATGAATTCGATCTTGCCCAGCGCGCCCGAAGCTTCGCCCCAGGCCTTCATCACGTGATGATCATTGACCGAGGCGCAGACGATGCGGTCGACGCCGGCCGCGCGCAGCTTGGCCTCATTGGCGACGAAGCCGGGCAGATGGTTGACGTGGCAGGTGGGCGTGAACGCCCCCGGAACGGCAAAGAACACGACCAGCCCGGAGCCGAGAACGGCGTCGCTGGTTGTATCCGTCGCGCCATCGGCACCCACAAGTTTCACCCGCACGGACGGGACCGGACTGCCGCGATCAATCATAAAAGGATATGCCCCATGACTTTGGCCACCGGGCGGCGGCCGTTCCTCAGTCTTAAAGTGCTTTCGGGATAAGCGGCTTTGACGCCGCCGACAAGGCCAAAAGGCCCTTTCCCTCGCACCGTTCAGTCGGCCGACGCATCCACGATGGTGCGCGTCACCTCAAAAGCTCCCATGCCGGTAAGGAATGTGAGCTGAACAGCCTGGTTTTCCAAGTCGATTGCATCGCTTTTGCCCAGGATGGGAATGAGCACTAGGTTCGGTTCCGGGCTTTTTTGCGGCACGCCGAATAGCGGCTCGCCACTGGCGCTCGAAACGATCAGCGACGCCGGATCCAGCGTGGGGTCACTGAGATGAACCGCCAGCATGCCCGCCTCGGCCTGCCATTCGACCGCGCCAAACGGCTGGAGCTCGCCATCCCAGTCGATGGGCGCCGTCGCCAGCGCCTGGCGGATGCGCAAGCCATTGGGCCGGTCGGGCTTGGCGTCGGTCAGCGGCAGCGAAAACCGCGCCTGTGCCGGGACGCAGATTTCGGAGCAGACGCCGAGCATGGCGCTCAACTCGACATTGGCGGCGCCCGGCGCCAGCGTCAGTTCGACGGGCAAGACGGTGGGACCGAAATAGACGTAATCGAGATAATCGTCGGTCTGCTGCCGGGTTGGATAAGGCCACAGCACCTGATGACCCAGCACACCACTCGAGCCGGCAAAATCCAGCTCGGTGGGCAGGCCGGTATCGCCCGGTATGCGCCAATAGGTCTTGGTGTTCTGCGGCATGTCGAGTTCGAGCCCGAGCAGCGTCCTGCCATCGGCCTTGATCTGCCCGGTGCTGACCAGCCGCAGCTTCACGCCGGGGGCAACCTCCTGCCACGCCGTCTCGCCCGCAGAAGCGGGCATGGCAAGCAGCAGCAAAGCGGAGATGAGGATCAATGGACGCATGGCCAAGCCATTAGCGCAGGATGGGGTTTAGAAATAGCTGACAGGCCATCAGGCCTTCGTGATGATCGCATCGTAACTTGGCATTGTGCCGCCGCGTGCCTACAATTGGGCCATGAACTCGCTTGAAGGACAATTTCTCGTCGCCATGCCGGACATGATGGACGAGCGCTTCGCGGAAAGCGTTATCCTGCTCGTCGGCCATGGCAGCGAGGGGGCGATGGGGCTGGTCGTCAACCACGAGCTGGCCAATCTGCGCTTTGCCGACGTGCTGGACGAACTCGATTTGGGCGATCCCGATGCGGTGATCCGGCTGCCCGATTCCATCCGCCAGCGCGTGGTGATGCGGGGTGGTCCGGTGGAAAAGGGCCGCGGCTTCGTGCTGCATTCCCCCGATTATCACAGCGGCAACACCTATCAGGTCACCGAAGGCATCTGCCTCACCGCCACGCTGGATATTCTCAAGGCCATGGCCTTTGGACCAGCGCCCAAGGCGTCGATGTTCGCTCTGGGCTGCTGCGGCTGGGGCGCCGGTCAGCTGGAAGACGAAATCGGCGACAATGGCTGGCTGACCGCGCCCTTCTCACAGAAGCTGCTGTTCGATACCCCGGTCGAAGACCGCTACGAAGCCGCCCTCGCCAGCCTGCGCATCACCCGCGCCACGCTGAGCCCCGACGCCGGCCACGCGTAAGCCCTCTTGGTGCTACCGCGCCAGTTGTGCGCTCAGCTTCTTGCCGAATTCGCCGCCGGTCATCGCCGCGCCAAAGGCAAAGCCCTGGGCATAGCGGCAGTTGAGCTGACGCAGACGTTCGATCTCATCCAGCGTCTCGACGCCTTCGGCGATCACCATCAGGTCCAGATCGGCCGCCAATTGCACCACGGCCTTGATAATCGGCCCCTGTGTATGGGCGATGCCATTGCTGCCACCCATGGTCACGAAGGGTGCGGGGATCTTGATGGTGTCGAACGGGAAGCGGTGCAGATAGCTCAGCGAGGAATGCCCGGTGCCGAAATCGTCGAGCGCCAGTCCCAGCCCCAGATTGCGCAATGCCTGCAGCATATAGGCGGAGTGCTCGGGATTGGTCATCACCTGGCTCTCGGTGATCTCGAGCTTGAGGTGGCGCGCCAATTCCTTGTCCTGGCTGACCAGCATCCGCATGTCGTTGAGCAGCGTCTCGGTCGCCAGTTGCGTTGGCGACAGGTTGACCGAGATGAAGAATTCCTCGGGCAGGCCCAGCGTCGTCATCCAGTCCTTGGCCTGGGCCGCCGATTGTTCAAACGCCAGCCGACCGAGCTTTTCGATCTGGCCCGAGCGTTCGGCCAGTGGCACGAATTCGTCTGGATTGACCACGCCGCGCGTCGGGTGGGTCCAGCGCATCAGCGCCTCGGCGCCGGCGATCTGGCCGGTCTGGATATCCATCACCGGCTGGAACTGCACATGCAGCTCGCCCTGTTTCATGCCGCGCTCGAGGTCTTCCTCGCTGGCCCGGTTATAGGCGGCGATGGAGCGCGCCGAGGCGCGATAGGCCTCGATGCGGTCGCCGCCCAGGCGCTTGGCGTAATACATCGCCAGCTCGGCGTCGCGCAGCACATCGGTCGCAGCGGCGGGGTTGCTGTCATAGATGGTGACGCCGATGGAGGCCGACAGGGTCAGGTCGCGGTCGCCGAAATTGAAGGGGGCCTTGAGCGCCTTGCGGATCTGCTCGGCCGTCTCGGCAATCTTGCCGGCGGCCTGCTCGGAGGCCAGAATCACCGCGAACTGGTCGCCGGTGATGCGCGCCACGGTATCGAGCGGCCGCATGATGCGGGCAATGCGGCGCGAAATCGCCAGCAGCACCGAATCCGCCGCCGAGTGGCCGATGCGTTCTTCCAGCTCCATGAAGCGGTCGATATCGATCAGGAACACCGCCGGCTTGGTGCCGCCGGGCGTGCGGGCCCGCACCAGGGCGCGCTCCAGCCGGTCGAGGAACAATTGCCGGTTGGGCAGGCCGGTGAGGCTATCATGAACCGCGTCGTGCAGCAGGCGCTCGCGGGCGGCCCGGTCTTCGGTGACGTCCTGCAGCGTGCCAACGATGCGATTGACCTGCCCGTCGCCGCCCAGCACCGGCTTCACCCGCATGCGGAAGCTGCGATAGCTGCCATCATGGCCGGCAATGCGCATATCGGCGCTGACCTTGCCGCGCCGCAGCTCCACCAGCGTGTCGAAGGCGGTGCGGAAACGATCGCGATCATCGGGATGCACGCGGTCGAGCCAGCGCTTGATGGCGCCGCGCAAGGCACCGCGCTTTTCGCCGAGGCGGGTTGCCAGCTCATCGCTGACCGAGACGCGGTCGCGCTCGATATTCCAGTCGAAGACAAAATCGCCCGAGCCGGTCAGCGCCAGCGCCCGGCGCTCGACTTCGGACAGGGTGCCGATCGACACCTGCCCTTCGGAGAAGGCGTGTTGCACGGCGGTAAAGCCGAGCAGCATCACAATGAGTACGAGACCGCCCCCAACGGCGGGCTGGGCCACGTCGTTGGACACCTGCCCCGACACGACGAGATAGGAATAGAACAACCAGGCGATCAGGATGATCCAGGTGGGCACCAGCAGCACGGCGCGGTCATAGCCGCGCAAGGCCAGCAGCAGGATCAGGAAGAAGCCGGAAACGCCGAGCAGCGCCAGCACCAGCCGCGCAATGGTGGCGGCAATGGCGGGCTGGAAGAAGGCAAAGGCAAACAGCGCGAGGAACAATGCCGCCAGCCCAAGCGCCAGATGGATAAAGCGCAAATGCCAGCGATGCAGGTTGAGATAGATAAACAGGAACCCCGCCAGCGTGGTGGCTATGCCCGCCTCCGCCGCCGCGCGCAAAGGCTGCATGCCCCCCGCATCGAGCCCGAGCAACCGCCCCAGCACGCCAAAATCGATCAGCAGATAGGTCAGCACCGCCCAGGCGAAGGCCGCCGTCGCCGGGAACACGCCGCGCCCCTTGACCACGAACATGATGGTGAGGAACACCGCCGCCAGCGATGCGACGCCCAGCACCACGCCGCGGAACAGCGTGAACGAGTTGACGTAGTCGCGATAGGCGTTGGGCTGCCACAGATAGAGTTCGGGCAGATCCTGCGCCGTCAGCTCGGCGACAAAGGTCACCGTGGCGCCGGGGTCGAGCGTGACCTCCCAGACGTCGGCTTCACTGTCCGTGAGGCGCACTGGTCGGATGCCGGCGCTCGGCGTCAGCGCCTTGAGCCGGTCATTGCCCAAATCAGGCTGGAAAATGCCGGAGCCCGGCAGGCGGAAAAACGGCGCGACCAAGAGGCGCTCGATCTGCTGATCGCTCTCATTGCGCAGTGCAAACAGCACGAAATTGGGATTGGTCCCCGGCTCGCTCGCCAGCACCTCGATGCGGCGAATGATGCCGTCTTCGCCGGGCGCGGTCGACAGCTGCACGCGGCCATTGGCGCCGGGCTGCAGCTCAACCACATCGCTGAGGTTGACGGCATTGACGTCTTCGGGGACCGAAATGACTTCGAAGGCGGTGGCGGGCACGAGGCCAGACAGCGCGAACGCAAGACACATCGCGAGTGCAATTAGGTGACGCATCACGGGCGAGTATATCCTGCGATAGGCTTCATTGTGGCAACGTTTTGGCAATGTGGTGTAAAACAGCCACGTGCTGAAACGGCATCCTCTTGGCGGGAGCGCCTCTTTGGTAGCGGGGATTGCCGCCTGCGACAAGGTTAAGGGACTGTTGCTAAATGGCAACAAGGCGAGCCTAGGCCCGGCGCAACAACCGGCTCAGCTCATAGCGTTCCTTGGTCAAACCGAACAACACGTGGTCTTCCCAGCGGCCGTTGATCTGCAGATATTTTTCGGCAAAGCCTTCTTCGACAAAGCCGTTCTTCTCCAGCACCCGGCGCGAGGCCATGTTGCCGGGCAGGAATGCGGCGTGGATTCGGTGCAGATCGAGCGTATCAAACACAAAGGGCAGACTCAGCCCCACGGCTTCGCTCATCATGCCCTGCCCGGCATATTGCTGGCCCATCCAATAGCCGAGATTGACGAATTGGGCGGCGCGGCGCCGCACATTGGAGAGCGTGATGCCGCCCACCAAAACCTCCTGCCCGTCTTGGGCGAGGAAGATGAACAGCGAATAATCGGTGCCCTCTTCGGCCTCTTCACGGGCCCGCTTGACCCTTGTGGCAAAGATGCGCTGCCCCAGATCGGCCTCGGTCCAGCGCGGCTCGAATGGCCGCAGGAAATCGCGGCTGCCCCGGCGCAAAGCGTACCACGACGCATAGTCGCTCATCAGCGGCAGCCGCATCAGCAGACGCGGGCCGCGCAGGGCGATCAGGGGCGTGGGTGACGACCAGGGCCAGAGCATGGCAGTTCGATCGCCCTACCGCTTGAGATGGTCGCTGATGGCACCGACATCGGCGAGGCCACCAATGGGGCCGATGCCCGCCAGGGTCGGCGCGCTCTGGGTGAAAATCTGCTCAGCCACTTCCTGCACCCGCTTGGCGGTGATGCGGTTGATGCGCTCGACGGTTTCGGCCATCGGAATCGGCCGGCCCCACAATATCTGCTGGCGCGCCAGCTGCCCGGCGCGGGCCGAGGGGCTTTCGAGCGACATCAGCAGGCCCGCGCGGATCTGGTTGCGGACGCGGATCACTTCGTCATCGCTGATGGATTCAGTGGCGCGCTTGAGCTCGTCCAGCACCACCGGCACCAGATCACCCACCTCATCCTCGCCGGTTGCCGCGGCAACGCCAAAGACGCCGCTATCGGCAAAGGCCCAGTGGAAGGAATAGACCGAGTAACACAGCCCGCGCTTCTCGCGCACTTCCTGGAACAGGCGCGAACTCATGCCCCCGCCCAGGATCGAGGCCAGCACCTGCGCGGCGTAAAAGCCGTCGGAATTATAGGCGCGGCCCTCGAAGCCGACGACGATGTGGGCCTGCTCGTGGTCAGAAACCAGCCGCTCCTCGCCGCCCTGATATTCGGCACGCTGCGGCGCCGGGGCGCCATTGGGCTTGAGCGTCGAGAAATGCTGCTGCGCCACCTCGACCAGTCCGGCATGATCGACATTACCGGCCGCAGCCATCACCATGTGGTCGCCCACATAGTTGCGGTTCATATATTTGCGGATGGTGTCGGGGCTGAATTCGCGTACCGAATCCACCGTGCCCAAAATCGTCCGGCCAATCGGCTGGGTGGGGAAAGCGGCGGCCTGGAACAGGTCGAACACATGGTCGTCGGGATTGTCGCGCGCCGCGCCGATCTCCTGCACGATCACCTGCTTTTCGCGGGTCAGCTCATCGTCATCAAAAACAGAATTCTGCAAGATATCCGACAGAATATCGGCAGCAAGAACCACGTCATCTTTCAGCACGCGGGCGAAATAGCCGGTGTGTTCGATGGAGGTGGCGGCGTTGAGGTCGCCCCCCACATTCTCGATGGCCTCGGCGATCTGCAACGAGGTGCGCGACGCGGTGCCCTTGAAGGCCATGTGTTCGAGCAGGTGGGAAATGCCGTGCTCAGCCTTGCGTTCGCTGCGGGCCCCGGCCTTGACCCAGACCCCCAGCGAAGCACTTTCGAGATGCGGCATGTCGTCGGTGAGCACCACCATGCCGTTATCCAGGATCGTTGTTTCTACGCTCACGCGAGGCTCCTCCCAGGCCTGGCATTCGAGGGACCGCGTCGGCCCTCGAATGCATCAGGCAGCGCGCGTACGCGCTGAAATGAAATCTTCGACCGCCGTTTGGTCGTTGGCAAGGACGCTTAGGCGTTCCTCGCGCGAATGCAGATCGGCCAGCCAGGCCGGCAGGGCCGGTGCGATGCCGGTGGCATCCTCGACCGCCGCCGGGAATTTGGCCGGATGGGCGGTGCCCAGCGTGACCATCGGCGTCGCCCCGAGATGAGCCCGCGCGACATGCACGCCGACTGCGGTATGCGGATCGAGCAGATAGCCGGCCGCCTTGAGCGTGGTGGCAATCGTCGCCTTGGTCTCGGCCTCGCCGGTGGTGCCGGCGGCAAAGTCGCGGCGGATGGCGGCCAGCGCCTGCTCCGGGACGGCAAAGCCACCCGATTGCCTGAGGCTTTCCATCATGCGGACTACGGCAGCGGCATCGCGGCCGGCGCCCTCAAACAGCAGGCGTTCGAAATTGGACGAAATCTGAATATCCATCGACGGGCTGATGGTGGGCGCCACGCCGTCCATCTCGTAGCGGCCGCTATCCATGGTGCGGCGCAGAATGTCGTTGGCATTGGTGGCGATGATCAGCTGCTCGATCGGCAGGCCCATGGCCTTGGCGCAATAGCCGGCGAAAATATCGCCGAAATTGCCGGTGGGCACGGTGAAGCTGATCTTGCGATGCGGGCTGCCCAGGGAGGCCGCAGCAGTGAAATAATACACGATCTGCGCGACGATGCGGCCCCAATTGATGGAGTTGACGCCGCTGAGGCGCACGCTGTCGCGGAATTTATGGTTGTTGAACATCGCCTTGACGATGTTCTGGCAGTCGTCGAACGTGCCATCGAGCGCGATATTATGCACGTTGGCGTCGAGCACGGTGGTCATCTGCAGGCGCTGCACGGGCGAGGTGCGCCCCTGCGGATGCAGGATGAAGATATCGGTGGTGTCGCGCCCGCGAAACGCCTCGATGGCGGCCGAGCCGGTATCCCCCGAAGTGGCGCCGACAATGGTGGCGCGCAGGCCGCGCTCGGCCAGGATGTGGTCCATCACCCGGCTGAGGAACTGCATGGCCACGTCCTTGAAGGCCAGGGTCGGGCCGTGGAACAGCTCCAGCACGAAATGGTTGGGCTCGATCTCGACCAGCGGCGTCACCGAAGGGTGGCGGAACACGGCATAGGATTCGTCGAGCATCGCCTTGAGAGCTGCCGGGGCAATTTCATTGCCGGTGAAACGGCTGATGATGGCATAGGCGACATCGGCATAGGGCTTGCCGGCGAAACTGGCGATTTCAGCGGGGCTGATCTGGGGCCAGCTCTGGGGAACATAGAGTCCCCCATCGGACGCCAGGCCGGCGAGAACTGCATCCGAAAAACCGAGCACGGGCGCCTGGCCGCGCGTTGAGACAAACTGCATTCGGGGAAAGGGCCCTTTTAGAAACGCTGCAACCTATTCAAACAGCGGGCGAACCGCAAGTTTCACGGACGCCGCTGGCGCCGAAGCCAGAAGCCCAGCATGACCACGGCGACAATGGCGAAGCCATACCAAGTATAGGCATAGCCCAGGTGGTTGTTGGGAAATTCGATGACCGTCTCGCCGCCCTGCGGCAGTTGGCCCGGCGGACCGGCGGGAAGATCGACATAGAACGGGGCGAAGGGCGCCAGCGCCGGATCGACCATCGCGGCCAGCCGTACCGGGTCACGCACCCATTCGATGCGGTTGGAGGTGTCGGGGCCCGGCGTCATGAAGCCGGCCGCCTCGCCAGGACGCAGCAGGCCGGAAATGGTCACCTGGCGCTCATCGCCTTCAGCATCGGTGACAGCGGCTTCCTGATGGCTCTGGGGCACGAAGCCACGATTGACGAACACCGAGCCGCCATCGGCCAGCACGAAGGGCGTCACCACCCAATAGCCCGGGCCCGAGGCGGGGCCATTGGCATTGCTGAGGCTGGTGAACACCGTCACCGTCTGATTGTAGCGGAAGGCGCCGGTCAGCGAGACCGGCTGGAAATTGAGGGCTTCGAGATCGAGGCCCGGCCATTGCGCCATTGGCGGCGCCGACACCGGATCGGCCCCGAGACGGGCGTCGACAGCGGCGATCAACGCTTCCTTCTCGGCGAGGCGCTGCATCTGCCAAGTGCCGAGCCAGAGGCAGGTGGCGGCGAGCGCCAGCATCAGCACGACGAAGGTCCAGGTCATGGCTCGCCCGAGGGCGCGTTGTTCGGTCATTGCTGGCTTCCGGGTCGACAAACAAATTGGGGCGCAGCTTGCGGCTGCGCCCCATGAATTTTGGTGGGCGAACCCTAGTGGCTAAGAGCCACGCCCCAGCTGCCCCACACATAGATGGCAGCAAACAGGAAGATCCAGACCACGTCCACGAAGTGCCAGTACCAGGCGGCCAGCTCGAAGCCGATATGGCGCTGCGGGGTGAAATCACCGCGGACGGCGCGCAGCAGGCAGACGGCGAGGAAGATGGTGCCGATGATGACGTGGAAGCCATGCAGGCCCGTCACCATGAAGAAGGTAGCGCCATACATGTTGCCGCTGAAGCTGAAGCCGGCTTCGCTATATTCGATAGCCTGCACGATGGTGAACAGCACGCCCAGCAACACGGTCAGCCCCAGACCCCACTTGAGACCCTCACGGTCGTTCTCCAGCAGCGCATGGTGCGCCCAGGTGACCGTCGTGCCCGAGGTGAGCAGCAGCAGCGTATTGAACAGCGGCAGGTGGAACGGATCGAACAGTTCCACACCAATCGGCGGCCAGATGCCACCGGTACCGGCAACACGGGCATACTGCTCGATGTCATCGAGGCGGAAGAAGCCGTCGAAATAGGCCCAGAAGAAGCCGAAGAAAACGAAGATTTCCGAGGTGATGAACAGCATCATGCCGTAGCGCAGATGCATCTGCACCACCGGGGTGTGATCGACGCCGTTATTGGCTTCCTTGATCACGTCGCTCCACCACGCATACATGGTGTAGAGCACGCCGGTCAGGCCGATAAAGAACACCCATGGCGTCCACTGGCGCATCCAGAAGACGATGCCCAATGCCAATATCAGTACGGCAGCCGACATGACAAAGGGCCATGGGCTCGGTTCGACCATGTGATAGTCGTGGTTCTTGGCTACTCCGGCCATGGTCAGCTTTCCCCGTTATCTGAAGAGTAGAAGGTATAAGAGAGGGTAATCTCTTTGATGGTTGCGAGTTCGTGGTCATCCGCAAGATCGGGATCCACGAAGAAGACAATCGGCATCTCGGCGGTTTCGCCGGGCTGCAGCGTCTGCTCGGTAAAGCAGAAGCATTCGATCTTGTTGAAATAGACGCCGGCCTTGTCGGGCGACACATTGAATGTCGCCATGCCCGAAATGACCTTGTCGGTATTGTTCGTCGCCACGTAATGCACGGTGTCGACAGTGCCGATCCGGTCAGTGACAGGCGCGGCGGCCTTGACGGTCCAGGCCAGATCTCCGGCCACGTTGGAGTCGAAGCTCACCTTCATTTCGCGGTCGATGGCGCCCTTGGGCGCGCTCTCGGCGATCTGCGGCGTGCCACCAAAGCCGGTGACCTGGCAGAACAGCTGGTAGAGCGGCACGGCCGCATAGGCCACGCCGACCATGCCGGCTGCGATAAACACACCCGTCAATGCCATCCGCTGGTTGCGGCGGCGCGTCATGGCGTCAACATCATGCTGCTTCACATCGGTCATTACAGCGCCCGATCGAACAGAGCCGGCCCCATCTTGATGATGGTCAGCGCGTAAAAGGTCAGGGCGAACAGTGCCAGCGCAACGCCCAGGGCAATCGAGCGACGGCGGCGGATTTTGGCGCGTGCGGCGGCAACTTCAGCCGTTTCCGGCGCGACGCTGCGGATTTCGTCAGGAGAACTCATCAGAACAGTCCCCCGAAACGCGTCAGCAGATTGTCGGTCATGTAGGCGAAGAACAGGACGAACAGATAGCTGAGGGAATAATTGAACAGCGAACGGGCCGACTTGCGCATCGCCACGTCCTCTTTCGTCCGCAGCAGGCGCCAGGCGAAATAGGTGAACGAGGCGCCGGTGATGACGGCAACAGCGGTGTAGATCCAGCCGGCATAGCCGAAGAAGGTCGGCAGCATGGCCGAAGCCGACAGCAGCAATGTATAGGCGAAGATCTGCACCTTGGTGGAGTCGACACCCACGACATTGGGCATCATCGGCACACCGGCAGCGCCATAGTCGGACTGCTTGTAGAGCGCCAGCGCCCAGAAATGCGGCGGGGTCCACAGGAAGATGATGAGGAACAGCACGATGGGTTCAAACGCCACCGAGCCGGTCACCGCCGCCCAGCCCACGATGGGCGGGAAGGCACCCGCAGCACCGCCGATGACGATGTTCTGCGGCGTCGCGCGCTTCAGCCACATCGTATAGACGACGGCATAGAAAAAGATAGTGAAGGCGAGCAGGCCGGCAGCAACCCAATTGGTCGCGAGGCCCAGCAGCGCTACCGAGAACACCGACAGCACCAGCCCGAAGACCAGCGCCTGCTGCGGCGTCATGCGACCAGCCGGGATCGGCCGGTTCTGCGTGCGGCTCATGATCCGGTCGATATCGGCATCATACCACATGTTGAGCGCGCCCGAGGCCCCGGCCCCGATGGCGATGCAGGCAATGGCGATGATCGCCAGCACCGGATTGATACCACCCGGCGCCACGATCAGGCCAACGATGGCGGTGAACACGACCAGCTGCATGACGGATGGCTTCAGCAGCGCGAGGTAATCCTCGACGCTTGCTTCGCCGGTCAGACCGGACAGGTTCCTACTGTCATCGATGAGAGCCACTAGCTTGCCTTTATCCTTGTAATGGCGGGCCGCGCGAACGCGGCCCGGAATTGCATTAATGTGCGTTGGTCGAAGTTTCGAAGTTCGGCAGCGTGGTGAACTGGTGGTGCGGCGGCGGGCTGGACAGGGTCCATTCCAGCGTCGTGGCACCAATGCCCCACGGATTGTCACCAGCCGGACGCTTCTTCCGGAAGGCTTCCCAGGTTGCGTAGAAGAAGATGATCATCGCAACGAAGGTGATGTAGTAGCCGATCGAGGAGACACGGTTCCACAGGGCGAAGGCATCCGGATAGTCGATATAACGACGCGGCATGCCGGCGAGACCGAGGAAGTGCTGCGGGAAGAAGATCAGGTTCACACCGACAAACATGATCCAGAAGTGAGCCTTGGCCATGAACTCGCTGTACATGTAGCCGCTCATCTTGGGGAACCAGTAGTACCAGCCCGCGAAGATGGAGAACACAGCGCCCAGCGACAGCACGTAGTGGAAATGCGCCACGACATAATAGGTGTCGTGCAGCATCCGGTCCGCGCCGGCATTGGCCAGCACCACGCCCGTCACACCACCAACGGTGAACAGGAAGATGAAGCCGATGGCCCAGAGCATGGGCGACTTAAAGGTGATGGAGCCGCCCCACATGGTGGCGATCCACGAGAAGATCTTCACGCCGGTCGGCACTGCGATGACCATGGTGGCGGCCACGAAGTAGCGCTGCACGTCAAGGCTGAGGCCCGTGGTGTACATGTGGTGAGCCCACACGACGAAACCGACGAAGCCGATGGCCACCATGGCATAGGCCATGGCCATGTAGCCGAAGATCGGCTTGCGGCTGAAGGTCGAGACGATGTGGCTGACAATGCCGAAGCCCGGCAGGATCATGATGTACACTTCGGGGTGACCGAAGAACCAGAACAGGTGCTGGAACAGGACCGGGTCACCGCCCTCGGAAGGCTTGAAGAAAGCCGTACCCAGGTTGCGGTCGGTCAGCAGCATGGTGATGGCGCCAGCCAGCACCGGCAGAGCCAGCAGCAGCAGGAAGCCGGTGACGAGCACGGACCAGGCGAACAGCGGCATCTTGTGCAGCGTCATGCCGGGAGCGCGCATGTTGAAGATCGTGGTGATCAGGTTGATGGCGCCCAGGATCGAGCTGATACCGGCCACGTGCAGCGACAGGATCACGAAATCCATAGCCGGACCAGGCATGCCGGTCGTCGAGAGCGGCGGGTAGATCGTCCAGCCGCCACCAGCACCGAGCGCCTCGGGACCAACGCCCTCAACAAACAGGCTGATCATCAGCAGGATGAACGCCGGCGGCAGCAGCCAGAAGGCGATGTTGTTGATGCGCGGGAATGCCGTATCGGGGGCACCGATCATCAGCGGCGCGAAATAGTTGGCAAAGCCGCCCATGGTGGCGGGCATCACCACGAAGAACACCATGATCAGCGCATGCGCCGTGGTGAACACGTTGTACATGTGCTTGCCGGCGTCGAGCGCGGCGTCGCCATCAATGCCATAGACCATCCCGGCGAGGCCGTGGAAAATCTGGATACCCGGCTCCTGCAGTTCCAGGCGCATGACGCCGGACAGCAGGCCACCGATGATCCCCGCCACGATGGCGAAGATCATGTACATAATACCGATATCTTTGTGGTTGGTCGAATAGACCCAACGACGCCAACCGGTCGGCGTATGGTGTTCATGCGCAGGAGCAAGTCCGGCAGCATGGGTCTCGAGGTGAGCTGTTTCGGCCATGTGTTGTTTCCCCTGACCCGTGTTTACTGCACTGCCGCAAGCGTGGCGTTGGCAGCAGCGTAACCGCCGCTTTCATACGCCGCCATGAAGGCGGTGAATTCTTCCTTGGTGACGACGCGCACGGCGATCGGCATGAACGCATGGTCCTTGCCGCACAGCTCAGAGCACTGGCCGTAATAGATGCCGGTCTCGCGTGCATTGAACCAGGTCTCATTGAGACGGCCCGGCACGGCGTCGATCTTGATGCCGAAGGACGGCACGGCGAAAGCGTGGATCACACCGATCGGGTCGGCCGTGATCTGCATGCGCACCGTGGTATCGACCGGAACGACCAGCTCATTGTCGACGGCGAGCAGGCGCGGCTGGTTCGGCTTGTCGGCCAGGCGCTCTTCTTCCTGCAGCATCAGCGACGTCAGGGCGAAACCCTGGTCGACATATTCATAATCCCAGTACCACTGCTGGCCGATGGCCTTGACGGTCAATTCGGGAGCCGGAACCTCGACTTCGCCGAACGAGAAGATGTTGGCGCCGAGATACTTGCGCTCGCCATCAGGGGTGGTGAGCTGGTCGCTCAGCACGCCGAAAGACGGAATGGCAATGATGATCAGCACGACGATCGGCAGGACCGTCCAGATGATCTCGACCATCGTATTATGGGTAAAGCCGGCCGGAACCGGATTGCGCTTGGCGTTGTAGCGGAAAACGATCCACGCCAGCAAAACCAGCACCAGGACAACGATGAAGCTGATGGACCACATCAGGATGCCATCGTGGAAAGCCACGATGGAGTCCATGATCGGGGTCACCGATGGCTGCAGATGAATCTGGCCTGGGACAGGATGTCCCGCTCCACTATCCTGCGCCGTGGCAAGAGCTGGGGCCAGCGCCATTGCGGCCGCCGAAATCGCCCCCATCTTTCTCAAGAACTGCCCGGTCACATTAAACCCCCGTATCGACTTCAACTGGTGCTCCACACCGGGATTGAGGGGCAAAAACAGCGGCATAGCATACGCCGCCCCGACTCAACCTCGGAGCGCAAAAACTCTTCCTGACCTAAATCACATCGCCAAGGCCGAGTCCATTGCGGCAAGCGGGCGCGCCACTGCGTCATATTGTTCGAGGCCAACCGCAAAAATGCCTCACCACCGCCGCAGTTTGGCGCGCATAAGCCTTGCAAAACGGGGCTTTGGTTGACTTGAACCCCAGCCTGTCGGAAACAGGAAAGCTCGCGTTCGCGCGCGATTCGTCTGGAGAATTGATACAGTGAAGCCAATTGTGAAGCGTCGCCTGGCCGGTCTGGGCCTTGCACTTATGGCAGTGGCGGCAGCAGCCGGCGCCAGCTTCGGTCAGGGCGTGGTCCGCGCCCAGTATGGCGACTGGCAGATGAGCTGCGACACGCCCCCCGGCGCCAGTTTTGAACAATGCGCCATCATCCAGAATGTGATGGCCGAGGATCAGCCCAATGTGGGCCTGTCGGTCATCGTGCTGCGCACGGCGGATCGTGAAGCCCGCCTGCTGCGCGTGCTGGCCCCACTCGGCGTGCTGCTGCCCAACGGGCTCGGGCTCAATGTCGATGGCGAAGATATGGGCCGCGTCGCCTTTGTGCGCTGCCTGCCCAATGGCTGCGTCGCCGAAGTGGTGCTTGATGACACGCTGATCGAAACCTTGTCGAAAGGCAGCAATGCCATTTTCGTCGTGTTCAAGACCCCCGAAGAAGGTATCGGCATCCCCGTATCGCTCAATGGGTTTGCTGATGGCTTCGCCCAACTCCCCTGATCCGGAGTAAAGCCGATGACTGACGAGCACCGCATATCGCCACGCCAGCGCACGCTGAAAGGCGGGCGCATCGTGGTCAATGACGGGTTTTCGACCTTTCAATGCACCGTGCGCAATATGTCGGAGACCGGCGCTCGCCTCAAACTGCCCAGCATTGTCGGCATTCCCGACAGCTTCCAACTGGTGATGGATGACGGCCGTAAATTCGCCTGCACCGTCGTCTGGCGCACCGCCACCGAAATCGGCGTCACCTACGCCGCAACCTGAACAAAAAAGCCGGACAAGCGCTCAACGCACTGGTCCGGCAAGTCATCAGGAAACGGGACCGACGGCAAAACCGGCCCGGAAGATGGCACGAGCGCGCATAGCGATTGTCCGTACCAACAGGGACGCGTCGGCATCAGGCTGACGCAAATCCGGCTTGATCAGAGGCGGGCGCTGCAGGCGCGGGCGGCGCTGAGCACCCGACCAGCCTGGCCCGGCGTGGTCATCGCCACGACAACGTCATCACGTGAAATGCCGAGATCGCTGAGGCGACTGTGATCGAGATCCAGCAGGGCTGACAACGCGACCCGTCGGGTATGCGCGGCCTGGGCCTGGGCGATCCAGCGCGCGAAGGCGGCAATTGGATTGGCTGGCGTGGCGGCCGCGATTGACCGCTCGCCGGGGAGCGAGAGAGCCATGATAGTCTCCAAACATGTGGTTGTGCCGAGGGAGGTCGGCGGGGCCGGCGCGAGAATATTGCGTCGATGATCAAGAGCTAACGCTCTGGACATCCATTCGTCCAACAAATAGATTTCATCTACCCTATCAAATTGAGTGATGGTGATTGCGATGGCATCTCCCCTCGATCTCGATCAATTGCAGAGCTTCTGCGCCATTGCCGATTGCGGCAGTTTCACCGAGGCAGCGCGCCGGGTGAACAAGACCCAGTCGGCGGTGTCGATGCAGATCAAGCGGCTGGAAGAACGGCTGGGCCAGTCGCTGCTGACCCGCGATGGCCGCAGCGTGACGCTGACCCTGCATGGCGAGGCGCTCTATGCCCGCGCTCGCAAGATGCTGCGCACCAATGCCGAAATTCTCGATCATTTCTCCGATGGCGACCTGGCCGGCTCGATCCGCTTCGGCGTGCCCGACGACTATGCCGTCCGCCTGCTGCCGGTGATCCTTTCCAGCTTCCAGCGCACCCACCCCAAGATCGCCGTCGACGTCGCCTGCATGGCCTCCGAACATTTGCTCGAAGGCATGCGCGCTGGCCGCTACGATCTCATCGTCTTCACCCAGGGCACCGAGCAGAATTACGGCGAGCTGTTCCGCACCGAAAAAATGTTCTGGGTGGCCAGCCATGGCGGGCGGGCTTTGGCCAGCGATCCGGTGGCCATCGCCTGCGGGCCGCAATATTGCATCTGGCGCAAGGACGCTATGGAAGCGCTGGACCGCAGCGGGCGGGACTATCGCATCGCCTATACCTCCTCCAACGCCACCGCGATTTCGAGCGCCGTGCTGTCGGACCTGGCTGTCGGCTTCCTGCCGGAAAGCGCGCTACAGCCGGGCATGCGCGTGATCAATGACGAGATCGCCCTGCCCCGGCTCAACGACGCCCAGATCGCGCTCAAGCGGGCCAGCCACGCCTATGGTGGCATCTATGACGCGCTGGCCAATCATATCGTCCAGTCGATGGGCAATCTCGACGCACCACGCGGGGCCGAGGCGGCGGAGTAGTCGCCCTCGGTCGCCGCCCTCGGGTCGAGCCCAACCCTCGATCGTCACCCTCGGGCTTGACCCGAGGGCTCTTCACTTCCCCAGGTCAGACGAAGTGCAGCATCCTCGGGTCGAGCCCGAGGATGACGGTCTGTGGGTGACTTTGTGGACGAGCCCTCACCGAACCCTTGACCAGCCCCTTCTGATATCGCACCAGAGAGCATGGCCGACACCCTCACCAATGCCGCCGAATTTACCGTCAGCGAAATCTCCCAAGCGGTCAAACGCACCGTCGAGGATGAGTTCGGCCATGTGCGCGTCCGCGGCGAAATTTCCGGCTTTCGCGGACAACATTCCTCGGGCCACGCCTATTTCACCCTTAAGGATGAAAGCGCCTCAATCGACGCGGTGGTATGGAAAACCAGCTATGCCAAGCTGAGCTTCAAGCCGCAGGAAGGGCTGGAGGTGATCGTCACCGGCCGGCTCACCACCTTCCCGCGCTCCTCCAAATACCAGATCGTCATCGACAATATCGAGCCGGCCGGCGCCGGCGCGCTGATGGCATTGCTCGAAGAGCGGCGGAAAAAGCTGCTGGCCGAGGGCCTGTTCGACCGCGACCGCAAGCGCGCCCTCCCCTATCTGCCGCGCGTCATCGGCGTCATCACCTCGCCCACCGGCGCGGTGATCCGCGATATTCTGCATCGCCTCGACGACCGCTTCCCCAGTCATGTGCTGGTGTGGCCGGTGCGGGTGCAGGGTGACACCTGCGCGCCCGAAGTTGTCAACGCCATCGAAGGCTTTAACGCGCTGCTACCCGACGGACCGATTCCTCGCCCCGATCTGCTGATCGTGGCCCGCGGCGGCGGCTCCATCGAGGACCTGTGGGGCTTCAACGAGGAAGCTGTAGTCCGCGCTGTCGCCGCCAGCGGCATTCCAATCATTTCAGCTATCGGTCACGAAACCGATACGACGCTGGTCGACTACGCCTCGGACATGCGCGCGCCCACGCCCACCGCAGCCGCAGAAGCGGCGGTGCCGGTGCGGGCCGAACTGATCGGCTATGTCGACGATCTGGGCTCGCGCCAGCGTCAGGCCGCGCGCCGGCTGACCGGCAGTGCCCGTGACCGCCTGCGCGCCGCCGCAGCCGGCCTGCCCCGCCCCGGCGATCTCGTTGCCACCCAGCGTCAGCGCCTCGACCATGCCGCCAGCAATCTGTTTACCGGGTTGCGCCACTCCGTGCAGGAGCACCGCCTGCAATTTTCGCGGCTCGAGCCTCGCCTCGGCCCCAAACTGCTGGAGCGTCGTCAGGCCGAATTTAGCGAGCGGCTGCGCAATCTCTCCATGCGCGCCGATGCCGGCCTGCGCCAGACCGTCGATCGTGCCCGCCTGACCCATAATCCACGTGCCGAACGCCTCGCCGCTGCTGCCGGCCGACTGGTCGAACGCAAGCGCGCCCAATTCGATGCCATATCGCCCAAGCTGTCGCCAAATGCGCTCAAGTCCGAACTGCGCCACTCCCAGGGCCAGTTGGCGCCACTGACCGCAAGACTGCTGGCCGGCATCACCCAGACGCTGGCCGACCGCCGCGCGGGGCTGGCCCAATCGGGCAAGCTGTTGGCCTCGCTGAGCTACAAAAATGTGCTGGCGCGCGGCTATGCGGTGATCAAGGATGGCGAGGGCAATCTGGTGCAGCAACGCGCTGGCCTGCAGCCAGGCGACATGGTGGCTATCGAGTTCGCCGATGGCGCAGTGGGCGCGACCATTGCCGGCAGTCCGGCGGTCAAAAAGAAGCCCCGTCCCGCCTCGGACGGCGACACGCAGGAAAGCCTCTTTTGATCTGGCGCATTGCTCGCTATATCGATGCAACGCTTGAAGGAGTGCCAGCATGAACATCTTCGACAAGGGCTTCGCGCCCACCGAGGCGGTCATCCGCTATCTTGATGGCGACTATGTCGTGCTCAAGCCCGGCAGCTTCGTGCGCTGCGCCATCACGCAAAAGCCCATTCCGCTCGATGAACTGTTTTACTGGAGCGTCGACCGGCAGGAGCCCTATGCCGACGCCGTTGCCGCCCACACCGCTTTCGAGCGCTTCGGCCGCGGAGTCTGACGGTGGCGGCCGCAGCGTCGGGCCCCAGCCGGTTCCTTTTCATTTCCAACGGTCATGGCGAAGACGCCATCGCCGCAGCCGTCATTGCCCAGCTCCCCAATACGGTCGCCGTTGAAGCCTATCCGATGATCGGCGCCGGCAATGCCTATACCGGGGTCTGCCCGATTGTCGGGCCACGCGCCACGCTGGCCTCCGAAGGCTGGCGCAATGTTAAAGGCTCACTGCGCCGCGACATCGCCACCGGCGGTCTGGGCACCGTGCCCCCGGCCCTCGGCTTCCTTCGCAAGATGGTCGGAAAATATGATCGCGTGGTCGTGGTCGGCGACATGGTCGGGGTGCTGGCCTGCTACCTCACCGGCCATCGTGGCCTCTATTATCTCGACGTCTACAAAACCGGCGCCGCCCGGCTCTATTCCAGCGCCGAACGCTGGACCATCAAGCGCGCCTGCACCACGATCTTCTGCCGCTCCGACAGCCTGGCGCAGGTGCTGGAACAGGCCGGCGTCGATGCGCGCTCGGCCGGCAATGTGATGATGGACACCATTCCGCAGGGCGATTACGACGCCAACAGCAGGCGCAGCCGGCCAATGGCGGTGACGCTGCTGCCGGGCAGTCGCGCACTGACGGCGGAAAGCTTTGCCCTCCAGGTCGATGCGCTGCGCACCCTGCCGACCGAATTGCGCCCGGATGTCTTCCTCGCCGTCGCCGGCAGCATCAATGTCGATGATCTGGCGCGCAAGACCGGGCTCAAACGCACCTCCATGCTCAGTGTCGAGCCGGGTGATCTCGGCGAACTTTCCGACGGCGACCTGACCATCCACATGGCGCGTGGCGGGGCGATGGGCAATCTGCTGCTGGCCTCCGATGTCGTGCTGTCGCAGGCCGGCACCGCCACGGTGCAGGCACTGGGCCTGGGCAAGCCGGTAATCACCTTCATCAACCCACGCGACCGCCGCTCGCGCTTCAACGACGAACAGCAACTCTTCGGCGAAGCCCGCACCGTCACCACCGCGGAGGCCCCCGCCATCGGGGCCGCCCTGCACCATTTGCTGGAAAATGATGATGAGCGCCGCCGGCTGGCCGGCATCGGCCGCCAGCGCATCGGCGGCCCAGGAGCCATCCACGCCATCATCGACGCCCTGGTGCGCTAAGGCTGGCTGGCCAAAGTGGCGCGCTGCAAGGCCATCAGGTAGCCCAAGACCAGCACAAACAGCATGGTTTGCGGCAAGATACCGAACATGGCGTTGGTCAGCCCCAACACGCCATAGCTCACCACCAGCATGATACTGCCCAACACCAGCGCGTGGTTTTTCCGCGCCGCCGCAGGCCATAGCAACACCAGCGGCGACAGCATGACGAAGCAATAGGCGAGGATACCGAACAGGCCTGCCATGGCGGCAAAATTGGCCAAATCGTTGTGGTAATTGTCCAATTCGGCCAACCCAGCCATACCCGGATACAGTTGGTTGGCGAAGGGCATGATCTGGCCCAGCCCAATCCCCACGATTGGCGACGATTTGAACGCCGCCAAAGCCGAATTCAGCATCGCCAACCGGATGCTATCCTGTTCCCGGATCGCCTGTGCCACTGGCGTCTGCGCAATGAGCACGGACAGCTCGGACGCGTCAGGGACCTGCTCGGGCGGAAGCCCCGCGGCGGCCTGGGCAATCTCGTGGTCGGCCAACTCGGCCGCATCAAAGAGCATGGTGGTTGCGCGATTATCTGGCGAGAGTGTCGTCAGCCCTACCGCCGCAGCCAATATAATTGCCACCCCGACAAGGGTCAGCCAATCGCGCCGGTTCCACCACACCAGGAAGGGAACCGCCACTGCCGCCGTCGCGAACCAGGCCAGCAATGGGCCACGGGAGCCCGACAGCAGGACCGCGACCAAGCCAGCCAGTGGCCCGATCAAAAACAGCAGCCGCATCGGCGATCGCCCGGCAACAACCCCTGTCAGGGCCATGAAGCCCAGCACGGCAGCAATGCCGCCATAGTGGATGGGATTATTGCCGACACCAACGCGCATGCCCTCAATCGACGCGGTCTCGGCGAGCCCCATCAGGCAGGCGGTCACGGCACCGGTCAGGCAGGCCAGGGCAAAGGCATAAGGTGACAGCCATTCCGGGCTGCGCTGGATCAGCACTGCGACGCCGGGCGCCAGCAAAAATGCTGAGAACACGGCCAGCGGCAGCAGATCCAGTTCACTCTTATAGACAAAGGGAATGGTGAGCGCGATCAGCACCAGAGCCAGCAGCGGGAGTCGAGCCGGCCAGGTCTTCAGCACGGCGTCACGGCTAACCAGCGCCAGCCCCAGCCCAAACAGGCCGGCCGCCAACACGATATAGTCGGCCACGAAGGGCGCCGTGCCCATGAAGGCGAGCCCGGAGACCAACATGATGCTGGAAAGGGAATTCAGCACGCCGCTATCCTCGTCTAATACAGCAAAAAACCTGACCGCGAAGTCTTACGGCTTGTAGGTTTCGGGCTCGAGCAGGCGGTGCAGGTGGACGATGAAATAACGCGTATGGGCGTTGTCGACGGTCATCTGCGCCTTCTGCTTCCACACCGCATAGGCCGATGCATAGTTGGGGTAGAGCCCGACGATGTCGACCTTGTCGAGATCGGAGAAGGTCACGCCCTCAAGGCTCGACAATTCGCCGCCGATCACGAGATGCAACAGCTGCTTGGTGGGATCTTCATTTGCCATCGGTCAGGTCCGTCAGTGAGGGAATGGAGAGTTCGGTGTCGCCGGCATCGGGCGCGGGACAACCATAGACTTTGATCAGTGCCGCGTGCACCAGCGGTTTTAGGCTCATGTCGCTCAGCGCTGCAAGCGCCCCGTGGCGCACGTCCCGCTTGTTGAATAGCGGGAACCCCTCGCACACATCAGCAAAATCGATGCCCGCCTCGTTCAGAATGAGCGCGGCGGCGGCAATATCCCAGTCCTGGCTGCCGCGCCGGGCCACGGCGGCGTCGAGCTTGCCGGTGGCCACCTGCACCAGCCGATAGGCCAGCGAGGGGAAAGCGGGGCCGCGGGTATAATGCAGGCCGGCCGTCTGCATCTCCTGATGCACGGCGCCCGGCGCCGGAATCAGCGGTGGCGCACCGGCCCGGCGGCTACGGCGAATGAGCTGGCCATTGAGACGCGCGCCGCCACCCTTGAGCCCGTCATACATTTCATCGCGCACCGGGGCATAGACCACCCCCGCCACCGGCACGCCATTTTCGACCACCGCCAGCGAAACCGTCCAGCTGTCCTCGCCGCGCAGGAACCCGCGCGTCCCGTCAATCGGATCGACGATAAACACCCGTTCGCATTGCAGCCGGCTAGGATTGTCGGCGGTTTCCTCGCTCAGCCAGCCATAATCGGGACGGGCATGCAGTAAAGAGGAGGCCAGATAGCGGTCGACCAGGATATCGGCCTCGCTCACCGGCGAGGCATTCTCCTTGTTCCAGCTCTTGACGTCGCGCCGGAAGAAGCTGCTGGCAATGATCCCGGCCGCGACCGCAGAGGAGCGGAGCAGTTCGAGATCGTCACTGTAACTGGTGGCGGGCGCTGGCATTGCGGGCCTTTTAGGCTTGGCGCGTGCCTTGGGCAAGGCCCCCGCCCCGCCGCAGCGCCGGGTGGCGGAATATGGCACGGTTAATGCCACCGCACCGAGCGCGGTTAATCGGTTCCTACCCGGTGCAAGACACCGCTAACCCTCTCGAAAAACAAGATAAACTTAACCCAACCGATTAAGGAGGCAGGTAAGGCGGCGCGCTATGGTGGGGGCATAAAGAGAGCGCAAAAAACAGCTCTCGAAGTTGACAGGAAGGCGAATTCAAATGGTTCATGGTGTCGCGATGGAAGGGACTTCGGTCGTTCTCGCATTCGGCCGCCCGACGCTGGCAGATCGCCGCTTCGTGGCTGCCAACGACAACGGCCCCAAAGATCCCGTCAAGACCGTTACCGTGCGCCGCATGCTGGAACAGAGCGGCGTGGCCATCAAGGTCAAGGTGCCGGTCACTGAATTCATCGGCGTCGCCGTGGCGACCCGCATCTCCGAAGAAGGCGTGCTGACCAGCTCGATCGAGCTGGTCCACTCCGACAACGAACTGAATTATCGCGTGTTTGAGGAAGAGGGCAATCACAACGTCGTCGCGGAATGGCAGAACTGGGGCAAGAAGCTCCGCCTGCCGCTGTTCATCAAGGCCGGCGACGGCGCCTATATGCCCTATAGCCAGCAGGTTGATGGCGTCATGGTCGGCAGCTCGGCCTCGCGCCGCAAGCTGGTCGCCGAAGCCAATCGCCGCCCGCGTTTCCTCAACCGCCGCAAGCCGGGCGCCCAGCCCGACGGCTAAGTTTACTGCGCCTCCAAAGCACGTCAAAAGGGGTGAACCGGTGGTGCGGTTCGCCCCTTTGGCGTTTTAAAAAATACGCCACCGCCGCATGGTGTGCATATTGAGCCGCCCGGAGGATGCTGGCATGAAACAAGAAGACATTTGGGATGAGCAGGCGGCCAAGAGCTACGACACGCCCGGCACCGGCATGTTCGCGCCAGAGATACTCGGCCCCACGGTCGACCGCCTGGCGAAATTGGCCGGCTCGGGCCGCGCTCTGGAATTTGCCATTGGCACCGGCCGGGTCGCCGTGCCGCTGCGCGAACGCGGCGTGCCGGTCGCCGGGATCGAGATTGCGCCGCCCATGGTCACCCAATTGCGAACCAGGGCTGACGAGCAAACCATTCCCGTTGTCATTGGCGATATGACCAAGGCCACCGTCCCCGGTGAATTCTCGCTGGTATTCCTGGTGTTTAACGGCATTTCCAATGTGCTCACGCAGGACGAGCAGATCGCGTGCTTCCGCAATGCCGCGCGGCATCTAGGCCCGGGTGGGTGCTTCGTGATCGAATTATGGGTTCCCGAGCTGCCCCAGGCATTGCCGGCTGCGCAGGCGGTGGTGGGGCGCAGTCAGAATGGCTACATGCTGGTCGACAGTTTCGATGTCGTCGCCCAGCACGTCATTTCGCACCACTTCAACTTTGCACAGGATGCTGCGCCCACTCTGTTCCGGTCACCGCACCGCTATGTTTGGCCGTCAGAACTCGACCTGATGGGACAACTGGCTGGATTTACGCTAGAAAGCCGCCACGCTGATTGGACGGGGTCGGCCTTCACCGCCGCATCCAGATCCCATATTTCCGTCTATCGCCTGCCGTAACCGCGCTACCACACCCAATCGGCCAGCAGCGCCAGCGTCAGGGCAATGCCGACATAGTGGTTGGATTTGAACCGGGCCAGGGCATTCTCGGTGCCCCCGGTATCCAGCGTCTGCACCTGCCAGGCCAGAATGCCTGCCGCCACCAGCGACAGCACCGCAAAAATAATGCCGCCGCCGACCATCATGGCGGCCGTCAGCCACAGCAGATAGGCTACGATATAAAAGCCGGAAACGATCAATCGGGCCTGCGCGCCAAACAGGCGGGCAGTGGATTTAACGCCGATCAGCGCGTCATCCTCGATATCCTGCAGCGCATAGAGGGTGTCGTAACCGATGACCCAGAGGATGGTGCCGAAATACAGCAGCAGCGCCGGTACGGCGAGGCCGCCGGTTTGTGAACTCCAGCCCACCAAGGCGCCATAGGAGAAGGCCAGCCCCAAAAACGCCTGCGGCCACCAGGTAACCCGTTTCATGAAGGGATAAATCGCCACCAGCACCAGCGAAGCCACGCCGGCCCAGACGGTGAAGCGGTTGAACTGGAACAGGACCACCGAGCCCAGCAGCGCCTGCGCCACCAGAAACGCCAGCGCGTCGCGGGCCGTCACCTGCCCCGAGGGGATCGGACGCGAGCGGGTGCGGGCCACCTTGTCGTCGATGTCGCGGTCGACAATGTCGTTAAAGATGCAGCCGGCGCCGCGCATCAGGATGGCGCCCACCAGCATCAGCACCACGCCCCACCAGTCAAATCCCTGCGCCGGATTGGCCACGGCAGCCAGGGCCAGCCCCCAGGCGCAAGGCCAGAACAGCAGCCAGAAGCCGATCGGCCGGTCCCAGCGCGCCAGCCGCGCATAGGGTTTCAGCCAGGCCGGGGCATAGCGATCAACCCAGTTGCCGGATTGGGCATCGGCAACGGTGCCGGAAGGATTTGCGTCTGGCATAGTGCCACGACCTCGTGGTTCGACAAGCTTAACAAGAGGTCTACTCCAACTCCGCCAATCACAGTAGACCTCATCCGGCCTTGTCGCAGGACGAGGTCGTGGCACAATGCCGCAAACTGGATTTCGTCATGCCCCGTACCCACGCCACCCTGCCTCGCCTGTTCGTTGAACCCGACCTGATCGCGGGAACCCAGCTCACCCTGGGCAAGGACCAGTCGCTGTATCTGGCGGCGGTGCTGCGCAAGAGCGTCGGCGATGAGGTGGTGCTGTTTAACGGACGGGACGGCGCCTGGCTGACCCGACTCACCAGCGACTCGAAAAAGTCGGTCGCACTCGAATTGGTCGAACAGATCGCGCCGCAAACGCCGGTATCGAATCTCTGGTATGGCTTTGCCCCGCTCAAGACCGAGCGGCTCGACTATGTGGTACAGAAGGCTGTGGAAATGGGTGTCGGCACCATCCAGCCGGTCATCACCCGCTTCACCCAGGTCAATCGGCTCAAGCATGAGCGGCTGCTGGCCAACGCCATCGAGGCGGCGGAACAATGCGAAGTGTTGAGCGTGCCCACAGTCGAAACCGAGATCACTCTGGAGCGCTTGCTCGACAATTGGCCCGCCGAACGGGCGTTGATCCTGGCCGATGAGGGCGCCGCCTCATCCTCGCCGGTCGCGGCGCTGGCCGCGCTCAAGGGCCGGCCGGTCGGGGTTCTCATCGGGCCCGAGGGCGGATTTTCCGACGAGGAACGCGCCAGATTGCTGGCACTGCCCTATATTGTGCCCATCAGCCTTGGCCCCCGCATCCTGCGGGCCGATACGGCGGCGGTGGCGGCGCTGGCGGTGATTCAGGCGACCATCGGCGATTGGCGATAAAAGCCGATTGCTTTCGGCTTGGACGGCGCTATGTTCCGCGCAATTATTTCCTGCAGAGTACGCCGAATGGCTGACCACGAGACGAACGAGCCGCTGATCGAATCGCGCGCCGACCTGATTGACGCCATGGCGCGCGGGTGCAAACCCGAGAGCGACTGGCGTATTGGCACCGAACACGAAAAACATGTGTTTCATACCAACCCCTTACGGCCCGTGACCTATGAAGGTCCGCAGGGCATTCGGGCACTGCTCGACGGCATTCAGGCCGAAACCGGCTGGCACCCCTTCTATGACGGCGACAGCCCGATCGGGCTGCGCAATGACGAAGTGGCCGGCGGGATTTCGCTGGAGCCCGGCGGGCAGTTTGAACTCTCCGGTTCTCCGCAGGCCGATTTGCATGGCACCGCCGCCGAACTCGCCGAACACATGGCCGTGACCAAGAAGGTCGCCGCACCGCTGGATATTCATTTCCTCGGGTTGGGCGTCACCCCGATCTGGTCGGTCGACCAGATCCCCTCGATGCCGAAATCGCGCTACGGCATCATGAAGCCCTATATGGAGCAGGTCGGCACGCTGGGCACGTCGATGATGTTCCGCTCCTGCACCGTGCAGGCCAATCTCGACTTTTCCAGCGAAGCCGACATGGTCAAAAAGCTGCGCGTCGCGGTGGCGCTGCAGCCGGTGGCCACCGCTTTGTTTGCCAATTCGCCCTTCTCGGAAGGCCGCGAGTCCGGCTATCTGAGCTATCGCAGCCATATCTGGCTCAACACCGACGACGCCCGCACCGGCATGCTCCCCTTCGCCTTCGACGAGGGTTTCGGCTTCGAGCAATATGCCGACTATGCCCTTGATGTGCCGATGTATTTCGTCATCCGCAATGACCAGTATGTCAATGTCGCAGGCGAGAGCTTCCGCGCCTTCCTGCGCGGCGAGCTGCCGCAATTGCCGGGCGAAAAGCCGACCAAGAAGGATTGGGAAGACCATCTCTCGACCATCTTCCCCGAGGTACGGCTCAAGCAGTTCCTCGAAATGCGCGGCGCCGATATGGGCGACGAGGCTTCGGTGGTGGCGCTGTCGGCATTCTGGACCGGCCTGCTCTATGACGAGGTTTCGCTGGAAGCCGCCTATGAGCTGATCGAGCCCTGGTCCAACGAAGACCGCGAGCAGATGCGCCGCGAGGTGCCGCGCCTGGCGCTGATGACCCCGCATGACCGCTCCAACCTCTATGATGTCGCCGCGCAGGCCGTGGGCATCGCCGAAGCGGGCCTCGTCCGCCGCGGCCGCCGCAACGCTCAGGGCAAGGATGAAACCATCCACCTCGCCCCGCTGGAAGAAACCATCCGCCTCGCCAAATCCCCAGCCCAGCGCTGGCTGGACAAGCTCCACGGCGAATGGAACGGCGATCTGACCCGCATCTTCAAAGAAGCCGAAATGTAGGCTGGGGCCACAAGCCTCTCCCCACCCACAATGTCACCCCGGCCTTGAGCCGGGGCCCATCCTGAGATCTCGAGATGGATCCCGGCTCAAGGCCGGGATGACACAGCGTTTTGGGGTGCGCCGGAGCAGAGCCCTTGCCACCACCGCCCCGCTGGTGCATCACGCCCCCAGCAATGACGGAGGCTATGATGCGGGTTTTGGTGATCGGTTCGGGCGGGCGCGAGCATGCCTTGGCGTGGAAAATCGCCCAGTCTCCCCAACTGACCAAGCTGTTCATCGCCCCCGGCAATGGCGGCACCGGCGCCGTGGCTGAAAATGTCCTCATCGACATCACCGACCATCAGGCCGTAACCGACTTCTGCAGACTGATGGCGATTGATTTCGTCGTGGTCGGCCCCGACGCACAAGTTGTGGCCGGGTTGGGCGACGATGTGCGCGCCGCCGGCATTGCCTGCTTCTGCCCCAGCAAGGCCGCCGGCCAGTTGGAAGGCTCCAAGAGCTTTACCAAAGCCCTCTGCGACGAGATGAATATCCCCACCGCCGCCTATGGCCGCTTCGATAACGAAGCGGCGGCGCTAGCCTATCTCTACACCCAGGGCGCGCCGATCGTGATCAAGGCCGATGGGCTCGCCGCCGGCAAGGGTGTCACCGTCGCCATGAGCGTCGATGAAGCCGAAGCCGCCATTATCGACTGTTTTGCCGGCGCCTTTGGCGCATCCGGCGCCTCGGTGGTGATCGAGGAATTCATGGAAGGCGAGGAGGTCAGCCTGTTCGTGCTGTGCGACGGCACCAACATTCTGCCGCTGACCACCGCCCAGGACCACAAGCGCGCCTTTGAGGGCGACACCGGCCCCAATACCGGTGGCATGGGCGCCTACTCCCCCGCCCCCGTGATGACGCAAGAGCTCTATGACGAAACCATCGAGCGGGTGATCTGGCCGACGGTCCGGGGCCTCGCCGCGCGCGGCACGCCCTATCAGGGCGTGCTCTATGCCGGGCTGATGCTAACCGCTACCGGCCCCCGGCTGGTGGAATATAATGCCCGCTTCGGCGACCCCGAAACCCAGGTGCTGGTGATGCGCATGGAAAGCGACCTGCTGCCGCTGCTTTATGCCACCGCCACCGGCACGCTGGCCGGCCATGACGTGGCCTGGATCGACCAGTTCGCGTTGACGGTCATCATGGCGACCGAGGGCTATCCGGGTGATTATGGCAAGGGCTCGGAAATTCGCGGCGTCGGCACGGTCAATCGTGATGACACTATGGTGTTCCACGCCGGAACGCGTCGCGATGGGGAACGTTTACTTGCTGCTGGCGGTCGCGTGCTGAACGTCACCGCGCTGGGCAAGGACCTCAAAGAGGCGCAACAGCGTGCTTACGCGGGCGTGGACCAGATTGATTGGCCAGAAGGCTTTTGCCGCCGAGACATCGGCTGGCGCGAGCTCGCCCGCACGTCCGTCTGAACCATTCCTCAACTTCGCCGGCCTAGGCTTCCGCAAGACCGTCTTTGACGCAGCATCGCCCCGCTCCCTGACCCCGCTGCAATTGCGCGGTCAGGCCCTCGGCCAGCAGCTGCGCTCGAAAGGCAAGGAGCGGGCCGGCATGAACAGCGGAGGGCTACCTCGGATCGGCGTGGCACTGGGCGGCGGGTCCGCCCGTGGGCTGACGCATATTCCTTATATCGAGGCGATGGACGAGCTGGGGCTGAAACCCTCGGTCATCGCCGGCACCTCCATCGGCGCGCTGATCGGCGCCGGCTGGGCCGCCGGCATGACCGGCAAGGAATTGCGCGAACACTCCTATCTGGTGCTGGGCACCATGCGCACCATCGCCAGCAAATTGTGGGCCGCCCAGATTCGCAGCATTGGCGGCATTCTCAAAAACGGCATTTCGATGCAGCTCGACGCCACCAGCATTGTCGACGCCTTCGCCCCGGGTGATTTTCCGCTCGAATTCAAGGACCTCAAGGTGCCGCTCTATGTGGTGGCCACCGATTTCCAGTCCTGGCATCAGGTGGTGTTCAATACCGGGCTGCTGCGCCCGGCCATTGCCGGCTCCATCGCCATCCCGAGCCTGTTCAAGCCGGTGCTTTATGCCAATCACATTCTGGTCGATGGCGGCGTGGTCAATCCGCTGCCGCTGGATCAGGCCGATATCGACACCGATTTCCTCATTGGCATCGACGTCAATGGCGACCCTTCCGAGGGCCTGACCAAAACCGACCACAAGGCGCTCGATATCTGGTTCGGCTCGGCCCAGATCATGATGCATTCGCTGACCGCCCACATGATGGCGGCCTATCCGCCCGACATCTATATCCGCCCGCACGTCGCCGCCATCGGCGCGCTGGAATTCTGGCGCGTCCGCGAAATCGTCGCCCACGCCGAACAGGAAAAAGAACGCTTCAAGCGCATCCTGGCGCAGAAAATCGAGGACTACATCGCAGATCGGGTCGAGGTCATCGACAGCAATTAACGGCAGTAGCCTCAAAAAACTCGGTGTCATCCCGGCCTTGAGCCGGGATCCATCCCGAGATCCATTTACCGGCACAATCTCGAGATGGGCCCCGGCTCAAGGCCGGGGTGACACCGTGGGTGGGACCCGCCCCTTGTCGAATCCCCCCATTTCCAGTCGACTGGCTCAATCGACACGGAACCAGCAAATGGCACAAAATCGCGACCGTCAGGTCACTGCCACCTGCAGTTGCGGGCAGGTGGAAATCGAAGCGTGGGGCAAGCCGATTGCCAGCGTCATCTGCCATTGCGACGACTGCCAGGCGGCAGGGCTGATCCTGGGCGCGCTGCCGGGTGCGCCGCCGATGCTCGACGCGGCCGGGGGCACCGCCACCGTGCTCTATCGCAAGGATCGGGTGCGCTTCGGCAAGGGCGCGGACCTGCTGGTGAGCCACAAGCTAAGCCCGGATTCGGCGACCAACCGGGTAGTGGCCAGCTGTTGCAATGCGCCGCTGGCGGTGACGTTTGACGATGCCCGCCACTGGGTGCCGCTCTATCGCGACCGGTTGAGCGGCGCCGTACCGCCGGTGCAATGGCGCATCTGCACCAAATTCATCCCCGAAAACACCACCCTGCCCGACGCGATCCCGAGCTCTCCCATGTATCCCTTCGGCATGATGGCCGCCCTGACGCTCTCGGCGCTGGCCATGCTGCTGCTGGGGTAAGCTGAGGATAGTGCCCTAGTTTGGGTGTCATCGCTGCGTAAGGTCCAATAGGATTGCGCCCTTACGAACCGAAAGCCTGACATGTCCGCACTCGACACCCGCATTGCCGCCCAGATCGCCACCGAAATCGTCGCCCGACCCGAGCAGGTCAAGGCGGCGGTCGAATTGCTGGACGGCGGGGCCACGGTGCCCTTCGTGGCGCGCTACCGCAAGGAAGTGACCGGCGGGCTCGACGACACGCAATTGCGCAATCTGGCCGAGCGGCTGACCTATCTGCGCGAGCTGGAATCGCGCCGTGCCGCCATCGTCAAATCCATCGATGAACAGGGCAAGCTCACCCCGGTGCTGACGGCATCGATCATGGGCGCCGTGACCAAGGCCGAGCTGGAAGACCTTTATCTGCCCTATAAGCCCAAGCGCCGCACCAAGGCCGAAATCGCCCGCGAGCGCGGGCTTGGCCCGCTGGCTGAAGCGATCCTGGCCAATCGCGCCAGCAACCCCGTCATGCTGGCCGAGAGCTACCTCACCGAGGAAGTCCCCGGCACCAAGGAAGCGCTGGAAGGCGCGCGCGACATCGTCGTCGAAGGGCTGAGCGAGAACGCCTCCCTGCTCGGGCAATTGCGCGCATATATGCGCGACAAGGCCATGCTGCGCGCCAAGCTGGTCAAGGGCAAGGAAGAGGCCGGGGCCAAATTCTCCGATTATTTCGACCATGCCGAACGCTGGAACAAGGTCGCCGGTCACCGCGCGCTGGCGATGATGCGCGGGCGCGATGAAGAGTTTCTGAGCCTCGATATCGAGGTCGATGCCGACGTCACCGAGCCGGTCAAGCCGATAGAGCGCTTCGTTGCCGGGGCCTTGCAGGCCCAGGGCAATGGCGCTGGCGATGCCTGGCTGCGCGAAGTGGCCGGCTGGGCCTGGCGCACGCGGCTGCGCATCACCCTCTCCATCGATCTGATGGTGGAACTGCGCGAGCGGGCCGAAGTAGAAGCCATCGCGGTATTTGCCCGCAATCTCAAGGATCTGCTGCTGGCCGCCCCGGCCGGTGCCCGCACCACCATGGGCATCGATCCCGGCATTCGCACCGGCTGCAAGCTGGCGGTGATCGACGCCACCGGCAAGGTGCTCGATACCGAGACCATCTATCCGTTCCAGCCGCGCAATGACGTGATGGGGTCACAAGCCGCCATCGGCCGGCTGATCGCCAAGCACAAGGTGGAACTGATCGCCATCGGCAATGGCACCGGTAGCCGCGAAAGTGAAAAGCTGGTCGCCGATCTGATCGCCCGCCTGCCCACCCCGCACCCCACCAAGGTCATCGTCTCGGAGGCCGGCGCCTCCGTCTATTCTGCCTCGGCATTGGCAGCGGCGGAATTTCCGCAGCTCGATGTGTCCTTGCGCGGCGCGGTGTCCATCGCCCGCCGCCTGCAGGACCCGCTGGCCGAACTGGTCAAGATCGAACCCAAAGCCATCGGCGTCGGCCAGTATCAGCACGACGTCGATCAATATCGCCTCAACCGTTCGCTCGATGCCGTGGTGGAAGATGCGGTGAACGCCGTCGGCGTCGATCTCAACACCGCCTCCGCCCCCCTGCTCGCCCGCATTTCCGGCCTCGGCCCCTCTGTCGCCGAAGCCATCGTCGTGCATCGCGATGCCAATGGCCCGTTCCGCAGCCGCAAGGCCTTGCTGGAAGTGCCCCGACTGGGCCAGCGCACGTTCGAGCAGAGCGCCGGCTTCCTCCGCATCACCGGCGGCACCGAGCCGCTCGACGCCTCCTCGGTCCACCCCGAGGCCTATGGCGTCGCCCGCCGCATCGTCGCTGCCTGTGGCCGCGACCTGCGCTCGATCATGGGCGACAAGACGGCACTGGCCGGGCTCGATCCGCGCAGTTTCGTCGATGAGCGCTTCGGCCTGCCCACCGTGCGCGATATCGTGGCCGAACTGGAAAAGCCCGGCCGCGACCCCCGCCCGGCCTTCAAGACCGCAACCTTTGCCGATGGCGTTGACGATATCAAACACCTCAAGCCCGGCATGATGCTGGAAGGGACGGTGACCAACGTCGCCGCCTTCGGCGCCTTCGTCGATATCGGCGTGCATCAGGACGGCTTGGTCCACGTCTCCCAGCTGGCCGACAAATTCGTCAAGGACCCGCATGAAGTGGTGAAAGCTGGCGACGTGGTCAAAGTCCGCGTGACCGAAGTCGACGTCCCTCGCCAGCGCATCGGCCTCTCGATGCGCAGCGAAACCACCGATGACGCCCCGCGCAACGAACGCCCGCGCGACCGCCCCACCGGCAACACCCGTCCAAAACAGCCCGCCCCACCCTCCGGCGGCCTCGGCTCCCTCGGCGACCGCCTGGCCGAAGCCATGCGCAAGGGCAAGAACTGACCACAGCCTCACCCCACCCACGATGTCACCCCGGCCTTGAGCCGGGGCCCATCCTGAGATCAGGCCGGCGAATACATGTCAGGATGGATCCCGGCTCAAGGCCGGGATGACACCGCGTTTTGGACTACCGCAGCGCCCTAAAAAATTCCCGCAACAGCGCTTCGGACCGACTCGCCCCCAGCCCGCCAATCACCTCCGGCGCATGGTGGCAGGTCGGCTGCGCAAACAGCCGCACCCCATTCTCCACCGCCCCAGCCTTCACATCTTCAGCCGCAAAATACACCCGGCGCAGCCGTGTATGGGCAATCGCCCCGGCGCACATGGCACAGGGCTCCAGCGTCACATAGAGATCGCAGCCATCCAGCCGCCCCGTCCCGCGCTTGGCCAGCGCCGTGCGGATCGCCAGCATTTCGGCATGCGCGGTGGGATCGTTCAGCGCCTGCATCCGATTGCGCTCGGCGGCCAGCACCACCTCGCCTTCCATGATCACCGCGCCAATCGGCGCTTCGCCATTGGCGGCGGCGTCTTCAGCAAGGGACAAAGCGAGGTCCATGGGGGATTGGCTGGGCATGTTGCTTCCGTAACCTCTTGTGCGCGGTTTCGCAAACGGGTCGGAAAGCGGCGACGGCTCGCCTATATTAGCGGTTCAGGAGAATCGCCCGTGCCCATCCGCCAGCTACCCGAAGATCTGATCAACCGCATTGCTGCCGGCGAGGTGGTGGAGCGGCCGGCCAGTGTGGTCAAGGAGCTGGTGGAAAATGCCATCGACGCTGGCGCCAGCCGCATCGTCGTCACCACCGCCGAAGGCGGCAAGGGGCTGATCCGCATCGAGGATGACGGCCACGGCATGGGTCGGGCCGATCTCGAATTATCGGTCGAACGCCACGCCACCTCCAAGCTGAGCGAAGACGAGCTGGACGATATCCGTACGCTGGGCTTTCGCGGCGAGGCGCTGGCGTCGATTGGTTCGGTGGCCGAGCTGTCGATTGCCTCGCGCCCGGCCGATGCCGAAAGCGGGCTGCGCCTCGAGGTGCATTTTGGCCGCCGCGCCGGGCCGGCCCCGCTGGCGATGAATCGCGGCACCATTCTCGAGGTGAAGAACCTTTTCGCCAAGGTGCCGGCGCGGCTGAAATTTCTCAAGACCGACCGGGCCGAGGCCGGCGCGATCACCGATGTGGTCAAGCGCCTCGCCATGGCCAATCCGGCCGTGCATTTCGTGCTCAATGGCAGCGACCGTTCCCCCGCCAACTGGCCCGCCGTCACCGGCCAGGGCGCGCTGGAGTCCCGGCTCGGTCAGGTGATCGGCGATGATTTCGCCCGCAATGCGGTGACCTTGGCCACCAGCCGCCATGGCGTGGTGGTGGCGGGGCTCGCCGGATTGCCGACCTATACGCGGGCCAATTCGCTCAGCCAGTTCTATTTCGTCAATGGCCGCTCGGTGAAGGACAAGGTGCTGGTCGGCGCCGTGCGCGCCGCCTATGCTGACTATATCTTCCGCGACCGTTTCCCCGTGGTGGCGCTGTATATCGCCGTCGATCCGGGCGAGGTCGACGTCAACGTCCACCCCGCCAAGGCCGAATTGCGCTTCCGCGATGCTGGTGCCGTGCGTAGCGCCGTGATCCGCGCCATCGGCGAGTCGCTGACCGCCGCCGGCTTCAAGGCCTCCGGCACCGTGGCCGAAGACGTGCTCGGCGCCTTCACCACCCCCGCCTATGCCAGCCCCGCCCCGACCCAGCCGACACGCTGGAGCAATCCCCTGCCGCTGGCCGGCTATGAGCGCACAGTGGGCACCGGCAGCGCCAACCCGTTTGCCCCCGACTATGCCAGCCAGTCCGGCCTCGCCGGCTTCACCGAGCCCAGCGCCCGGGTCGAACCCGAAGCCCCCGGCGCGCTGATGGAATATCCGCTCGGCACCGCCCGCGCCCAGATGTTCGACAATTTCATCATTGCCCAGAATGAAGAGGGCCTGCTGCTGGTCGATCAACATGCGGCGCATGAGCGGCTGGTCTATGAGCGCTTCAAGGCGCAACTGGCCGCCGGTCCCATCGCCAGCCAGGCCCAGTTGATCCCGCTGATCATCGAACTGCCCGAGGAAGATTGCGCCCGGCTCGAAGACGCGGCTGCCGAGCTGGAAGGCTTCGGGCTCTATCTCGAACGCTTCGGCCCGCGCGCCATTGCCGTGCGCGAAACCCCGGCTTTGCTCGGCACCTCCGATATTGACGGGCTGGTGCGCGACGTTGCCGATGGGCTGGCCGAATGGGACAGCTCCCGCGCTGTCGCCGACCGCATGGATGCCATCATCGCCCGCATGGCCTGCCACGGCTCGGTGCGCTCGGGTCGTCGCCTCCGCGTCGATGAAATGAACGCGCTGCTGCGCGACATGGAAGCCACCCCCCATTCCGGCCAGTGCATTCACGGCCGCCCCACCTATGTCGCGCTCAGCCAAAAGGATATCGAGCGCCTGTTCGGACGGACCCGATAGCACATGACCAGCGGCATTCATCACGTCACCCTGATCACCGCCGAGGTGCAGGCCAATGTGGATTTCTATGTCGGCTTTCTCGGCCTGCGGCTGGTCAAGCGCACCGGCGGCTATGAAGACCCGCGCCAGCTACATCTGTTTTACGGCGATTACGCCGCCAGCCCCGGTTCGCTGCTCACCTTCCTCGTCTGGCAGGGCGGCTCGGCCGGACAGGCCGGTGCCGGCCAGGTCAGCGAAATCGCCCTGGCCATCGCCCCCGCCTCCATCGGCTATTGGCTCGAACGGGCACTGCGCCATCAGGTTACAGTGGAAGGCACAGCGCAGGAATTCGGCGAAAGCGTGCTGCGCCTGCGTGACCCCGATGGGGTGATGCTCAAGCTGGTGGGCGCGGACCTCCCAGCCCTGACCACGCCGCAAAGCGATATCCCCGCCGAACACGCCATCCGCCGCATTCGCGGCGTAACGCTGCTGTCGGATGTGCAGGAGGAAACCGTCGGCTTCCTCACCAGCCATTTCGGCTTCCGCGCCGGCCCGGTGGAAGGCACGACGCAGCGCCTGCTCTCCGAGATCGGCGACAGCCTCGATATCCGCGATGCCTCCGGCTTCTGGCCCGGCGCAGCCGGAGCCGGCACATTCGACCACGTGGCCTTACGCGCGGTCGATGCCGAGCAGGTGGAAGCCGTGGAGCGCGTGTTGCGGCAGCGCAATTCCAGCCTCACCAATCTGCATGACCGGCATTATTTCACCTCGCTCTATGTGCGCGAACCCGGCGGCACGCTGATCGAACTGGCCAGCGACGGGCCGGGTTTTACCCTCGACGAACCGCTGGACACCCTGGGCAGCGCCCTGTTCATGCCGCCCGACGCCGCCGACTCCGAAGCCATCAAAGTGATGCTGCCGCAATTCGGCCTGCCCGGCGACGACCGCGTGGTCTACCGCGATTTGATCTACACCCACCGTTTCTACACGCCCGAACAGCCGAACGGCCAAACGCTGGTGCTGCTGCACGGCACCGGCGGCGACGAAACCGATTTGCTGCCGATAGCGCACCGCGCCGCGCCCAACGCCACCCTGCTCGGCCTGCGCGGTCGCAGCACCGAAGACGGCACCAGACGCTGGTTTCGCGGCCTCGCGCCGATGCTGTTCGACCAAAAGGATATCCGCTTCGAAGCCGGCGCGCTGGCGGCATTCCTCGAAGAAGCCCGCAGCGCCTATGCGCTCGACCCCTCGGGGCTAATCGGACTGGGCTATTCCAACGGCGCCAATTTCCTCGCGGCGGCGCTATTGCTGCAGCCAGAGCTATTAGCGCGCCGAGCCATCTTGCTGCGACCCGTGGCGGTGCTGGATCAGGTGCCGGAGGCGGATTTGCGCGGAGTCGAAGTGCTCGTTCTAGCCGGCGAGCGCGATGCCTATCGTGCCAAGAGCGAGGCGCTGGCGGCCATGCTGGAAGCGGCGGGGGCGGCTGTGCGGCTGGTGGTGGTCCCCGGCGGGCACGAGCCGGGCGACGCCGACGCAGCGGCGATTGCGGAGTGGCTCAACGCACGTGCAAGCGGTCCCACCCCCTCTAGCCTCCCCCATCAAGGGGGAGGTACAGATCGAGTTTAGGGCACGATTTTGCCCACGAGTGGAGCGATATACCTCCCCCTTGATGGGGGAGGCTAGGAGGGGGTGACGGTTAGCCCCGATCCTACTGAAACACACTCGCCCCACGATCTGCCACGCCCACCAGGCTCCTGAATCCGGCAAACAACTCGCGCCCCATGCCAAAATGCTGGGACCGCAAATCCTCCGTCGCCGGCGTGCGCGAGAAGAATTCCTTCTCATCGCCCAAAAACGTCAGCGTGCCTTCATTGGCATCCAGCCGGATCATATCCCCATCGCGGATCTTCGAAATCGGCCCACCGTCCACCGCTTCCGGCGTCATATGGATCGCCGCCGGCACCTTGCCCGAGGCGCCCGACATGCGGCCATCGGTGACCAGCGCCACCTTGAAGCCGCGATCCTGCAAAATCCCCAGCGCCGGGGTCAGCTTGTGCAGTTCCGGCATGCCCAGCGCGCGCGGCCCGGAGAAGCGGACCACCGCGATCATGTCGCCGGTCAGCTCGCCAGCCTTGAACGCGGCCTGCAAGCCTTCCTGGCCGTGGAACACTTTTGCCGGAGCCTCAATGATGCGGTGTTCCGGCTTGACCGCCGAGACCTTGATCACCGAACGCCCCAGATTGCCGGAAAGCAGCTTGAGCCCGCCGGTCGGCGAGAATGGCGCGGCCACCGTGGTCAGCACCTTGGGCAGCGCCGATTCATGCGGCGAGGGCTGATAGGTCAGCTTCTCGTCGATCAGCTTGGCTTCCACCGTGTAGCCGGAGAGGCCATGGCCCCAGACGGTCTTGACGTCCTCATGCAGGTGCCCGCTTTCCAGCAGTTCCTGAATCAGAAACCCCATGCCGCCGGCAGCGTGGAAATGGTTCACATCGGCAACGCCATTGGGATAGACGCGCGCCAGCAGCGGCGTCGCGTCGCTCAGTTCGCTCATATCGTCCCAGGTCACCTGCAAGCCAGCGGCAGCGGCGATGGCGATCAGATGCATGGTATGGTTGGTCGAGCCGCCGGTGGCGTGGAGGCCGACCAGGCCGTTGACGATGGCCTTTTCGTCGATGACGTGGCCGACCGGGGTGTAATTATTGCCCTGGGCGCTAAGCGACAGCGCCCGCACCGTGGCTTCGCGGGTCAAGGCATCGCGCAACGGCGTGCCCGGATTGACGAAGCTGGAGCCCGGCAGATGCAGGCCCATGATTTCCATCAGCATCTGATTGGAATTGGCGGTGCCGTAGAAGGTGCAGGTGCCGGCCGAGTGATACGACTTGCTCTCGGCTTCGAGCAGTTCGGCGCGGCCGACCTTACCCTCCATATAGAGCTGGCGGACCTTGGCCTTTTCATCATTGGGCAGGCCCGACGGCATCGGCCCGGCGGGCACGAAGACAGCCGGCAGATGGCCAAAGGTCAGCGCGCCGATCAGCAGGCCCGGGACGATCTTGTCGCAAATGCCGAGATAGACGGCAGCATCGAACATGTTGTGGCTGAGCGAAATCGCCGTCGACATGGCAATGACGTCGCGCGAAAACAGCGACAGATCCATGCCCGGCTGGCCCTGGGTGACGCCGTCGCACATGGCCGGCACGCCGCCGGCCACCTGCGCCGTGGCGCCGATTTCGCGGGCCGCCTGCTTGATGATCTCGGGATAGAATTGATAGGGCTGATGCGCGCTGAGCATGTCGTTATAGCTGGTGACAATGCCCAGATTGAGCGACTTGCTGCCGGCCAGCTGCGCCTTTTCGGTCGGGGTGCAGGCGGCAAAGGCGTGGGCGAGGTTGCCGCAGGACAAGACGGTGCGGTTGACGCCGGCTTCGCGCGCGGCATCGAGGCGGCTGAGATAATCGCGACGGCTATCGCGGCTGCGGGCCGCGATCCGGTCGGTGACATCCTGAATGGCCTGACGGACAGACATAGGCGAGCTCCTGACTTTCAGTTGGGCGCGCGCTCGCATGGAACAGTGACCTGCACCGCTCTCGAGAACGCGCCGATGGAGCCCTTCGTGGCCTAAGCGATCAATTGGGGATCGCGAAGGGGACTATGGGCACCAATAGACGTTGACAGCATGGCCGGACCGCAAGACGGCGCGGATGGGCATGTCCTCGATCGGACCATCACCCAGAGCCGTGTCGAGAACGGCGGCCTTTTCCTCTCCTTCGATGTGAAGATACAGCCCATCCGTGCGGAGGAGACGCGGAAGGGTAAAGGTGACGCGTGGCTCGCCCGCGCCGGGAGCGCGGATAGCCAGCACCGGGCCGGCGGCGCTGAGCGCCTCGGCCAGCGTATCGCCGCCGGGGAAGAACGAGGCGGTGTGCCCGTCATTGCCCATGCCCAGAACCACCGCGGCGAACTGCTCGGGCAACTCGCCCAGCAGGGCATTGGTCTTGGCGATATGGGTGGCGTCGGGTTCGTCGCCACCGGAATAAAGCGGGAAGAAGCGCGCCGTGGCGGCCGGTCCCTGCAGCATGCGTTCATTGACCAGCAGCGCATTGGAGCGGTCGCTGGTGTCATCGACCCAGCGCTCGTCCACCAGCGTCACGATGACCTTGGACCAGTCGATATCCTTGGTCTTGCCCAGCGCCTGGAAGAAGCGGCTCGGCGTCGAGCCACCGCTGACGGCAATCGCCGCCATGCCGCGGGTTTCGATGGCCGCGCGAATGCGATCGGCAACGGCCTCGGCCAGTTCCTTGGCCAGGGTCGGCTTGTCAGCAAAACTGCGGCGGTCAATGGTCACTTTAAGTCTTCCTTTCAGTCACATGGCGCTGTCATCCCGGCCTTGAGCCGAGATCCATCCTGAGATGGAATGAGCGGCATGATCTCAAGATGGGCCCCGGCTCAAGGCCGGGGTGACATCGTGGGTGGGAGAACCTCACACCCTGTTATTCATCCTCATACCACGTCCGGCCGTCGCGTTCGATCAGGGCGATGGCGCCGCTCGGGCCCCAGGTGCCGGCGACATAAGACTGCGGCGGTTCGCTCGAGCGGTCCCAGGCCTCGCGGATCGGGTCGATCCACTTCCACGCGGCCTCGAGTTCGTCGCGACGCATGAACAGCGTCTGGCTGCCGCGAATGACGTCCATCAGCAGGCGCTCATAGGCTTCCGGCGTGCGCTCATTGAACGTGGCGGCAAAGCTGAGGTTGAGCGGCACTTCGCGCAGGCGCATGCCACCCGGACCCGGGTCCTTGATCATCATCATCAGCTTGACGCCCTCGTCGGGCTGCAGGCGGATGATCAGCTTGTTGGCCTTGGGCGCGCCCTCGGCATGGTCGAAAATCGAGTGCGGGATCGGCTTGAACTGGATGCAGATTTCCGAGGCGCGGCTGGCCATGCGCTTGCCGGTGCGGAAATAGAACGGCACCCCGGCCCAGCGCCAGTTTTCGACATCGACCTTGAGGGCGACGAAGGTTTCGGTGCGGCTGCCCTTCTTGTCGTCGGGCAGTTCGTCCTGATAGCCGGCCACCGAGGTGGTTTCCGACTTCACGCCCTTATACTGGCCGCGCACGGTGTTCTTGGCCACTTCGCCATTGCTTATTGGCTTCAGCGCGCGCAGCACTTTGAGCTTTTCGTCGCGCAGCGCATCGGCATCGTCGCTGGCCGGTGGCTCCATCGCCACCAGGCACAGCAGCTGCAGCATGTGGTTCTGGATCATGTCGCGCAGCGCGCCGGATTCGTCGTAATAGCCGCGCGTACCGGCCCCGACCGATTCCGCCACGGTCAGCTGGACGTGGTCGATATGCGCCGAATTCCAGATCGGCTCGAACAGCGTATTGGCGAAGCGCAGCGCCAACAGGTTCTGCACCGTCTCTTTGCCGAGATAATGGTCGATGCGATACACCTGATCTTCCTTGAAGATCTTGGCGACGCCGTCATTGATTTCCACCGACGAGGCCAGATCATGGCCCAGCGGCTTCTCGATGACGACGCGGGCGTCGCGGCGATAGAGCTTCTTCTTGTGCAGATATTCGGCGATCGGCTCGAACAGATCGGGCGCCACGGCCAGATAGAAGGCGCGCACCACCTTGGGGTCGTCGCGCAGCTTGGCGCCGAGATCGCCCGAGGTTTCGGGGTTGCTGGCATCGACCGGCACATAGGAGAAAATCTTGACGAAGCGGTCGATCACCGCGGCGTCCTGATATTCCTTTTCCACAAAGGCGGTGATGGCGTCGCGCGCCACCTGCTGGAAATCGGCATCGCTCAGCTTGCTGCGCGAAGCGCCGATAATGTGGCTGGTCTCGTCGAACTGGCCGTCCTTGAACCGGTGATACAGCGCCGGAATCAGCTTGCGCTTGGTCAGATCGCCCGTGGCGCCGAACACCACATAATCGAAAGGCTGGACGGGAATGATGCGGCTGGACACGAGGGGCTAGTCCTTAGTTAGAAGCGAAATTCTGGCGGGCGAGGATGACGGCGCCATGCAGCGGCTCGAATTTGGGCAAAGCGACGAAATCGCCATAGCGCTGTTGGAGCATGGGGAACAGGCGTTCGCCAAAGCCGCCGACAACGGCCATCACCTGGGCATTGTGGCGTTTGAACCAATTGGCATAGGTGTCGATATAGCCAAACTCGATGTCGAGCATCTTGTTGGCCACCGGATCGCCCTGTTCGAGATATTCGATGAACAGCGGCATCAGCTTGCCGAATTCGGCCGGTGCGCGCCCGATCAGGGCATCGTCGCACCCTTCCTTGCCATCATTGCTGATGACCTTCAGCTCCAGCGCCGTGCCAAACGCCCAGGACATCACCGCCTGATTGTCCCCGCCCAGCTGGGCGATCACCGCCTTGGTCAGCGGCGAGCCTTCGACCAGCCCATCCTCGGATTCCACCGCGTAGCGCATCAATTCGCGCCCCAGGATAGCGCCACTCATCTGGTCGCCGGTGGGAAAGCCCCAGCCGCCGGCCTGATGGCGTTCGCCATCGACGATGGAGAGCGCCGCCGAGCCGGTGCCGACGATGATCACCCCGCCCTCGCCGCCACCCAGCGCGCCGGCATGGGCAATGTCGATATCGTCATAGACCTGCACCCCGGCAAACGGCCAGGGCCGCGCCGCGAACTCGGCGCGGGCACTATCCATCCGGCCGCCGGCCATGCCGAAACAGGCATAAGTATTGGCGGTTTCGCTGAAATCGAGGCCCGCTGCCTTGAACACGTCGCGCGTGCCATCGCTGATAGCGCGGAAGGCGGGCTCGCCATCGTCGATCTGCAGATTGGAACGGCCGTTCTTGACTTCGGCGAGAGTCTTCAGATTCTCGTCGGCCAGACGCACGCGGCAATTGGTGCCGCCGCCATCAACGCCAAGATAATACCTGGGCACGCGGGGAATCTCCGGGATGGAACGGAAGGTAAAATATCGTTTCGGCGCGGACCATAATGCCAAAGGTGCTAAGACGAAAGTAGAATAAGGCACAAAAAGCGCCCGCTAGCGGCAAGGTGGCGCATAGTCGGCGCATACCGGCGGCGCAACCGGTTCGGCACGGAGACTATTTCCCGCTATACCGCAGCGGCGGACGGAAATGGAGAGTGATACAATGACACGACACGTATTGATCCTGGGGGGCGCCCGCTCGGGCAAGACCGCCTTTTCCGAGCAATTGGCCATTCGCAGCGGCAGTCGCCCTGCCTATGTCGCCACCGCCGAAGCGCTCGACGCCGAAATGCGTGATCGGGTGGCCAGCCATCAGGCCAGCCGCGCCACCCGCTTCACCACCATCGAGGAACCGCTGGCGCTGCCCGAGACCCTGCTGCGGGCTTCGGCCAAGCATGACGTGATCCTGGTCGATTGCCTGACGCTGTGGATCACCAATCTGCTGCTGGCCGAAATGGATGTCGCCCTGGCGGTGAGCGAATTGGGCGCCGCGCTGGTGCAGATCGAAAACTGCAAGATCATCCTGGTCAGCAATGAGGTGGGCCAGGGCATCGTGCCCGACAACGCCATGGCCCGCACCTTCCGCGACCTGGCCGGCGCCGCCCACCAACGCCTCGCCGAAATTTGCGACGACGTGCATTTCATCATTGCCGGCCTGCCGATGACCCTGAAAGGCGAAGTCGCCGAGCGCGCCGAAGGGCGAATTTACCGGGCCTGAGGCCACCGGTGACAGTCCAAACTCGATGCCATCCCCTCCCCCTTGAGGGGAGGGTTAGGGTGGGGGTGTCGTGGTCTCCACACCCACCGCGCCAGGGGAGGTTCCGACACCCCCACCCCGGCCCTCCCCTCAAGGGGGAGGGAGAAGAAAGAGTCCCTCAGGCCACAAACACCAGCAGCCCAATCACCACACTCACCCCCAGCAGCACATTGAGCGTGCTGCGATACAGCACCAGCGCCCGCAGGATATCACTCCCCACCAGCGCCGATTTGCCATCGCCAAACTGCGGCAGCTCGACCAGCTCCCCGTCATAACTCCGCGGCCCGCCCAGGGCGAAGCCGAGCGCGCCGGCAAAGGCGGCTTCCGGCCAGCCGGCATTGGGCGATTCATGCTTGCGCGCATCGCGGCGCGCCATCGCCCAGGCCTTCGACGGACTGGCATGGGGGGTGATGAAACAGGCGGCGGTGATCAACAGCGCCGTCAGCCGGGCCGGAATCCAGTTGACCACATCGTCCAGCTTGGCCGCCGCCCAGCCATAGTCGCGATAGCGCTCATTAAGATGGCCGATCATCGAATCGGCAGTGTTGATCGCCTTGTAGACGGCGATCCCCGGCAGCCCGAACAGCACCAGAAAGAACCACGGCGCCACCACGCCGTCCGACGTGCTTTCGGCCAGGGTTTCGATAGCAGCCCGCGCCACCCCTGCCTCATCCAGCGCCTGCGGATCGCGCCCGACAATATGGCTGACCGCTTCCCGCCCAGCCTCCAGCGAGGTCCGCAACGCGGTAGCTACCGCCTCGACGGCGCGCCCAAGTTCCTTTTGCGCCAGAAACGGCGTGGCCACGAGAATTTCCATCACCCAGCCAAACGGGATGCTGCGCAAGAATTGCTGCACCAGCATAGTGATCACCAGCGTCACCCCCAGCAGCATCGCCAGCGTCAGAATGCCGGCGTCACGGCGCTGGCGCGGTGTCCGTTCGCGCTTGTCGACGCCCTGCTCCAGCCAGGTAATGCCCCGGCCGATCCAGACCACCGGATGACCGATCAGCGCCAGCAGCCGCGGCGGATAGCCAAGCCAGCGTTCCAGCAGCAGCGCGAGGGGAGCGATAAAGGCGTGCATGATGATTCCGGACCCAATATTCAGCCGCCCTACCTAACCACTGCATCATCCCCACGAAAGCGGGAATCTCTTTGCCCCAGCGCTCCCACACCCTTGATGTCATCCCGGCCTTGAGCCGGGACCCATCCTGAGATGGCGAGCTCGGCGCGCGTGACACCCCTACCCTTGATCCCTCCCAACAAGGGGGAGGGAGACGATGAGCACGGACGCTGGCGCTGGCGCCTCCCTCCCCATTGATGGGGAGGGATAGAGGGTGGGTGGGGCCAGGCACACCAAGACGGCAATAGTGACGCCTACTCCGCCAGCGCCAGCAACGCGTCGATATCCAAATGCGCTTCCAGATGCGCCGCCAGCGCATCCAGCGTTGCCTCGATGCTGGTTTCATAGGCCAGATCCGCACTGGCCCCATCGCCCAAAAAAGCCCGCCGGAACGGGTCGGCCGCAAACAGCCCATGCAGATAGGTGCCAGCCACCCGCCCATCCGCGCTCACGGCGCCCTCATGGTCGGCCCCGACCTGCGCAAACGGCCGCCCCCGGTCCGGCCCCTCAGTCACCCCCATATGCATATGATAGCCGCTGATCGCCTCCCCCGACGCCACATGACGGGCCTGCTCCACCCGCAATTGCTTGACCGGCGTCAGCACCGTCTCGACATCGAGCAGCCCCAGCCCCGCGCTCGTCCCCGGCGCGCCCTCAATCCCATCCGGATCGGCAATCGAGCGCCCCAGCAGCTGATAGCCGCCGCAAATCCCCAGCACCCGCCCCCCGGCCCGGTGATGCGCCGCAATGTCGATATCCCAGCCATGCTCCCGCAGCGCCGCCAGATCGCCGCGCGTGGCTTTCGACCCCGGCAGGATGACCAGATCGGCATCGCGCGGCAAAGCCTGCCCCGGCTCGACCAGAACCAGCGTCACCCCGGGCTCGGCCCGCAACGGATCGAGATCATCGAAATTGGCAATCCGCGGCAGGCGCGGCACGGCGATGGTGAAGCCACCCGAACGAGCCGTGCTGTAATCCTCCAGCGCCAGCACATCTTCGGCGGGCAGTTTCCCCGCGTCAGCAAACCACGGCACCGGCCCCAGACAGGGCACGCCGCTCCGCTCGGCAATGAAGCGTACCCCATCGGCAAACAGCGCCGGATCGCCCTGAAACTTGTTGATCAGGCTGGCCCGGATCAGCCCCGCATCCTCGGGCGCAATCACCGCAAAGGTGCCGATAATGGCGGCGATGACCCCGCCGCGCTGGATATCCCCCACCAGCACCACCGGCACTTTCGTCGCCTGGGCAAAACCAAAATTGGCCAGATCATTGGCCCGCAGATTGACCTCCGAAGCGCTGCCCGCGCCCTCGACCAGCACGATATCGGCACTCTCGGCCAGCTCGTTAAACGCGGCCAGCACCTCGGGCATCAGCCTGCCGCGCTCGGCCCAATATTGCCGCGCCGACATCGACGCCCGGCGCTGCCCCCGCACCACCACCTGCGAGCCGGTCTCCTGCTCCGGCTTGAGCAAAACCGGGTTCATCGCCGTAATCGGCTCTCGCCGCGCCGCCCGCGCCTGCAACGCCTGCGCCCGGCCGATTTCGCCGCCATCGGCGGTCACGGCGGCATTATTGCTCATATTCTGCGGCTTGAACGGCGCCACGCGCAGCCCACGATTGGCCAGCGCCCGGCACAGCCCAGCCACCAGCAGCGATTTGCCGACATCGGAGCCGGTGCCCATGAACATCAGGGATTTAGCCATGATCAGCCCTACGCCCCATCCACCACATGCGCATACGACCCCATCACCCGCCCAATCGCCGCCCCCATTGGCGGCAGCGCCTCGCCCCGTGCATCCGTCGCCGCAAACAGCGGCGGCAGGCGGGATTGCTTGGCTGACGAATAGTGAAACTCATGGCCATTGAGCCGCCCCGGCCACGGCAAGGCCCCGGACTGCACCAACCGCCGATAACCCAAAATCCGCTTGGGCCGATCAATCCGCGTGGTCACCGGCAGCAGCCCGGCCATTTCATGGCCCTGCCCGGCCTTGTCGACCAGCATTTCGCCCAGCACCATGAAGCCACCGCACTCGCCATAGAGCAGCGCCTCGCGGTCGCGCGCCGCGACCAGCCCGGCCTTGAAATTTGCCGCATTGGCGAGGGTCGCGCCATGCAATTCGGGATAACCACCCGGCAAAAACACCGCGTCACAATCACTGCCGGGCGCTTCATCAGCCAGCGGCGAGAAAAAGCTCAATTCGGCCCCCAGCGCCCGCCAGCCATCCAGCAGATGCGGATAGGCAAAGGCAAAGGCGTCGTCGCGGGCTATGGCGATGCGCTGGCCCAGTGGCGGCAGCGGCGCGGACGGCGCATCGGCTTCGGGCAATGGCGCGGCCAGCGCTTGCAGGCGGGGCAGATCGACATAGGTGCCGATGGCCGTGGCAGCGGCGTCAATAAAACCAGCAAAAGCCGCCATCTCCCCCGGCAACACCAGGCCGAGATGACGTTCGGGCACCACCAGCGCCGGATCGCGCGGAATGGCCCCGAGGCAAGGAATGCCCGTCGCCGCCAGCGCCTCGACCAGCATGCGCTCATGCTTGGTCGACGCCACCCGGTTGAGGATGACGCCGCCAATGCGCACGCCGGGCCGCCAATTGGCAAAGCCGGCCACCAGCGGCGCCACCGACTGGCTCTGCCGCTCGCTATCCACCACCAGCACCACCGGCAGCTCGAGCAATTCGGCCAGATCGGCGGTGGAGCCGGTATTGTCGGCCGCGCCATCAAACAGGCCCATGACGCCCTCGACCAGCAGCAGATCGGCGCCGGTCGCCTGCGTGCTGGCCAGCGTTTTGAGCCGCGCGCCACTCATCGACCACGGATCAAGATTGACCGCCTCGCGCAATGCCGCCCGCGCCAGAAACGCCGGATCAATATAGTCCGGCCCGGTCTTGGCGGGGGCCACGACCACGCCGCTTTGGCGCAAAGCCGCCAGCAGGCCGAGGGTGATCACGGTCTTGCCCGAACCCGAACGCGGCGCGGCGATGACGAGGCCCTTAGCCAAAAATATGCCTCCTGGCGGCGTCGACATACCAATCGAGCGAGGCGCGATAGGCACTGACCGGCCCCAGCACGATAATGGCGGGCGTCGGCACATCACTCAGCGTCCCAGCTGCGGCCAACGTGGTTTCAATCACTGCCTGCTGCGGTGTCGCGGCATGCGAGACGATGGCGAGGCGCTCATTGCCATCGCGGCCGGCGGCGATCAGCTTTTGCGAGATCGAGCCCAGATGTTTGACCGCCATGAACATGACGATGACCGGAGCCGCCTTGGCGATGGCCGGCCAATCGACGCCCTGCGGCACCGCGCCGGTTTCGTCGTGCCCAGTGAGGAAGATCACCGCATGATTGGTGTCACGATGGGTCACCGGAATGCCGGCATAGGCCAGCCCGCCGAGCCCCGAGGAAATGCCCGGCACGATGCGGAACTTCACCCCCGCCCGCGCCAGCGCCCCGGCCTCCTCACCGCCGCGCCCGAACATGAAGGGATCGCCGCCCTTGAGCCGCAGCACCCGCTTGCCGGCCTTGGCCAGCTCGATCAGTTGCAGGGTGATATCGGCCTGTTTCGGCGACGGCTTGCCGCCGCGCTTACCAGCAAAGACGATCTGTGTGTGGCGCGGCGCCATGGCCAGCAGCTCGGGCGACACCAGCGCATCATGCACGATGACATCGGCCTGCCCCAACGCATGAAACGCCAGCAGCGAGGTCAGCCCCGGCCCGCCGGGACCGGCGCCGACCAGCCAGACCGTGCCGGGCTGCATTGCCGGAAAATCGGCGTGATCGAGCCGGGCGAAGTGGCCGGCAGTGCGGCGGCGTTTGAACCAGTTGAGCATCAGGCAGGGCCTCGGCAGGAGGGATCGCGCAGAGCGGCCCCGGGTTGGCCTTGTGAGCGGCTATCGGAATAGGCACATTGGAAGGCAGGAGAAACGCAAAACCGATGAAGATTCTGATCCTTGGCGGCACCGGCGAAGCGCGCGAACTGGCCAACCGGCTGGTGGCGCTGGGCCATGACGTGATTACCTCGCTGGCCGGGCGCACGCAGGACCCCAAATTGCCGCAAGGCGAATTGCGCATGGGCAATTTCGGCGGCATTCCGGGGCTGGCGGCCTATCTGCGGATCGCCAAGATCGAGCGACTGGTCGATGCCACCCACCCCTATGCGGGGCAGATTTCCATCAATGCGGTGGCAGCGGCGCAGACCATCAGCGTGCCCCTGGTGCGCTATATGCGGCCGGCCTGGGAGCAACAGCTGGGCGATGACTGGCTGACCGTGGCCAATGCCGCCGAGGCCGCCGCCGCCCTGCCCGCCAATGCCGAAGTGCTGCTGACCACCGGCCATACCGGGCTGGAGCAGTTTCTCGAACGCGACGATTGCCACTTCGTGGTCCGCACCATCGAGGCGCCGGCCGAAAAGCTGCCGCCGCATGCGCGCCTGCTGCAATCGCGCCCGCCTTACACGCTCGACGCTGAACTGGCGCTGCTGCAGCGCGAGAACATTACTCATCTAGTCACCAAGAATTCCGGTGGCGCGCAGACGGCGGCCAAGCTCGAAGCGGCCCGCAGGCTGGGCGTAAAAATCATCATGATCGCGCGCCCTGCCTATGGCCCGGCGCTGGAAGTCGACAGCCTCGACGCCGCCATCGAAGCGCTCCAGCGCGACGCCTGACCAAAGCTCAGCGCATCGAAATCGGCCGGACAGAGCGCCAGGGCGCAGGTGGCATAAGCCGATTTCTGCTTGGCCAGCACCAACTGCCCCGCCGCAGCCGCCACCGCTTCGGCAATGGACAGCCGGCCGATCGCCGCAAAAACCACCTCGGACGGCGTGGGCATGTCCTCGGCCAGCTCACCGTCACCCAGCAGACGCAGCGGCACATCGAAATGGCTGGCAGCGTCCATCAGCGCGACGACACCGGATTTGCGACTGTGACTGGCAATGGCGGTGAGAGCGGAGGCCTCGACCCCCAGTCTGGCGAGGCAGCGGTCCAGCAAGGCGACGATTTCATCGGCGCTCGCGGCGCTGTTGCAGCCGATACCGGCCACCAGCCTGGCCCCGTGGGGCAGTGTCGTTCCCGTCGTCATCATCGCCTCTCAAAGCAAGAGGCAGGTTCACTCAAGACCGTTGCAGCTCCGGACTTGGTCCCCGATTTGGGTCGACCGCACCGGATTCTGTTTCAGTTCCTTTGTCGGAACTCTGCGCCAATCTGGTTCTAGGCGGGCAGAAGCGCGTGGTCAATCAATGGCTTGCGCCAGACGCCGGCCAGATCAGAATGCTTCTGAAAATGATTTGCAAATTCAACGACTTGCCCTCGATCCGCGGAGCGGTTATGGGCAATATCGACCAATCGGAAATCGCTATTGTGAGCATCACTGCAAACCGAACGCTGGCCATTGCCGCCGCGAGCCTTGTCGTCGGCCTGGTGGTGCTGGGGCTGAAATTCCTCGCCTGGAATATCACCGGCTCGATCGCGCTCTATTCGGACGCGCTGGAATCGATCGTCAATGTGGTGACCGCCATCGTGGCGCTGATCGCGGTGCGGCTGGCGCAGAAGCCGGCCGACGCCGCCCTGCCCTATGGCTATCACAAGGCCGAATATTTCTCGGCGGTGATTGTCGGCGTGATGATCATCGTCGCCGCCATCCTGATTTTCCGCGAGGCGGTGCTCGGCGTGCTGAGCCCGGCGCTTCCCGAGGCCCCGGTGCAGGGGCTGGTGGTGAGCGCGGTGGCCACGGCGATCAATGCGGTGTGGGCTTTTGTGCTGATGCGGCATGGCCGCAAGGTGCGTTCGCCGGCGCTCGAAGCCGATGGCAAGCATTTGCTGACCGACGTGGTGTCGACCATCGGCGTGCTGGTCGGGCTGGCGCTGGTGTTTATCACCGGCTGGGCGGTGCTCGATGCGCTGCTGGCCGGGCTGGTGGCGCTCAACATCCTGTGGTCGGGCTGGGGCGTCATCCGCTCCAGCGTCGGCGGACTGATGGACGTCGCCGTGCCGGTCGACACCCAGAAAACCATCCGCGAGGTCATCGCCACCAATGCCGATGGCGCCATCGAAGCGCATGACATCCGCACCCGACAGGCCGGCAAGCTGGTGTTCATCGATTTCCATCTGGTGGTGCCCGGCGCCATGAGCGTCGACGCGGCGCATAGCATTTGCGACCAGATCGAAGCCAAATTGCGCGAAACAGTGGAAGACGTGCAGATCACCATCCATGTCGAGCCCGAGAACAAAGCCAAGCATGCCGGCATCGTGGTGGTGTGAGCCGGGGCTTGCACCAACGCCCCGCCGCTGGCAGATTCCCGCCATGCGCATTCTCCTCACCCTGCTCCTCGCTTTGTTCACCACCCCCGCTTTTGCCCAGGGCTGGGATCACTACGACAATCCCCGCTTCGGCTATGGCGTCGACATTCCGCCGGGCTTTACCGGCAGCGATCTCAGCGACAATGGCGATGGACAGGGCTTTCAGAAGCTCGACGCAGCGGCGGGCCTCGTGGTCTGGGGCGGCTATTTTCTCGATGATTTCGAGACCGAGGTGAGTGCGGCGACGGCCGAAGCGGAAGCTGACGCCTGGAATATCACCGGCCAGACCACCACGCCGCGCTGGGCCGAATTCTCCGCCCTCAAAGGCATCCGCATCCTGCACCAGCGCATGGTCATGCTCTGCGATGGGTCCAGCTATGCCGCGTTCCGGGTAGAATATTCGGTGCGGGATTCCGCCGAGATGGAAACCGACATCAACCGCCTGACGCGGTCATTGCGCGGTGATGGCTGCTAGGGCTTGCCGAAGACACCCCGCATGCACAATGCGCCCCCTCCCCCTTGAGGGGAGGGCCGGGGTGGGGGTCGTTTCGTGGCCAACTGGACGACCCCCTCCCTCATTCCCTCCCCTCAGGGGGGAGGGAGGCGAAAGAACCGATACACTCAGTTCGACTCCAGATCGCCGGTCCAAGGAGCGAAGCTCCCCTAAAACTCAATCCCCGCCTGCGCCTTAACCCCGGCGCGGAAATGATGCTTGATCTCGGTCATTTCCGTCACCAGATCGGCGATCTCGATCAGCTCATCCTTGGCATTGCGCCCGGTGACGATCACATGCGTATCCACCGGCTTGTTGCGCAGAAACTCGACCACTTCCTCAATCGGCAGATAGTCATAGCGCAGCACGATGTTCAGCTCATCGAGCAGCACCAGCTTGTTGCTCGGATCGTTGATCAACACCTTGGCCTGTTCCCAGGCCTTGCGGGCGGCGGCCAGGTCGCGCTGCCGGTCGGCCACGTCCCAGGTAAAGCCCTCGCCCATGGCGTTGATGGTCACCAGCTCGGGGAACTTCATCAGCACGTCGCGCTCGCCGGTTTCCCAGACGCCCTTGACGAACTGCACCACACCCACCTTGAAGCCATGCCCCAGCGCCCGGAACACCATGCCGAAAGCGGCGGTGGATTTGCCCTTGCCCTTGCCGGTATGGACAATCAGCAGCCCCTTTTCCTGGGTCTTGGTCGCCAGAATTTTGTTCCGCGCCTCGCGCTTCTTCTTCATCTTTTCGGCGTGATAGGCGTCGCGCTCGGCTTCGCTCATCAGGTCGGTTTTCTTGACGGGCTTATCGGTCATCTGGAATCCTCCAAAAAGGCAAAGGCGGAATTGGAACGCGGCGTCCACAGCCCGCGCTGGCGGGCCTCGTTGAACTTGGCGAGCAGTTCGTCATAGCCATGGGCGTTGCTGGCGCGGATAAACTCGCGCACCGCGTCACTTTCGACAAACGCCTCAAAAGCCAGATCGAAATGATGCGTCTTTACCGCGCCGGTGGTGGCGGCATAGGCGAACATGAAATCCACCGTGGCGATGATTTCAAACGCGCCGCGATAGCCATGCCGCATCATGCCGGCGATCCATTTCGGATTGACCACCCGCGAGCGCATCACGTGGGAGATTTCCTCTTCCAGCGTGCGGATCACCGGCCGCTCGGGACGGGAATGATCATTGTGATAGGCGGCGGGTTTGACCCCGCTCAGTGTTTCGGCGGCGGCGGAAAGCCCACCCTCGAACTGGTAATAATTATCGCTGTCGAGCAGGTCATGCTCGCGATTATCCTGATTGTGGATCACCGCATCGATATCGCCGAGCCGTGCGGCAAAGCGCTCGCGCTGCGGCGTGCCGTCGGCCTGTGCGCCATAGGCATATTGCCCCCAATCCAGCGCCCGCTGGGCGAGATCGGCCTTGCTGGTCCAACTGCCGGAATCGATCAGCGCATTGAGCCCGGCCCCATAGGTGCCCGGCTTGGAGCCAAAAATCCGGTGTCCGGCAGCGAGCCCGGCGTCACCTTCGGACTGCCCCTCGGCCATCAGCCCCAGCGCATCACTGCGCATGCGGGCGGCGATGGGATTATCATCAGTCGGCTCGTCCAGGGCGCCGATCGCCCGAATGGCACGATCCACCAGCGCAATCTGCGCCGGAAACGCATCGCGGAAAAACCCCGAAATCCGCAAGGTGACGTCCACCCGCGGCCGCCCCAGCTTGGCCAGCGGAATGATCTCATAGCCAGACACCCGTAGCGAACCCGGGTCCCAGGTTGGCCGCGCGCCGACCAATGCCAGCGCCTGCGCGATATCATCGCCGCCCGTCCGCATATTGGCGGTGCCCCACACCGACAGCGCCACCGCGCGCAGATGATGGCCATGATCCTGCAAATGCCGCAGCACCAGACTTTCGGCAGATTTCTGCCCCAGCTCCCAAGCCGTCGGCGTCGGCACCGCCCGCGAGTCGATGGAGTAAAAATTCCGCCCCGTCGGCAACACATCCAACCGCCCGCGCGACGGCGCCCCCGACGGCCCCGGCGCAATGAACTTGCCATCGAGCCCATCCAGCAACGCTGCCAGCTCCGCCGGCCCCGACGCAGCCAGACGCGGCCGGATAGTGCTTTCCACCGTCTCCAGCACCGCCTTGGTAGCAGCCCAATCCTCGGGCACGGCTCGGCCATCGACCAGCTCCGCCGCCAGATTTTCCAGCAGTTCCACCACATCGCCCAGCGTGCGCAGAGAACCCGCGCCAGCCACGTCTGGCCCCACCCACGGAGTGCCGAGCTTGACCATCAACGGATCAAACCCCAGCTTGAGATCATCCGCCAACGCCCGGATCAACGACGCTTCACCGGCGATTTCCCCACGCGGCACCCGCGCCAAGGCCACGATCAGATCGCGCTGCAAATCCCCCTGCGGCGACTGCCCGAACACATGCAGCCCATCCCTGATCTGCGCTTCCTTCAGATCACACAGGAAATTATCGATCTTGATCAGCGCCTCGGTCTCATCCTCCGGCAGCCCGATATCCCGATCCAGCCGCGCATCGCGGGTAAAATCCAGAATCCGCCGCTTGAGATCGACCAACCGCCGCCGATCCATCCCCGCCGCCGCGTAATATTCATCGAGCAGCGCCTCAAGGTCCTTGAGCGGCCCATAGGTTTCCGCCCGCGTCAGCGGCGGCACCAGATGATCGATGATCACCGCGCCAGTCCGACGCTTGGCCTGCGTGCCCTCGCCCGGATCATTGACGATGAACGGATAGAGATGCGGCAACTGCCCCCACAGCGCATCCGGATAGCTCGCCGCATCCAGCGCCGTCGCCTTGCCCGGCAGCCATTCCAGCGTCCCATGCTTGCCATTATGGATCAGCGCCTGCGCGCCAAACTCATGCCGCAACCACAGATACGCCGCCAAATAAGCATGCGGCGGCACCAGCACTGGGTCGTGATAGCTGAGCGTTTCATCCAGCTGATAGCCCCGACCGGGCTGGAGCAGGATGGCCACATTGCCAAAGATCAGCGCCGGGAGGTGGAAACTGTCTAGGCGCAGGAAGGGGTCGGTCGTTGGTGCGCCCCAACGCGCCGTCACCGCCGACTGGATGGCGTCAGGCAACTGAGCAAACAACTCACCATACCGCCCAAGACTCAACCGCGCCGCAGACGAACCCCGCCCCGGCTCAGCATTGGTCGGCCCGGCTTGCAGGGCGGCGATGAGATCGGCAGCGGTCAGTGCACCGGACAGGTCCAGCGTGTAACCCGCCGCCGCCAGCGTCTGCAAAATCGCCACCGTCGACGCCGGCGCATCATAGCCAACGCCATTGGCCAATCGTCCATCGCGCAGCGGATAATTCGCCAACACCAACGCAATCCGCCGCTCACCGCGTGGCGTTGCCCGCAACCTTGCCCAGTTCGCCGCCAGCGACACCGCCCGCTCAATCCCCGACGCATCCGGCGTATAAGCCGTCAACGGCACCTGGCAGCGTTCGTGCCAAACCGCGTCGGCCTTGTGCCCAACGATCAATCCGCCGATCCGCCCATCCACCTCAGGCATGACCAGGAACATCGCCATGTCCTTGGAACTCAGCCCTTGGATGTCAGCCTGCCATTGCGCTTCCGAGCGGCCGGTCTGAATCAGTTGCAGTACCGGGGCGTCGCTGGTCGAAAACGGATTGGCCTTGGCGTCGAGCCCATCAATGCCCAGCGCAAAGCCGGTGAGGTTGAACACCGCCGCCGGCGGAAAGGCGCTCAGCGCATTCTGCACGAAGCGAACGCAGGCCGCTTCCTTGAGCGAGGAGACCAATAGCGGCACCGGGGCCAGCCCTCGCGCTTCGAGCGCCGCAATGATCGCGGCGATGGTCGCCGTGCCGGCGCCTTCCAGCGCAGCGCGATAGAACAGAATAGGGATATGGGGCGCGTCTGGAACGGTTGGATGCAGCGCGCGCAAGCCAGCTTCGTCGGTCATGCCGAGCGCAGGATGCCAAAGGCCGAAGCGAGCGAAGGGCTGCGGCGTCAGCTCAGTCAGAAAACCACCAGAAAACTGCAAGCTTGCTGCCAGCGGCTGCTGGCTCGCGCCTAGGGTGTTGAACGCCGCCAAAATCGTCTCGGCATTGTCGGGGCCGCCGGCAACGAACAGGGAATGCAGGCGCATCCAGTCGTCAGGATGGACGCTGGAGCGCGCTTGCAGGATCGGATCGGGGTTGGCGTCGCCGGGCAGCAAAACCAGCGGAATCTTGCGGTTGCTGCACAATGCCGTCAGCTCGTCGACGCCATATTGGAAATAGGCCGCGCCGCCGATCAGCCGCAGCACGACCAGTTTGGCATGCGCAACAGTCTGCTCCAGCCATAGATCGACCGACAGATTATTGGACAGGCGCAGCGTGTTGGCGAGGCGCATTTCACCCTCCCCCGCCCGGTCGGCAGCGCCGGCCAGCATGGCCAATTCGCTGTCGGCCGAGGAGGCAAACACCAGCGCGCCGGGGCGCTGGGCGAGGTCGATGGCCTCGCCTTCCTGCTGGATGGCCCCGGCCTGGGCGGAGAGTAAGTGCATGTTGCGTCAGGCCTTTTTATCTCAGGCCGCGACGGCAGCGGCCTGATTGAGGCTGGCCGTGATGGCAGCCCGGTCGAGCGGTTGCTCACCGATCACCACCAGCGCGGTGTCGCGCACTTCGCCGTCTTTCCACGGGCGGTCGAAATAGGCGGTAACGCGCGGGCCGACGGCCTGGATCGCCAGACGGGCAGCGGCGCCGGGAATGGCGGCAAAGCCCTTGAGGCGCAGCACGTCATGCTCGCGGATGGTCTTTTCGATCACCGCCAGCAATTCGTCCTTGCCGCTAACCGATTGCAGGCGAATGGAAAAACTGTCGAAATCGTCATGCTCGTGGGTTTCCCCGCCATGCTCCAGCTCGTGGTGGCTGGGGCGATTGGCAATGTCGTCCTCGCTGCCCATGCCCATGCCGAGCAGCGCCGCGATATCGACATGACCGTTGCGGGCATGCAGCAGGCCGACGCCGGGGCGCAGTTCGGCGCGCAGATTGGCTTCCACCTTGGCCAGCGTTTCCGCATCGACCAGATCGGTCTTGTTGAGGATCACCAGATCGGCGACCGAGAGCTGGTCCTCGAACAATTCGCCCAGCGGGGTTTCGTGGTCGAGCATCTCGTCCTGCCGGCGCAGCACGTCGATGGCGGCTTCGTCGGAGGCGAAACGCCCTTCGGCCAGCGCCGAGGCGTCGGCGACGGTGACGATGCCGTCAATGGTGACCTGGGCCTTGATTTCCGGCCAGTTGAAGGCGCGGATCAGCGGCTGGGGCAAAGCCAGACCAGAGGTTTCGATGACGATGTGATCGAACTTGTCCGGGCGGGCGAGCAGCGCCTGCATGGTGGGAATGAACTCATCGGCCACGGTGCAGCAGATGCAGCCATTGGACAGTTCCACCATATCCTCTTCGCGGCAGGTGTCGTCGCCGCAACCGGCAAGGATGTCCTTGTCGACACCGAGATCACCGAATTCATTGATGATCAGGGCGATGCGCTTGCCCTTGGGGGCGTGGGCCAGCAGGTGGCGGACGAGGGTGGTTTTGCCGGCGCCGAGGAAGCCGGTGATGACGGTGGTGGGGATTTTGGTGGTCATGCGCGGGCTCCAACCAGATTAGTGCTGCGAGCAGCGAAAACATCATTGAGCTTGCCGAACACCGTGGTCAGCACCAGCCAGAACACCAGCGAGGTGCCCAAAGTGATGGCGGCAAATTCGGTGGCGAGATGGGCGGGGACGGCGCTCGGCTCATCGGGACCGACGGGCGCGCCGATGATGTGGGGGATGACGACCAACGCCGCGGCAACGGCAAAAGCCCAGCCGGCGCGGGTCTTGGCCAGCAGCAGGCACGCCGCGCCGGTGGCCAGCGCCGTGCCGGCCCACCAGAGCTGGCGGGGGAAGACTTCAGCGGCGGGCATGCCGGGCAATTCGGGGGCGAGGCCATAGGCCGGCGCCAGCGAGAAGGTGATGAAGCCGGCAATGCCCCAGAGGAAGCCGTTGGCGAAGGTGATCGGGATATTGGCGAACATCGAGACGGCGCCGATGACCAGCGCGAAGCCGGCGGCGGCGAGCACCGTGGCGAGCGTGGTGTAAGCGGTGCGCTCAAAGCCGTCCTGCGGCGCCCATTCCTCCACTGCCTCGGCCTCGGCGGCGGCAGCGTCATGGCTGTGTTCTTCGGTGGCGTCGCCGTGGCTATGGCCGCCGTCGCCCTCGAAGGTTTCGGCATGCAGGATCAGCGGGGTGACGCGGAAATGCTGGATCGCGGCCGTCAATAGGCCAGCGGCCAGCGCTGCGAAAATCGCAGCGGCAAACAAATTGCGGATCATGATTATTCTCTCGTGGTCTGCCTTAGTGGCAGGGGAAACCCATGGCGTGGCGGGTGTCGTGGGCGCCGTTATGCAGGCGGAAATCGCCGGCAAAGCCGGTGCCGACCAGCAGGGTCAGACCAAGCATGAGCGCCAGCGAACCGGCAATGAGACGCTGGGAAATCGAGAGCGACTGGAGGCCAGTCGAGGTAGTGGTCGCAGTATTCATGGCAGCACCCTCCGTGCGCGGAATAGTTATTGGGCGTTGAGCCCGGCTCGCGTGTTGGCAGGTCTCCTGGCTTCGCGGTGGAGATAGTGCCCTCGCCTTCCCGGCTTTCGCCAGTGGCATGAGAGGGCACGCACCGCTTACAGTTGCGGGGGCAGCCACGGTTTTGCGCCCTGATGGGTACGTCGCACCGTGTTCCCTTTTCTAGCCTGCCGCCTTGGGCTTCAGGCTGGGTATCCCTCCGGCTCAACGGCCTTCGGGAACCAACACAGGTCTGGTGTGCCACCAAATGGCGCGAAGTGCAACGTCAGGTCGCCGTTGCTAGGAAAACCGCCGCCGGGTCAAGCCCGCGGGGAACCCCTGCGGGCTGATTTGCCGCCCCAAGGCAGCATCGACTCACACTAGAACCCGATCCAACAGGTCTCAGGAGATTGGACACATGAAGCCCATCAAATTCAGCCGCGAGGAAACCAAGGCCATCGTCGCCGAAATCCAGGATTACTTCCGCAACGATCTCGATCAGGACATCGGGGCGATCCCAGCCGAGATGTTGATGGCCTTCTTTGCCGACAAGATGGGCGCCTATTACTACAATCGCGGCGTCTATGATGCGCAGACCGCATTGAAGGACCGCATGGATTCCCTGCATGACGATCTGTACGGGCTTGAGCAACCCACCAAGCATCGACGCTGACCGGCGCTCTCACCACCGCTAAAAAACGCAGGTTGCCGCTTTCGCGACAATGACACAGCGGGTAGTGAAGAGCAGTCGTCTTTAGGAGGAAGCCTTGGGCTTCAACGTCGCCACCCTGGCGCCCATCGGGCTGCTGCTCGCTTCCAACATCTTCATGACCTTTGCCTGGTATGGCCATCTGAAATGGCCAAGTTCGGCGCTGTGGATAGCGGTGCTGATCAGTTGGGGCATCGCGTTTTTCGAATATTGGCTGGCGGTGCCGGCCAACCGGATCGGCGGCGCGGTCTATTCGCCCTCCGAACTCAAGACCATCCAGGAGGTGATTTCCCTCTCGGTCTTCGCCGTGTTCACGGTGTTCTATTTCGGCGAAAAGCTGACGCTGAACCACGGCGTCGGCTTCGTGCTGATCGGGCTGGGGGCGTTTTTCATCTTCAAGGGGCCGTTGAAGTAGGGGCTGTTGATAGCCACTGCCGTAACCACACTCTCGGTGTCACCCCGGCCTCGAGCCGGGGCCCATCCTGAGATCTCAAGATGGGCCCCGGCTCGAGGCCGGGATGACACCGTGGTGGGAGCTCCGAGGATCTACTTCAAGCAATCCACCATATCAGCCGCCAACCCGCGTAGCAGATTGGGGTAAAGCTCCACCCCGGCGTCCAACGCACTGCCCTCTGGATCGAGCGTGCCCGCCTTGGCGGCGCTGCCTTCGGTGATGGCGGCGATGATGCTGGGCGGGAAATTGGGTTCGGCGAAGACGCAGGTGGCGCCCAGTTCGGCGACCCGGGCCTTGAGTTCATCAATCCGCGCGGCGCCGGGCATCACATCCGGCGTCACAGTGACCGAGCCGGCCAGGGTCAGGCCGAAGCGGGTCTCGAAATATTGATAGGCATCGTGAAACACCACGAAAGGGCGGTCGGCGACCGGCGCCAGCGTGGCGGTGAGTTCGGCTTCGAGGGCGTCGAGGCCGGCGATGGTCGTTGCGGCATTGGCGGCATAGGTGCCGGCATTCTCCGGATCGACCTCTGACAGGGTGGCGGCAATCTGGGTGACCATCAGCGCGGCGTTCTGCGGATCGAGCCAGAAATGCATGTCGCCTTCGCCATGTTCCTCATGCGCCTCATGCTCTGCATGCTCATCTTCGTGGTCGCCATGCTCCTCGTGGCTGTGGGCGTCAAATGCGCCGCCTTCGCGCACCGGCAGCAGGGTGATGCCCGGGGCGTCGGCGAGTTCAACGACCGTTGCGCCGCCGGCAAGGGTGACCAGCGCATCGGCGAGAAACATCTCCATGCCGTGGCCGGTCCAGAACACGATATCGGCGGCCTCGAGCGCGCCGGCGTCGGAGGGCTTGAGGGCGTAGCTATGCGGCGAGGCAGCGCCTTTGACGATCAGCGTCGGCTCACCCACGCCTTCCATCACCGATGATACCAGCGAATGCACCGGCTTGATCGAGGCCACCACGCTGGGCGCGGCCCAGGCGCTGGTGGTGAGCAGGGCCGTGGACAGCAGGGCGAGAGGGGCGAGCAATTGCATCAGCGTGACTTTCGGTCTGGGATGTCGTGATATGTTATGTTATTACGTCTTGCCGCGATGTTATGCTATAACGTATTTAGCGCCGTCAAGACCGGTCAGTGCAGATTTTTCGCGACGACCGGCCACGACGACAGACTGCCACCCCGTCCCTCCCCTTGGGGAGGGTGCGACAGAACCGAGACCGCAATGAGCGCAACAGTGCCGCGAGAAACGCTGATCACGCTGACCAATGCCGGGGTAACCAGTGGCGGGCGAACGCTGGTAAGCGGGGTGGATCTGACCATTGCGCGCGGCGAGATCGTGACGCTGATCGGCCCGAACGGCTCCGGCAAATCCACCACCGCCAAGCTGGCGACCGGCGTGCTCAAGCCCAGCATGGGCACGGTGACGCGCCAACCGGGGCTGCGCATCGGCTATGTGCCGCAGAAGCTGAGCATCGACTGGACGCTGCCGCTAACGGTGGAGCGGCTGATGACGCTGACCGGGCAGCATTCGCCCAGCGCTATCGACGCGGCACTGGAAGCCGTAGGCGCGACGCGGCTGCTCAAGGCGGCCGTGCAGGAGCTGTCGGGCGGGGAATTCCAGCGCGTGCTGTTTGCCAGGGCGATGATCCGCAAGCCCGATCTGCTGGTGCTGGACGAGCCGGTGCAGGGGGTGGATTTTTCCGGCGAGGTGGCGCTGTACGAATTGGTGCGGCAGATCCGCGACACGACGCGGAGCGGGATCTTGATGATTTCGCACGACCTGCATGTGGTGATGGCCGAGACCGACACGGTGATCTGCCTCAATGGCCATGTGTGCTGCCGGGGCACGCCCTCGGCGGTGAAGCGCAGCCCCGAATATCTCAAGCTGTTCGGCGAGCGGGCCGCGGGGTCGCTGGCGATCTACCAGCATCATCACGACCATGAGCATGACGCGGATGGGCATATCCACCACGATCATGACCATGCTCACCACGACCATGCGGAGCATGACCATGTTCGGTGATTATTTCTCCCGCGCGCTGATCGCCGGCGTGGGGCTGGCGCTGGTGGCGGGGCCACTGGGCTGCTTCGTCGTGTGGCGGCGCATGGCCTATTTCGGCGACACCATGGCGCATTCGGCGCTGCTCGGGGTGGCGCTGAGCATCATCCTGTCGATGAATATGACGCTGGGCGTGTTCGCCGTGGCGGCCCTGGTGGCGGGGGCGCTGATCGTGCTGCAACGGCAGGCGACATTGTCGACCGATGCGCTGCTCGGCATTCTCAGCCATTCGACGCTGGCCGTGGGGCTGGTGCTGGTGGGGTTCCTCACCAGCGTACGCATTGATCTGATGGGGTTTCTGTTCGGGGATATTCTGGCCGTCTCGGTGGAGGATATCGCCATTATCTATGGCGGCGGGGTGGCCATTCTCGCCATTCTGATCCTGGCCTGGCGGCCGCTGCTGGCTTCCACCGTCAGCGCCGAACTGGCGGAGGCCGAGGGGCTGCGGCCGGAGGCGAGCCGGATGGTGCTGATGATCCTGATGGCCAGCGTCATCGCCATCGCCATGAAGCTGGTCGGCGTGTTGCTGATCACCGCGCTGTTGATCATCCCGGCCGCAACCGCGCGGCGGCTCAGCAGCACGCCGGAAATGATGGCGGTGGTGGCGGCGGTGCTGGGCGCTATCGCCGTAGTCGGCGGGCTGTTCGGCTCGCGGCAATGGGATACCGCATCGGGGCCGTCCATCGTGGTGATGGCCTTGATGTTATTCCTGGTGTCGTTGACGGTACCAGTGACGCTATTGTTCGGCAGGAGGCAAACCCATGGCACATAGTCACGATGTTCCGAGCGATCTGACGCGCAATCAGGGCCTGGTGCTGGGCGCGCTCACCCATTCGGTGGGGCCGCTGAGCGCCTATGACATTCTCGACCGGCTGCGCGGCGATGGGCTGCGCGCGCCGTTGCAGGTCTATCGGGCGCTGGACAAGCTGGTGGAGCGCGGGCTGGCGCATCGGCTGGAATCGCTCAGCGCCTTCGTCGCCTGTGCCGACGCGGATTGCCACCGCAAGGGGCTGATCGCCTTCGCCATCTGTGACGGTTGCGGCAAGGTGGATGAATTCACCGACGCAGTGATCGAGGAACGGCTGGGCGACTGGGCCAATGCCAAGGGCTTCACCGCCGAGCGCACGACGATGGAAATCCGCGGCAAATGCGCGGCGTGTGGCGTGGCGGCCTAGCCTATTCGGCCGACCCAAAACTCAAGAAATGCACCGCCGCCGAGCCGTATTCGCGGCGGTCTTCCAGGGTGAAGCCGGCCGGGATTTCGATCTTGGCGTCGACGCTTTCCTCGAATACCAGCGTGGCGCCAGGGGCGAGCCAGCCATTGGCGGCGATATGCGCCAGTGCCTGTTCGCCCAGGCCCTGACCATAGGGCGGATCGAGAAACACCAGATCGAACTGACCAAAGGTGCCCGGAGTGCCCAACGCGGTGGCGTCGCGGCGCAGCAGCTTGGTGATGCCTCCTGCCCCGAAGGCTTCGATGTGATCGCGGATCAGCCCGCGCGCTTCAGCACCGATATCGACGAAGGTGACATGGCTGGCGCCGCGCGACAGGGCCTCGAAGCCCAGCGCGCCAGTGCCGGCGAACAGGTCGAGCACGCGCACCCCGTCGAATACCGGACCAAGGCGGCTGGCGAGGATGTTGAACATCGATTCGCGGACGCGGTCTGCGGTGGGGCGGATGGAGTCGTCGGCAGGCGAGCTGAGGGCCTTACCGCGAAATTTACCGGCGACGATGCGCATGAAACTCGTCTTTCGAATGCTTGAGACATCACCCCCGGGTCAGGCCCGAGGGTGATGATAGTGGGGAAGCCTAGGCCTTGGGGCGACGCGGACCAGCAGGCCGACCAGCACCACCGGAAGGGCGACCAGCGCCGCCCGAGGGACGACCGGCACCGCCGGACGGGCGACCAGGGCCACCGGCGGGGCGACCGCCTGCAGGCCGGCCAGCACCACCACCGGGCTTGCCGAAGCCGCCAGCGGGACGACCAGCGCCGCCCGCAGGCTTGCCAAAGCCACCCGGCTTGCCGAAGCCGCCGGGGCGCGGGCCCCGAACGGGTGCAGCGCCATCGCGCTTGGGCATGGGCTTGCCATCAGGACGCATGCGCGGCTTGCCATAGGTCTTGGCCTCGGAGCCGAATTCGTCGCGGCCGGGGCGTTCCTGGCGCGGACGTTCACTGCGCTGCGGCGGGCGCTCGCTGCGCTGCTGCGGCCGTTCGCCGTCGGCGCGGAAGCGGGCCGGCTTTTCGGAGAAGTTACGGCCGGGACGCTTGGCCTCGCCCTTGAAGGCAGCGCCGTCGCCGCGTTCACTATCGGGACGCACGCGCGGCGTGAACTCGCGGGGAGCCCCATCAGCCACCGCATCGCTGCGACGCGGACCGCGGGGCGTACCGACGAACTCACGACCCTGCGGCGGCCGGGTGCCACCCTCGGGACGACCAGCACCGTCGCGCGACGGGCGCTCGCCAAACGGCTTCTTGTCACCGTAGGGCTTCTTGTCACCATACGGCTTTTTATCGCCGTAAGGCTTTTTGTCGCCGAAGGATTTCTTGTCACCAAACGGCTTCTTGTCGCCGAAGGATTTCTTTTCGCCAAACGGCTTCTTGCCGCCAGCGGGACGGGGCGCGGCCTTGCCAAAGGTGCTGGCCGACTGGTCTTCACGATCGGGACGTTTCACAACGCGGGTATTGAGTTTAGCCACAAATTCCTCGGAGGCACGGCCCTCTTCATCGTCAAAATGGATCTGGCGGGGCGGTGGTGCATATTCGTCGTCACGCGCTTCTTCGCGCTTGACCATTGGCTTGCGGCTGTCGAAGCGGCCGGGACGGTCCTGCCGGGGGCGTTCGGCGCGGACTTCTTCTTCGGTCTTTTCGGCGCCATCGGTGAAGCGGAAACGCTGACGGGCGATTTCGACGGTATTGGTGCCACGGCCGGTCAGGCGGTCACGGGTCGGCTTGCCGATCAGCGCATTGGCTTCGGCCGGCATCTCGCTGTCGAAATCGACATCAGCGGCATCGGCCAGCTTCTTGCCGAGCTGATCGCGCAGCATCTTGGCCTTGATGGTCTCGACCGCACCCACCGGGATGTCGCCGAGCTGGAACGGGCCGAAGCTGACCCGGATCAGCCGGTTCACGTCGAGGCCCAGCGCGCCCAGCACATTCTTGACTTCGCGGTTCTTGCCTTCGCGCAGCGCCAGCACCAGCCAGACATTGGCGCCCTGCTCGCGCTCCAGCGTGGCTTCGATGGGTCCATAGCGGATGCCATCGATCTCAATGCCGTCCTTGAGCTTGTCCAGTGCCGCCTGTGTGACGGTGCCGTGGGCGCGCACGCGATAGCGGCGCAGCCAGCCGGTGGTCGGCAGTTCGAGGACGCGCTTGAGGCCGCCATCATTGGTCAGCAGCAGCAGGCCTTCGGTGTTGATATCGAGACGGCCAACCGTGACGACGCGCGGCAGGCCATGGGCTTCAAGATGCTCGAAAATGGTCTCGCGACCCTCGGGGTCCTTCTCGGTGACCACGAGGCCGGCAGGCTTATGATACAGCCAGACGCGGGTGCCCTGACGGGCGGCCAGCGGGGCGTCATCGACCATGATCTTGTCACGCTCGGTGACGTTGAAGGCGGGGGTCAGCACTTTTTTGCCGTTGACCACGACGCGGCCCTCGGTGATCCACACCTCGGCATCGCGGCGGGAGCACAGCCCGGAACGGGCAATGACCTTGGCGAGACGGTCGCCGGTGTCGGGTTTGGTAGGGGCAGAGTCGCTCATCGGGCGTACTTTCATGTCATGCGGGACCCATCGGCCTGGGGATCAGGCGGGCGGCGCGAAAAAGGCGAAGCGGCCGGATGATCCGGCCGCTTGTAAAATTTGAACTGGCGCTGGGGTCAGAGCCCGATTTCGGAATCGGTGAGCTTGACGCCCCGACCGCCGAAACTGTCGACGCTGGTGCTCGGACCGGTCTGGCTCGCGCGGATCGCCTTGCGCACCGCCTCGGGGCATTTGGGATCGTTGATCGAGACCAATTCGCCACCGGGGGTCGAGCAGACCAGCTCGGAATTGCCGACGCGGGTGAAATATTCATCGGGCGGCAGATAGAGCGGACGCTTGCTGGTGGTGGACACCGACATATTGGCGGCGCGCATGCGCGCGGTCAGGGTCCGGGCTTCCTGCTCGGTCAGCGGGCGACCGGACAGCGAGCGCAAATCGACCACCTTGGCGTTGCGCAGGCGCTGCATATCGGCCTCGGTGAGATTGGTGGTGTCAATGCGCACCGTGTCGCTATTGACCGGCAGCTGCGCCAGCGCAGCTTCCTTGGCCGGCGCTGGCAGCGCCTGGCCAGAGGCCGGCAGCACCAGTGGCGCGCGCGCGTTGGTGATGTCCGCCTTGGGCGCTTCGCCCGGCAGCAGACCGACGCCGCGCGCCGTGGTTGTCATCACTTCACGCTCGAAGGTGCCGAAATCGGTCAGGGCGTTGCCGCCCTCAACCGTGGTGCACGCGCTCAGAGCCACAGCCAGCACAAGGCCAAGAGCTGCCATACCGGCCCGGCTGAGTGTTTCCAGAGCAGCTTGCTGCCCGGTCAATCCAATACGCATGAAACGTCCTTCGCGATGTCGGCGGCGCTTATAGCGCATTATGCGGCCTAAGACCAGATTCTGGCGGTAACGTGTCGCGGCATTAATTGGCGACCTGACGCGGCCGCCCCAACCCGATGAGATCGGCCAGCAGCAGGATCACCCCAGCCGTGATGGCGATGTCGGCAAGGTTGAAAATATAGAAGGACCAGGTGCCCCAATGCAGGTGGAAAAAATCGGCCACCGCGCCATAGATCAGGCGATCCAGCGCATTGGATAGCGCGCCGCCAATGCATAGCGCCAGCCCAATCCGGACCAGTGCGGAATCGGCCCGCAGCCACCAGATCGACAGCGCCACGATGGCGACGACCATGACCATGCCGAGCACCCAGGCCGGCATGCCATCGAGCAAGCCATAGGAAATCCCGGTATTCCACACCAGCACATAATCGAAGAAATCAGTGACGCGCAGGATTTCGCCACCGCGCCAGCCAGTCATGGCGAACGGCACATAGCTGGTGAACACCTCGACGCACGGCGCAGCGCCAATGGCGATGCAATCCGCCGACACCTGAACCGCCTTGTGGGCGCGGTCGATGCCGAAGGCGAGGATGGCCATGGTCAGGGAGAAATAGACGGTGGGGTTGAAGAAGGATTTCAGATTCATCGGGACTCCCACCACCCCCTCCCAGCCTCCCCCATCAAGGGGGAGGTGGAATGCGGGGGATTTGACTGGATCGAGCCACTATCGCCGAACCGCACCTCCCCCTTGAAGGGGGAGGCTGGGAGGGGGTGGCCGGGGCTATTCGCCAAGGCGATTACAGCCCTGCCGCAGCGCGTTCGCGCAGGGCCTGGGCGTCGCGGGGGGAGACGTCGGGATATTCGGCGTCCGAACCAACCTCGGGCAGGATCTTCCACGAGCGGGCGCAGCGCTGGCCTTGTGCCAGTGCCGGCACCACGGCGATGCCGGGCACGTCATCCAGCGTGAAACCCTCGCCCGGACCAGCCACAACCTCAATCGCCGAGGTGATGGCGATTTCGGCGAGGTCCTGGCCCTTGAGCGCGGTCACATAGCGCTCATCGGCAATGAACACCTTTGGCGCCGCTTCGAGCGAGGAGCCGATGCGCTTTTCGCGACGCTCGATTTCCAACGCGCCGGTGACCACGCGGCGGACCGCACGGATCAGCGTCCACTTGCTGGCCAGATCGTCGTTGAGCCAGTCGGCCGGCACTTCGGGGAAGAGCCGCAGATGGACGGACGAGCCGTCCTCAGGATGCCGCTCGAGCCAGACTTCTTCCATGGTGAAGACCAGGATCGGGGCGAGCCAGGCGGTGAGGCAATCGAACAGATGATTGAGCACCGTCAGCGACGCCCGGCGGGTCCCCGAGGAGATCGGGTCGCAATAGAGCGCGTCCTTGCGGATATCGAAATAGAATGCCGACAGCTCGATATTCATGAAGTTGGTGAGCAGCGTGACGATGCGGCGGTAGTCGTAGTCCTTATACGCCGTGCGCACCTGGCTATCGAGCTGGGCCAGCCGATGCAGCATGAGCTGCTCCAGCTCGGGCATGTCGCGGAAATCGACCGTGTCGCTGGGCTGGTAATGCGCCAGATTGCCGAGCAGCCAGCGCATGGTATTGCGCAGCTTGCGATAGCTGTCCACCGTGGTCTGGATGATGTCCTTGCCCAGCCGCAGATCTTCCGAATAGTCGGACGAAGCGACCCAAAGGCGCAGAATGTCGGCGCCATATTGCTTGATGATGTCCTGTGGGGCGACGGTATTGCCCAGCGACTTGCTCATCTTGCGGCCTTCGCCATCCATGGTGAAGCCGTGCGTCAGCACGCCCTCATAAGGGGCGTGACCATTGGTGGCGCAGCTTTCCAGCAAGGAGGAATGGAACCAGCCGCGATGCTGGTCCGAGCCTTCCAGATAGAGCGAGGCCGGGAACTTCAGATGCGGCCATTTTTGTTTATTGCGCAACACCCAGGCATGGGTGGTCCCGCTGTCGAACCAGACGTCGAGCACGTCGGTGACCATCTCATAGTCGTCGACCGCATAGGCGTCGCCGAGATAGCGGGCCGCAGCGCCGGGCTTGAACCAGGCATCGGCGCCCTCTTCCTCGAAGGACTGGGCGATGCGGTGATTGACCGCCTCATCCTGCAGGAGGGCGTTGGTCGCCTTGTTGACGAAGACGGTGATCGGCACGCCCCAGGCGCGCTGGCGCGACAACACCCAATCGGGGCGGTCGGCGATCATGGCGCGCAGGCGGTTCTGGCCGGCGGCGGGGTAGAATTTGGTGGCGTCGATGGCGTTGAGCGCGCGGTGGCGCAGGGTATCGCCCGACGCGCCCATGATGTCGCGGTCCATATAGACGAACCACTGCGGCGTGTTGCGGAAGATCACCGGCTTCTTGGAGCGCCAGGAATGCGGATAGGAATGCTTGACGCGACCACGGGCGACCATGGCGTTGCGCTCGGCCAAAGCAGCAATGACGCGGTTATTGGCATCGCCCTTCTTCCCGTTGTCATCGATGACGCGGGCGCCATCGAAGCCGGGGGCTTCATTGGTGTAGAAGCCGCCATCATCGACCGCATAGGGGATGGACGGGTCGATACCCTTGTCCTTCAGCACGCGCGACGAATTCATCCACAGCTCGAAGTCCTCGAGGCCGTGGCCGGGCGCGGTGTGGACGAAGCCGGTGCCGGCATCATCGGTGACGTGATCGCCATCGAGCAGCGGCACGGCAAAGTCATAGCCGCCGCCATGGCCCTTGAGCGGATGGTGGCAGATCATGGATGCCAGAGCGTCGGCGGGCACAGCGCCGCGATTTTCGTAGGCTTCGACCTTGGCCTTGGCGAACACTTCGGCCGCCAACTTGTCAGCGATGATGTATTTCTCGCCGATCTTGGCCCAGTTCTCGGCCGGGGCCCGCGTCACTTCATAGAGGCTGTAGTCGACACGCGCCGAGTAGGTGATGGCGCGGTTGGCCGGGATGGTCCATGGCGTGGTGGTCCAGATCACCACCGAGGTACCGGCAAAGGCGCCATCGGCGACCGGGAACTTCACCCAGATGGTGTCGCTCTCGTAATCGGCATATTCGATTTCGGCTTCGGCCAGCGCGGTGCGCTCGACCACGGACCACATCACCGGCTTGGAGCCACGATAAAGCTGGCCGCTGGTGGCGACCTTCATCAGCTCGCGCGCGATCTGGGCTTCGGCGTCAAAGCTCATGGTGAGATAGGGATTGTCCCACTCGCCGAGGATGCCGAGACGCTTGAATTCAGTGCGCTGCACATCGACCCATTGCTCGGCAAAGGTGCGGCATTCCTGGCGGAATTCGACCAGCGGAACGTCGTTCTTGTCCTTGCCCTTGGCGCGGTATTGTTCCTCGATCTTCCACTCGATGGGCAGGCCGTGGCAGTCCCAGCCCGGCACATAGGCCGAGTTGAAGCCCAGCATCTGCATCGAGCGCGAGACCAGATCCTTCAGCGTCTTGTTGAGCGCGTGACCGATATGGATATTGCCATTGGCGTATGGAGGGCCGTCATGGATGGTGAACAGCGGCCGATCCTTGGCCTGCTCGCGCTGCAGCGCGTAAATATCCATGTCTTCCCAACGCTTGAGCCAGCCCGGCTCGCGGTCAGGCAGACCGGCGCGCATGGGGAAGTTGGTTTCCGGCAAAAACAGGGTGGCCGAATAATCGGTTTCGGCGGCGCCCGGGGCAGTATCGGTCATGGAAACGGCAATCGGTAAAGGGAGATTTGCCGCCTTTTAGCAAGGGCAGGCCCAAGGGGCAAAGGTTGATTTGGGGCGGTCAGGCCAGAAGCGGCAGCAAACGCCGGCGCACCAGACCGGCAAGATCGCCAAACAGGCCAGGATAGAGCTCATCGGACACCGCCACGGCGCGACGGGCGCGGCCCGCATCGGCATGGGCCTGGTGGATGGCCTGCCGGATCGCTGTGATGTCGCGCTGATGTGGTTCGAACACCGTCACCGTGCCGAAAACGGCGGCGCGGCGGGCGTGATAGAGATGCTCCAGATGCTGGGGGAAGGCAATCTGGGGCAGGCCCAGCCCCAGCGCCATGCAGAGGCTGCCATGCTGGCCGGCATGCAGCATCAGCCGGCTGCGGCGGGCGATCAGTTCGAGCGGTACCGGTGCCTGTTCGATGATGACGCCGGCCGACGTCAGCTGCGCGGCCAGCTCAGGGCCGATGCCCGGCATGAATAGCCGCGTGGGCAGGGCCAGACCGGCGATGGCAGTCATCAAGGCCTGGTCGTCGCGCTCGGCGGTCGAGAAATAGATGAAAATCTCATCGCCGCCACCACCCAATCCGCGCGGCAGCGCCTCGTTGAGCGGCGGCAGGAGCGGCTCGCTACGCCACGGGCCGTAGGGATCGAGAGCGGGAATAGTGCGCGGCATCGACACGGCGTCGCGATAAATATCGGAAAACCGCGTGATCGGCGGCAGGCCGAAATGCTGCAAGGCGCGGTTGACGGCACTGGTGAGCTCGCGCTCGGCATAGATGCGGGTGGTGTGCTCCTCCAGCAGGACGGGGAAATCGTCCATGCCCGCCGGCGGCGTGGAATAGCCGGTGCCGACGGCGACCATCGGGATATCGGCGATGCGGGCTGCGAGCATCGCGATGGGCGAAAAATCGCCGATCAGCATGCTGCTCTGGCGCGCCTCGATGGTGGCCAGCCACCACCCGATCTGGGGGATCAGCCGGTCGGCACTGGCAAAGCCCAGATCGCCGAGAAATTCGGCCCAGCTGGCAGTATTGGGATTGCCGGCGGCGGCGCGGCGCGTGGAATCAAGGCCCAGCCGGGCGCCGGCAAATACAAGATCGCAGAGCGGCGCGAGTTCGCCGGCATGCTCCATGCGGCAAAGCGCGGCGTCATAGACAAAGCCATCGCCAAGCGCCTCGGCCATGGCTTTGAGGGTGGTGAGATGGCCACGCCCTGCCCCGCCTTCCCAAGCCAGCAGGACGCGGCCAGTATTTTTTGGCATCAGGCCAGTTGCTGGCAGACCGGGCCGCAATTGCCGGGGACGAGTTCGCACTCCGGTGGCGGCGGCGGCTCGACCACGACAACGGGTGGCACGACAGCGGGCGGCGGCGGGCCGACAATTACCGGCGCAGGACCGCCCGAGCTGGTGATAATCGATGGCGCCCCATGGAGGTTGGGCAGGCATTGGGCGGCGTGCGCTTTCCGGTCGGAGAAGAACAGGCCGATGCAGGTGGACGTGTGTTGCGCATAGGCGCGCTGAATTTCCGAAGCCTGGACCGCCATCCCGGCCCCGGCGACGAGGGTAACGGCAGCGGTGGCGGCAGTGATGGCGCGGCGGGTACGACGGTACTTTTCCATGGGCTAACCTTTTTCAAAATCAGCCAACCCTAAAAAACCGGGCGCGAGCCCGCATCCGACACATGTTCGATGCCGAGCCGGACCGTGCGGGGTACTTGCACAAAGGGCAAAACAGGTATGCAGTGTGCTTCGCGCCCCTCAAGGGACCGAAATGGACGCCATTCTCGGGCTGATCGAAGACATCTATGCGGCGGGCGCCGACCCGGCGCAGTGGCAGCACGCGCTCGGCACCCTGGCCAACCTGACCGGCAGCATCGACGCCACCATGGGCGGACAAACGGCAGCGCATGTGCCCCTGCTGGTCAGCGTGCGGACAGACCCTGACAAAGTCCGCAGCTATGCCGAGCATTATCACCGGCGCAATGCCATGCAGTTGGCGATGCATGCGACCCCGGTGGGCCGGCCGGTGCTTGATCGGATGGTGGTCGACCACGCCGTTTTTCGCGCGGGAGATTTTTATAATGAATGGTGCGTGCCGCAAGGCTATCTGCATGGCGCGGCGCTGAATTTGGCCACCTCGCAAGGGTGGCGAGCCACCCTGATGATCTCGGGGAAGCGGCAATATGAGCCCGACACGCTTCAGTTGATGTCAGTGGTGACGCCGCATCTGATCCGGGCCTTTCAGTTCAACCAGTTGCTGTACGAGACGCAGACGCTCGGCCTGGGCGCCCTTGCGGCGCTGGAATATCTGGACCGGGGCGCGCTGCTGGTCGGGGTCGGCGGCGCCATTCGCGCTGCCAACGCCATCGCCGAGACCATCCTCGCGCCCGGCGATGGACTGGTGCTGAAAGACGGCCAGCTCACCTGCAGCAGCGCCAGCGAGACAGCGACGCTGGAGCGGCTGATCGGGCAATGCGCGCGCGGCATGATGACCGCCGCTGAAGGGATGATGCAGGTCAGCCGCGCCGCAGGACAAGCCCCCTTGCAGGTGCAATGCCTGCCCTTCCCGGCTGGCAATTGGTGGCCCGGCTTTAGCCCGCAACTGGCGGTGATCTTCATCACCGATCCAGATGCGCGCATGGCGCAGGTCACCCAGCGCCTGCGGCAACGCTATGGGCTGACACCGGCCGAGGCCAATCTGGCGTGGGAAATCATGCGGGGCGGCGGGCGCAAGCGGGCGGCAGAGACACGCGGCATCTCGGTGGCGACGGCGCGCAGCCAACTCACCGCCATCTTCGACAAGACCGGCGTGAGGCGGCAGGCTGAACTGGTGCGGCTATTGCTGGATGAACAGCCCGCACCGCCGATCAGCGAATAAAACCCAGTTTCGCGTCCAGATCGCTCAATGGCTGGGCGGCGGCCAAGGCTTCGCGGGCCTTGCGGCTGTCGCGGTCCATGGCGGTGATCAACTCGTCGAGGCCGGCGAACACCTCCTGGCCACGGATATGGCCAACCAGAGCCACGCTGATGGTCTGGCCGTAAATATCCTCATCGAAATCGAACAGATGCGTCTCGAAGGGCGGGCGCTGATTGTCGAACATCGGCTTGCCATAGGCGGCGACACCATCGAACAGCCGGTCACCCAGCCGGGCGCGCACGGCGTAAACACCCTGGGCCAGATGGAAATTGGCATGGGTCATGGTGTTGGCGGTGGGATAGCCGAGCTCCCGGCCCCGCTGGTCGCCCTTGACCACGCAGCCATTGAAAAACCAGTGATAGCCCAGCAGCCGATTGGCGGCGGTAACGGCGCCCTCGGACAGAGCGGCGCGGATGCGCGAGGAGGATATCACCTCGTCGCCCTCATCCATCAGGTCGAGGATTTCCACGGCAAAGCCCTGCGCTTCACCAGCCGCCTTGAGGAAATTGGGGGTGCCGCGACGCTGGCGACCGAAGTGGAAATCGGCGCCGACAATGACGCCGGTGACGCCCAGCGCCTCGACCAGAAAGCGGGAGACGAAATCCTCGGCCTCGATCTGGGAGAAGACGCGGTCGAAATTCAGGATGGTGATGGCGTCGAGCCCAAAGGCCTCGACCAGCCGCGCCTTGGCATCGCCATCGGTGAGGCGGAACATGAAGGGCGCCGGGGCGAAGACATCGCGCGGATGGGGCTCGAAGGTCAGCACCATGGCGGGCACGCCGGCCTGCGCGGCTCTGGCCTTGAGCGTATTCAGCACGGTCTGATGGCCGCGATGCACGCCGTCGAAATTGCCGATGGCGACATAGGCGCCGCGCAGGCTGGTGGGCACCGCATCCAGCGCATCAAGACGAATGAAGCCGGCCATCATCTCACCAGGTCAGGCGCGGCAGGAAGCCGGCCATGGTGGCGCGGCTGGGCGCCACGAGATCGGCGATGGCCTGCGGATCGGGCTTGCCGAAGGCGTCGAGTTCGGCGGCGTGGATCGAGCCGGTGACGAACAGCAGATCAATGCCGAACTGGGCGGCGCCGGTGGCGTCGGTGCGCACGCTATCGCCAATGGCGAGGACGCGGCGCTTGTCGAGCGGCTTGCCGGCAGCGACCTCGGCGAGGCGGAAGGCCTCTTCGTAGATCGGCTGATAGGGTTTGCCAGCCATCAGCACCATGCCGCCCATGGCGGCGTAGAGATCGCCCAGCGCGCCGCCGCAATAGATGATCTTGTCGCCATGCTCGACCACGCGGTCGGGATTGGCGCAGATCATCGGCAGCTTGCGGCTGAGCCAGAATTTGGCCCGCTCACGATACAGCTCGGGGGTATCGTCATCGGTATCGAGGTCGGTGACGACGACGACTTCGGCTTCATCGGCGCCGGTGCGGCGCACGTCGAGCCCTTCATAGAGCGCGTCATCCTCAGTGGCCGGGCCGACGTGATGGATGGCTTTGCCGCGATATTTGGCAATCATGGCGCGGGTGGCGTCGCCGGACGAGACGATGGCATCATAGGCGCCGCGATGCACGCCGAGCCGGTCGAGCATCTCGATGATCGGGCCGGATGGGCGGGGCGCATTGGTGATGAACACCACTTTGCCGCCAGCCTGACGATATTCGGCCAGGGCCTCGACGGCGCTGGGAAAGGCGGCGACGCCATTATGGACGACGCCCCACACATCACTCAGCACCGCGTCGTAGCGGGTGGCAAGCTCGGCAAGGCCGGAGATCGAAGGCAATTGGCTGGTCATCGCTAAATTCCGATGCGAACAGGATGGGCGTTCTATGTGGCAGCTTGGGGGTAGGGATCAAGGGGAAACGGACATCGACCTTGGTATGGAGACCCCAGCGAGGCGGACCGTGCCTATTCGGCGCGGCGCAGTTGCGGGCGGACCGGCTCCAGCGTCAGGTCGGCGCGGACCGGGCCGGGAGCGGCGATATGGGGCCCCTGCACCAGCACGAGCCCGTCTTCCAGCAGCTCGATGATCTGTCGTTCGCTGGTGATGCCGGTGGCCATCAGCTTGATGTCGAAGCGGGCGATGTAATTGGCGATGTCGGAGGCATGGAAATCGGTGAAGGCTTCCGGCTCATCGATGAAATGGGTGGCGTCGATCCGCAGCGAGCGCACGCCCTGGGCGGCGAACTCGGCGATATCGAGGCGCAGCGATTTGACGCCCGTGATAGAAAAACCAACGCCCTTGCGCGCCAGGGCATCGGCAATGGCGCGCTCGGCCAGGGTCAGTTCCTGCCAGTCAGCCGCGCTGATGGCAAAGATCAGGCCGGCAGCGATGGCGCGGTTGGCCTCGATCGTCGCCATGAGCTGCTCGGACGCCGCCGCATCGCCCAAAGTGGCGCGCGACAGCGGAATATAGAGAGCGATCGGCTGCCCGCCGGTGCGCGAGCGGCGGGAAATGGTGATGGCTTCAAGCAGGCCAACGCCCTCGATCTGGCGCAGCACATCTTCGCCACCGCGACGGGGCATGAAATCGGCACGGTCGGCCAGATCGCCATCTTCCAGCATCAGGCGCGGGACTAGGTCATAGCCCTGCGGGCGGCGCTGCGGCAGCGTCACCACCGGCTGGATATGGTAGATCAGCCGGTTTTCGGCCACGGCCTGCCGCAGCAATTGCAGGGGGATGATCGGCTCGCTTTCGCGCTGGGCCGGCGGCGGCGGGGCAGCAGCCAGCACGCGCTCGCTTCTAGCAGGCGGGCGGGTCCGGTCTTCGATGTCGGCCACCGCCTCGGCGACCTGGCGAATGACGGTGCCCAGCACCGAAATATCGGCCTCGACGCCATCGAGGCGTCCACTGGGATTGATATCGGTAATGGCGTTGATGCGCTGGCCGAGCACGGCGCCGGCCTGGGCGTCGGTGGCGAGCAGGCGGGAAAGATCCTCGATGCCTTTTTCCAGCCGGTTCTCGGCGCGCTGGCGCAGGCTGCGTTCCAGCAGCACGACACAGACGCAGCCAAACACCACCGCTGCCAGAACGGCCTCGGCAGGCGTGAAGGTCAGCCCGAAATAGGCGGCGGCGCCGATGGCGACCGCAGCAAGGGCGATGAACGTGTAGACCAATGCCTGCACGGGCGGACCTCGAACCCTTTCAGAATGCCGGGATTCGGCTCATCCCTCATAGCATCGTGCAACAGGCGGCAAAAGCGCGGAGCCGGCGCTCTCCCTAGCCTATTTGCGCGTTTCATGTGGCGAAGAGGTTCCAGGCCCGGGAAAAGAAGCGATGGAACAGCACTCGCTGGGCCGCGCCGGTCGCTGCAGCCGAACCGCCGAGCTTGCCGATGCCCACCGCCGGGCGGGCTGCACCCGATTCTGGCAGCAGGCCCAGATGATGTTCGACGCGCGCCAGCAGGCGCTCCACCACCGGACGCGGCATGACGCCATCGATCACCGCCAGATCAAGCTCGATCACGGCGCTGGTGCTGACGACGGCCGTCGCAAGCGCCCGGCCCGCCTCATCGAGCCAGCTGCCGGCATGGGGCTCCAGCGCCTCCCAGTCCCAGCTCAGCGGATTGCCCTGCGGCAGCGCCGCACCACAGGCTTCGAGCTGCTGTTGCAAGGCAAAAATGGATGCGAGATCCTGCACATAGGTCGGACGCCCGGCGCTGTCGGAAACCAGGATGGCGCCCAGATTGACCGCATTACCCTCGCGCAGGATGCCGTCAATCGCCATGCCGGAGGCCACGAAAGTGCCCAGCCGAAAATAGGCCAGCCCCCCGGGACGCGGGTCGGTCCAACCGATAAATTCGGCCCAGCAACCGGCGTCGCCTTCATTGACCCATTCGGCGGGGAGGCCGGTCAGGTCGCCGAGATGCGCGGCGATATCGAGGCCGCGCCACCGCTCGACCTGCGTCTCGGGCGCGCCCAATTGGGCGAGCTGGCGCTCGAAATGGGCGGGGCCGGCGACGCCGATGCCAATCAGACGTTCCGTTTGCTGCGCGCTCATGCCGGCGCGGATGGTGGCGATTTCCGTGCTGATCTCGGCAAAGATGGTGTCGATATCGGGATAGGCATAGCTGCGACGGACGCTGGTCAGGGTGTTGCCCGTCATGGCGAGCAGCAGCACTTCGAAATGCCGCCAGCCGATTTCGACCCCGATGACATAGGCCGCCTCTGGGTTGATATAGAGCGGGGTCGCGGGCTGACCGCGCCGGCCGCGCAGCACTTCGCCGCGCAGCACCAGCGCGCGCGCCTCCAGATCGGACAGGATGCGCGAGGTGGTCTGCGGGCCCAGACCGGACAGCCGGGCCAGCACCGCATTGGACGCGCCCGGATTGAGGGCGATCAGGGTCAGCACCGCCCGTTCATTGGCGAGGCGAACGCCGGATTGCGCGAAACCGCGGGCCACTGGTTCGGCCCCATCAACAGGCGAATTGTTTTGCATGGCGCTGGAGTTAATAGGCAGAGCGCGGCGCAGGCAAGCGGCAAAACGGCGTAGCTCAATCCGCAAAATGCAATTGGTCGGAACGGATTATTTACCCTGTTGGGGAAGTATTGCCAGAACACCGGGCCGCCCCTGCGGCGAACACCGGGCAATAGTACCGAACGAGGACCGTGCCGCATGGCGATGCAGACGCGAAGCAACGGCGAACCCCATGGCCGGCTGCTGCTGATCGACGCGGACGATGCCGCTGCGCAGCTGGTGGCCGACATCCTGACCCAGAGCCTGGGCGGTTGCCTGCGTGTCACCGTGGCCAGTTCGGGCCGCCAGGCGGCGGACCTGCTGCGCCAGAGCGGCTTTGATATCGTGCTCGCCGATCTGGTGAGCCTGAAAGATCTCAGCGACAGCAATGACGACGCGGTGGCGCGCATGGTGCGGCTGGCCGATGGTGCGCTGTTTGTGGCTCTATCGGATGGCGCATCGGTGACGGCGGCCGTCGGGGCAATGCGGGCTGGGGCGCATGACTATGTGGTCAAGCCGGTCAACGGCCCGGCGATGGCGGCGCGCATCGGCGAGCTGGCCCAACGCCATGGCAAGGCGCGGGCGCTGGCTATCGAGCCGCGCGCCGAGGGCCTGTCGGATTTCGCCGGCTTCATTGGCGCCTCCAGCGCCATGCAATTTGTCTATGAGCAGATCGGGCGCATCGCCACCTCGTCGGCGCCGGTGTTCATCACCGGGGAAAGCGGCACCGGCAAGGATGTCTGTGCCGAAGCGCTGCACTCGAAGGGCCCGCGCTTCAACAAGCGCATGGTGGCGATCAACTGCGCGGCAATTCCGCGCGACCTGATGGAAAGCGAATTGTTCGGCGTGGCGCGCGGCGCCTTTACCGGCGCCCATGACGACCGCAAGGGCGCGGCCGAACTGGCCGATGGCGGCACGCTGTTCCTCGACGAAATCGGGGAAATGGATCTGTCTTTGCAGAGCAAGCTGCTGCGCTTCCTGCAGACCGGCACGCTGAGCCGGGTCGGCGAATCGGGCGTGCGGCAGGTGGATGTGCGGGTGATCTGCGCCACCAATCGCAATCCGATGCAGCTGATCTCGGAAAAGAAATTTCGCGAGGACCTGTTCTATCGCCTGCATGTCCTACCGATTCACCTGCCGCCGCTGCGGCAGCGGCCGAATGATATCATGGTGCTGGCCCGCCATTTCCTGGCGCGCTATGCGGCCGAGGAGCATAAGCGCTTCAGCGGCTTCGCTCCCGAAGTGGCGAGCCTGCTGACCTCGGCGGAATGGCCGGGCAATGTGCGGCAATTGCAAAATCTGGTGCGGCGACTGGTGGTGATGTGCGACGGCGGTGACATCACCATGCCGATGCTGCTGGCGGCCGATATCGAATCACGCGGCGTGGTGGCGCCGGTGGAAGCCGCGCCGCGCCCCGAACGGCGTCCCGTCGTGCTGCCGATGTGGCAGCAGGAGCAGCGCATCATCGAAGACGCCATCGCCAGCTTCGGCGGCAATGTCTCGCTGGCGGCCGCGGCGCTGGAAATCAGCCCTTCCACGATCTACCGCAAGCGACAGGGCTGGGCCGAAATGGCCGCGACCGGCTAAGGCAGGCGCTAAGGCGTATTGGCTTCGCGGGCCTTGACCCGGTCGAGGCCGAGATAGTGTTCGCGCAGGATCACGACGATGCCGGAGGCGACGATGATCACGGCGCCGAGCAGCATCGTCAGGGTCGGCACATCGCCGAACACCACGAGGCCAATGACCAGGGTCAGCAGCAGCGAGACATATTCGAACGGGGCGATCACCGACATGTCGGCATAGCGGTAGCACGAGGTCAGCAGCAGCTGGCCGATGCCGCCGGCAAAGCCCGCCGCGATGAGCAACGCCGCCTGCTCCGGCGTGGGCATCACCCAGCCAAACGGCAGGGTCAGCAGCGACAACAGGCTGGCGCAAATGAAGAAATAAACCACGATGGCCTCGGTGCGCTCGGTCTGCACCAGCCTGCGCACCTGCATCATGGCAAAGGCGGTCAGGATAGCGCCGCCAAAGGCAGCGATGGCGCCCACGGCTTCGCTATCACCGAGCACCCCGCCACCGGAAAACAGCGTCAGGCGTGGCCACAGGATAACCACGACGCCGCACAGCCCCACGATCACGGCCGACCAGCGAAACACGTGCACCCGCTCCTTGAGCAGCAGGGCGCTGAACATCACGATCAGCAGCGGCGCGGCATAGCCAATGGCGGTGGATTCAGGCAGCGGCAGACGGGTCAGGGCAAAAAAACCCAGCCCCATGGAGCTGACGCCAATAATGGAGCGCAGCGCATGGCCGCCAAAATTGCTGGTGTGGAGGGCCGTGCGCAACTGACGACGCCATAGCAGCCAGACGACGACTGGCAGAATGGCGAAGAAACAGCGAAAAAACACCAGTTCCCCAGCGGGGATGGTGCCGGTGGCCTTGAGCAGGGTCGCCATGACGACGAAACAGCAGACCGAGAGCACTTTGAGCGTGATGCCATGCAGGGGGCCAGCCCGGGGGCTGGCGGCGGGTGCGAGAGCGCTCACGACAGTCTCTTAATAGCCAGCCAGAATCAGCGGCTGGAGGCCTGCTCCAGCTTTTCCTTGGCAATGCGCGCGGTGGCGAAAGCCTTGTGCTCGGGGCCAACGGCACTGCCGCTCTTGACCACCTTGCCGGTGGAATCCTGAAGTTCCCACTGCCAGTTGGCATTGGGGCCGCTGCCGCCCTTGAGGCGCAGCTTGATCTGAAGGGTGTTGTCCTGGGTCATGACTGCCTTATGGCCCAGCTTGGCGCGGGGGGAAAGAGGGAAAGTGCGCGATAGGGGCAGTTCCCCGCAGCGATGAGCTTATCCCTCTTATCCCCGCCGCCAAATCTTCCGGCATACTCCACCCATCTTTCCGGGATACGGGCGGCGCTGCAGCGACCGGTGTCCGGCGAGACGGTCGGGAGGGGGGAGGTCGCGCTCCGCCCTGGGCTGTGCGGATGGGGCATTCGGGCATGGGGCTACGGTTCCATGCTGGGGCTTGCGGTCTGCCTTCCGAGAAAAACCCGACGCCCCGAGGCGGTTCGTCTCACTATTTTATACTTACCAGAGGCGACAACCGCCTCGGGGCTCCGCTCGTTCATGACAACCGCACCACAGGCGGGGCCTTGGCACGCCTACACTTCGGAGAACCGATATTCGATGCGATCGCCCGAGAAGGTGAGGTGATCGCGGATCGGCTCGACCAGCGGACACGGGTCGGGATAATAGGTGACCTGATCGGGGCCATCGGCAGTGAGGGTCTTGATGGTGTAATAATGGGCCTCGCCCTTATAGGGGCAGACAGTGCGGGTCTCCGAGCGCTCAAGGATATCTTCGCGAATATCGGCACGCGGCAAAAAGATGCGCAACGGCGCGCCCGGCTCGTCGAGTTCCAGCGCGTGGAGCGAACTGCCGATTTCGGCATCGTCGAACACCACATGCACTCGGCCGTGGGCGGGCCTGATCTTGATATCCTTGTCGAGACATTCGCGCGTCATGATGGCCTGCCACTTTCAAAAATTGGAGCGATCAGGGTCAACGCACGGGAGCAAAAGCGGTTCACCCGACCTTGACTCATCAGAGCACCAATCTTATATCCCCTGCACACTGTTAGCACTCTACGTCTACGAGTGCTAACAGTGCCGAAATTACAGTATTGTGCTGCCAAAAGGAGCAAAAAACATGGGCTTTCGTCCTCTGCACGACCGCGTGGTCGTCCGTCGTCTCGACGGTGAAGAAAAGACCAAGGGCGGGATCATCATCCCCGACACCGCCAAGGAAAAGCCCTCCGAGGGCGTGATCGTCTCCGTGGGCCCCGGCGCTCGCGACGAAAGCGGCAAGATCAATGCGCTGGACGTCAAGGCTGGCGATCGCGTGCTGTTCGGCAAGTGGAGCGGCACCGAGGTCAAGCTGAACGGCGAAGACCTGCTGATCATGAAGGAATCCGACATCATGGGCATCGTCGAAGTCTAAGCGACTTCGCTGCCCTTTGTCATTTTCCCAACCAACTTTAAGGAGCGCCCCTCATGGCCGCTAAAGAAGTAAAATTCTCCACCGAAGCCCGCGACAAGATGCTGCGCGGCGTCAACATCCTGGCCAATGCGGTCAAGGTGACCCTCGGCCCCAAGGGTCGTAACGTCGTTATCGAAAAGTCCTTTGGCGCTCCGCGCATCACCAAGGACGGCGTTTCGGTCGCCAAGGAAATCGAACTTGAAGACAAGTTCGAGAACATGGGCGCCCAGCTGGTTCGCTCGGTTGCTTCCAAGACCAACGACACGGCCGGCGACGGCACCACCACCGCTACCGTGCTGGCTCAGGCCATCGTCAACGAAGGCGTCAAGGCCGTCGCTGCCGGCATGAACCCGATGGATCTCAAGCGCGGCATCGACATGGCCGTTCTGGAAGTCGTCGCGAACCTGAAGTCGCGCGCTGCCAAGATCACCTCGTCGGCTGAAGTTGCCCAGGTCGGCACCATCTCGGCCAATGGCGAGAAGGAAATCGGCGACATGATCGCTGAGGCCATGCAGAAGGTCGGCAACGAGGGTGTCATCACCGTCGAAGAAGCCAAGACCGCTGAGACCGAGCTCGATGTCGTTGAAGGCATGCAGTTCGACCGCGGCTACCTGTCGCCTTACTTCGTGACCAATGCAGAAAAGATGACGGCTGTGCTCGAAGAGCCGCTGATCCTGCTGCACGAGAAGAAGCTCTCCAACCTGCAGGCCATCCTGCCGATCCTGGAAGCTGTTGTTCAGTCGCAGCGCCCGCTGCTGATCATTGCCGAAGACATCGAAGGTGAGGCTCTCGCGACCCTCGTCGTCAACCGTCTGCGTGGCGGCCTCAAGGTTGCTGCCGTCAAGGCTCCGGGCTTCGGCGATCGCCGCAAGGCCATGCTGGAAGACATCGCCATCCTGACCGGTGGCCAGGTGATCTCGGAAGATCTCGGCATCAAGCTCGAGAACGTGACCATCGACATGCTCGGCACTGCCAAGCGCGTTGAAATCACCAAGGAAACCACCACCATCGTTGATGGCGCTGGCTCCAAGGACGACATCCAGGGCCGCGTTGGCCAGATCAAGGCGCAGATCGAAGAAACCACTTCGGACTACGACAAGGAGAAGCTGCAGGAACGTCTGGCCAAGCTCGCCGGTGGCGTTGCAGTGATCAAGGTCGGCGGCTCGACGGAAGTTGAAGTCAAGGAGCGCAAGGACCGCGTCGACGACGCGCTGAACGCTACCCGCGCTGCTGTTGAAGAAGGCATCGTCCCCGGCGGCGGCACTGCCCTCCTCCGCGCCTCGTCCGACCTCAAGGTCAAGGGTGCAAACTCTGACCAGCAGGCTGGCGTCAACATCGTTCGCCGTGCTCTGCAGGAGCCGGTGCGCCAGATCGCCAACAATGCGGGCGACGAAGGCTCCGTGGTTGTCGGCAAGATCCTCGAAAGCACCTCGCTGACGTTCGGCTACAACGCCGCAACCGGCGAATATGGCGACATGATCGCCATGGGCATCGTTGATCCGGTCAAGGTAGTGCGTCATGCGCTGCAGGACGCCGCATCGGTGGCTTCGCTGCTGATCACGACCGAAGCCATGATTGCTGAACTGCCGAAGGACGCAGCGCCCCAGATGGGCGGCGGCGGCGGCATGGGCGGCATGGGCGGTATGGACTTCTAGTCCAGCCAACCCGGATAAGTTTGAGGTTCGTTTCTTCCCAGTCACGAACTTCACGCAAGGCGCGGTGGCAACACCGCGCCTTTTGCTTGCGCGCACCCGGCCCGGTCGCGCTAGAATAGCCCAACCAATCAGTGAGGATTCGATGCGGACACCCCGACGCGGCAGCGCCTTCGATCAGGCCGAAGCCGCCTTCAAGGCCGCCACCACCAAGCCCGTAGCAACGGCAACGCCGAAAGTGGCCACGCCACCCCAGGGCAAGGAAATGGTAACGCTGCGGCTGGACCGCGCCGTGCTGGAGCATTTTCAGGATGAAGGTCCGGGCTGGCAGGACCGTATCAATCTGGCGCTACGCGCCGCCGCCGGGCTCGAAGCCGAGTAGCCGTCGCCAGCTCAGCGGAAGAAGAGCAGCCGCAGCGCCAGGGCGATCGAGACCACCACCACCAATGGCCGGATGATCTTGGCGCCGTAGCGGATGCCGGTGCGCGCGCCGATATAGCCGCCGATGATCTGACCGATGGCCATGGCGATGGCCACCGGCCACACCACCGCGCCGGCCGGAATAAAGATCACCAGCGCCGCCAGGTTCGACACCAGATTGAGGATCTTGGTATTGCCCGAGGCCCGGGTGAGCCCAAGGCCGAACAGCATGACGAAGCCGATGGCGAAGAACGAGCCGGTGCCCGGCCCGAAAATCCCGTCGTAAAAGCCCACGACCAATCCCAATATCGGAACGAACGGGCCAAATGGCAGCCGCGCGGCCTTGTCGGCGTCCGAGAGGTTGGGCGCAAACAGGAAATACAGCGCGATGCCGATCAGCGCGACGGGCACCGCTATGTCGAGCAGCCCGACATCGGCTCGCTGCACCACCAGCGCACCCAGCAGACTGCCGGCAAAAGTGGTCGTAACGGCAGGCACCAGGGCCTTCAGCGAGACAAAACCGCGCCGCCAATAGGTGACCGCGGCTATCGTGGTGCCGACGACCGATTGCATCTTGTTGGTGGCCAGCGCCGCAACCGGTGGCAGGCCAGCCGAGAGCAGCGCTGGCACCGAAATCATGCCGCCGCCGCCGGCGATGGCATCGATGAAGCCGGCCAGCATGCCGACGGCGCCCAGCGCCAGAAGAACCATAGGGTCGAGCATGAGGGTCCGGCGGGTTTAGTTCGGTGGGTCGAGGGGAGGCGTGGCGTCGGCGATCCGGCGCTCATAGATCGGAATATTGATCATCGAGGACATGAAGCCGCTCATCATCAGCTGAAAGCCGCTGACCAGCGCTGTCAGCGCCAAAATCACCGGGCGCATGGTGGTGCTGGGGTTCAGTGCGCCGAAATCGCGCCGCGCCCATTCGCCCAGCCCCCAGAACAAGGCCCCTGCCCCGATCAGCATCAGCAGCAGCGCCACCAGCAGAATCCGCTCCAGCGTCAGCGCTTCGAGCATGCGGTCATAGTTGCCCGAGCGCGGAATGAAGCCATAGCGCGAGGCAAAGCGGCGGCCGATGATCGCAAAGGCGATGGATTGCACGCCGACGATGATGCAGAGCGCCGCCACCAGGAAGGTGTGCACGTCGAAATTGACATGGCCGAGCCGGAACGGGCCGGGCAGCAGGATGCCGCCGACCAGCAGGCCGACGCCCAGCAACATGATGCCGGGATAAAGGAACAGCCAGCGTGGAGAAAACAGCAGCAGGAAGCGCAGATGGCGCCAGCCGTCACGGAACGAGCGCAGATGCGGCGGGCGCGAGCGGCCATCCTTGACCAGCGTGGTCGGCACTTCGCGCAGATCGAGCTGGGCCAGCGTCGCCTTGACCACCATTTCGGAGGCGAATTCCATGCCGCTGGTGCGCAGATTGAGCGCCAGCACTGCGGCACGCGAGAAGCCGCGCAGCCCGCAATGGAAGTCGGCAATCGGGGTGCGGAAGAATAGCCGCCCCACGGTGCTCAGCACCGGATTGCCGATATAGCGGTGGTGCCAGGGCATGGCGCCGGGGCCGATACCACCCTTGAAGCGATTGCCCATGACTAGATCGGCACCATCACGAAGCTGTTCGACAAAAGCGTCGAGCCGGGAGAAATCATAGCTGTCGTCGGCATCGCCCATGATGATGTAGCGGCCGCGCGCGGCCTGGATGCCACCGGCGAGGGCCGCGCCATAGCCGCGCTGCGGCACCGGCACCACGCGGGCGCCAAGGCCTTCGGCCAGTTCACGCGACCCATCGGTCGAGCCATTGTCGGAGATGACGATTTCCCCGGCGATGCCGGTGCGCGCAAGAAAGCTCTGCGCCTTGGCGATGCAGGCCGCCAGCGTCTCGGCCTCGTTGAGGCACGGCATCAGGATGGTCAGTTCAAGTTCGTCAGCCACATTGCCCCCCGGACCAGCAAGCTGCTTGTGCCGTGAATCGGAGTCCGGGGCAATTGCTGCCTCAACTGGCGAGCTTGGCCGCCAGTCCCAGTTGCTCGAGGAAGCTGGTCAACTGCTGCTCGGCCGGGGTGCCGGGCCACTTCGCCGTGCGCGAAACGATGAGACAGGCTTGGCTTTGCAACATAACCCCGTCTTCGAGCACGCGCAGGCCATTGGCGGCCAGCGTCGAGCCCGTAGTCGTGATATCGACCACGATATCGGCCACACCGGAGGCCGGGGCGGCTTCGGTGGCGCCGAGGCTTTCTACCGTGCGGTATTCGGCAATGCCGGCGCGGGCGAAATGCTGGCGGGTGATGGTGATATATTTGGTGGCGATGCGCAGCCAGCGGCCATGCCGAGCCCGGAAATCGGACGCGACATCGGCCAGGTCATGCATATGGGTGACATCGATCCAGGAGTCCGGGACGGCGACAACCACATCGGCCGCGCCAAAGCCCAACTCACCCGCCACCACCACACTGGCCGGGCCGGATTCGCTGGTCTCGTGGATCAGATCGAGCCCGGTGACGCCGATATCAATGGTGCCGCGAATGAGTTCGCGGGCAATCTCGGAGGCCGGAAAGAAGCGCACGGTGACGTTCGGCATGCCCTCGATGGCGCCGAGATAGGAGCGCGCGCCGCCGGGGCGGGTGATGGTCATGCCGTTGGCAGCGAACCAATCGCGCGTAAGTTCTTCGAGGCGGCCCTTGGAAGGCACGGCCAGAGTAATGCCGCTCATGGGCGGACCTCCGCTTCGAGACGATCGACCCAGACGGCGCAGCCGGAGGCGGGAATAGGTGCCTTGGCGCCCAGCCGTTCGAGCAGCCGGTCATATTGACCGCCCGAGGCCAGCACGGCGCCATTGGGGCCGCGCATCTCGAAGACGATGCCGGTGTAATAATCGAGGCGCGGCGAGAAGCTGGCGTCGAAGCTGACGCGGGCTTCGCCCAGCCCGTTGAGATGACGGCGCAAGGCGCGGATCGGCGCGCCAAGCATCAGCTTATGCCGGTGGGCCAGCGCTTCGACCTGAGTCAGCGCCTGCAAGACCGGCCCGGAAATGGCGAGGTAGTCGCGCAGCAAAGCCAGCGTGCTGGCCGGCACCTGCGCGGCGTCGAGCGCCTGCTGTTCGAGATAGCGCTCGGCGATTTCCTCGGGCGAGCGGCCATCCGAAAGGCTGAGGCCAGCGGCGACCATCTGTTCGGTGACGCTCTCGACCAGAGCCGCCCGGCTCGGCTGCTGTTCGCGTAGCGCGTCGGGAGCGGCGTCGAGCCGGGTCAACAGCCGGTTGAGCGCCTCGGTGTGACCGAAGCGATTGCGAATACGCGGCCGCCAGGCGTCGGGCATATCGGCCTGCACCAGCAGCGCCTCGAACAACCCCACGCCGCCAAGCCGAATATCGGGAGCAACGCCAAAAATGGACAGGGCGGCACGGGCGAAGGTCAGCACCTGATCGAGCGCCACATCGCCGTCGGGCTGGGCCAGCAACTCGATGCCGGCCTGATCGAATTCAGCCGGTCCGGTCGACCGCTGGCGAAAAATGGGGCCCATATAGGAGAAGGCCGCCGGCTTGCCAACACCGTCCTCGATATAGGATTTGACGATGGGCAGGGTGAAATCGGGGCGCAGGCAATATTCGGCGCCGGTGACATCGGTGGTCAGCAACAGGCGCCGGCCGAATTCCTCGCCGGCGAGATCGAAATAGGGGTCGGCCGACAGCAGCAGCGGCGGCGTCGCCCGGTTGGCACCCTGGGCTTCGACCAGCGCTTCGAGCTGGGTGCGGCGGAAAGCGCCGTTGGTCATGCTGATGCTCCCGGACGCAGCATCATGGTTCGCTCAGCAGCTTTTTGATGGCGTCCACCAGCTTGTCGCGCTTGATTTCGAACTGGCCCGGCCGGGCAGCCTTCCACTCGGCATTGTCGGTGATGGCGGCAGCCGCCTGCTTGCCGGCGATCAGATCCTTGATCTGCAGAATGCCCTGCTCGCGCTCATTGCTGCCTTCGATGACGACGGCCGGTGCATTGCGCTTATCGGCATAGGCGACCTGCTTGCCGAAATTCTTGGTGTTGCCGAGGAACATTTCAGCGCGGATGCCGGCATTGCGCAGCTCGGACACCATGGCCTGATAGGCGGCGGTCTGTTCCTTGTCCATGACGAGGACAACCACCGGGCCGACCGGCTCGGTTGAGCCGAGATTGCCGGTGAGTTTCAGCGCATTGGCCAGGCGCGAGACGCCGATGGAAAAGCCGGTGGCGGGCACCGGCTCACGGCGGAAGCGCGACACCAACCCGTCGTAACGGCCACCGCCGCCGACCGAACCAAACACCACGTCCTGGCCCTTTTCGTTCTGCACCTTGAAGGTCAGTTCGACCTCAAACACCGGGCCTGTGTAATATTCGAGGCCGCGCACCACCGAAGGGTCGATCTTGATCTTTTCGGGGCCGTAACCGCCCGCATAGAAGAGAGCTTTCATTCGACTGAGTTCATCTATTCCCTCAGTGAAAGACGGGCTCACCTTATTTATGTAGTCGTTCACCGGGAAATTGACGTTAGGCCTTAAAGCCGCCGCACCTTCAAACCCTCCGACCCTAGCGGCATTCTGTTCGGCTGCTATGCTGGAAAACAAAACGCCTAGAATAAATTCTGCTTGCTCAGAGTTAAGGCCGGCGCCTTCTGTGAAGTCTCCACTTTCATCTTTTCGACCGGCGCCCAGCAGGAGTTTTACGCCCTCTGGGCCCAGGCGATCCAACTTATCGATCGCACGCATCACAACCAGCCGGCGGGTAGGATCGTCCGCCAAACCAATAGCGTCGAGCACGCCGTCGAGCACTTTGCGATTGTTCACCCGGACAACGTATTTGCCCTCAAGGCCCAGTGCATCCATGACGTCGGCCATCATCATGCACATTTCGGCATCGGCCTCGGGGCCGGCGGCGCCAACGGTGTCGGCGTCAAACTGCATGAACTGGCGGAAACGGCCGGGACCGGGCTTTTCGTTGCGGAACACATAGCCCTGCCGATAGGAGCGATAGGGCTTGGGCAGGGTCTCAAAATTCTCGGCGAAATAGCGGGCGAGCGGCGCGGTGAGATCGTAGCGCAGGCTCATCCACTGCTCGTCATCGTCCTGCAAGGAAAACACGCCGGCGTTGGGCCGGTCGGTGTCGGGCAGGAACTTGCCGAGTGTCTCGGTGAACTCGAAGAGCGGGGTTTCGACCGGGTCGAAGCCGTAGCGTTCATAGACTTTCCTGATCTTGTCGATCATGGCGCCCACCGCGGCAATGTCGCCGGGCGTGCGGTCCTCGAAGCCGCGCGGCAGGCGCGGGGCGATCAGTCTGGTCTTTTCGGTCATTTTTGGCAGTCCTGAGAAGTCGCGCCGGACTTCGTTTGTCGCATCGTTCTCGCGGAAAACCGGTTCCCACTTCCCGCACGATGCTCTAGCGGATCAGGGAGATTGAGACAACAGGCGGGTGGAGGCGGCCGGGATTGCCCCGGCCGCCCATGCCCTACATGCCAGGCCTCCGCAGCGGCGGCGGCGTGGTGCGGCTGGGCGCAATGTCGAGCCAATAGGCCCGCGTCGCATCGGGCGGCAGGCCGATATCGGCCCGCAGACGATCCGGCAAATTGTCCGGCATCCTGGGCCGGTGCCACCAGGCCGAGATGGCGGCGCCGAGCACAGCGAGCAGGCCGCGCTGATACACGGCGTCGGCGATGGAGAATTCAAGGCGCAGCACAACGCCGCCCTTGGGAAGGCTGTCATAGGACATGATGGTTTCCGGGCGCGCCACGACGCGAACCGGCCTCTATTGGGTTGGATGGCAGATGGAGGGGGACGCGCAGTCGTGAAACGACCCGGGTCAGCTCATCAACGTTTGGATGCTAGAAACGTCCGCGGCGGTGAGCCGGGCGACAAAGACTGGCCTAGGCCAGATGGCAATGTCGGAGCGCGACACCCGGGAGACGTACAGTCATGATTTTCATGCAGTGCCTCCCTTGGGTTGGCGTTAATGGACGATCGGTTTTTAGATCGCGATTCCGTGATCCGCAAGTATAGATGTGGCAGTCTGTCGCAGAGGCGGCGAATTGTTGCATGGCTGCAACAGGATGGCGAACGGCCGGCTTTACTTCGGTCGCGTCAACGCCCCGCGCTCAGCCTCGACTTCGCTGCGGCAGAAGCAGCCTTCGATGTGGTCATTGACCAGCCCCATGGCCTGCATGAAGGCATAGCAGGTGGTGGGGCCGACGAAATTGAAGCCGCGTTTGCGCAAATCCTTGCTGAGCCGGACCGAAGCGTCGGTCTGGGCCAGCCGGCGCAGGTTTTCCCAGCTCAGATCATCGGGACGATGTTCGGGCTTGGTTTCGAAGCGCCAGATATAGGCGGCGAGCGAGCCGAACTCGCGCTGGATTTCCAGCGTGCGCTTGGCGTTGTTGATGGTGGCGGTGATCTTGCCGCGATGGCGGATGATACCGGCGTCTTGCAGCAGGACTTCGATATCGGCCTCGGTCATGGCGGCGACCTTGGCAATATCGAAGCCGTGGAACACTTCGCGGAAGCGCTCCCGCTTGCGCAGGATGGTGATCCAGGACAGGCCGGACTGGAAGCCTTCGAGGCAGATTTTCTCGAAGAGCCGCGTGTCGCTGGTGACCGGACGCCCCCATTCGCTGTCATGGTAATGGCGATAAAGCGCATCATCGCCGGGCCAGGGGCAGCGTGGCAGACCATCGATAACCGGTGCAACGGACATGGGCGAGCTACCTTCAGGATCGAATATCGGAGAGATGCTTAGACCGTCAGGCGGGCAATTGGAAACGCGGCCGACGCCATTTGGCACAAGAGTCTGGTGATCGGCCAGCGCAGTTCGCCCTAACCAGCCGCTAACCATCAGTCCCAGCAATGGTTTAACCATGCCGGTTCACCGCATGTTGGACAATATGCAGCATGGTGCGCAGCCAGAGCCGGCGTGGGGCCGGTCGGATGCGGATGCTGCCATGATCGGGACCAAGACAGCTAAAACCGGCGCGCTGGCGCTGCTGATGGCGTTATCGACACTGCTGCCGGCTCATGCCGGAGGCTTGCAACCGGGATGGCGCTTCGCACCGCCACCGGGGATCACCATCACCCAGAACAAGCCGCGCCATGCGCTGGCCTTGCAGGCCAATACCCAGGTCAATCCGATCTATCTGCGGCAGGTGGTGCAATATCCCACCAGCGAGCGCAGCGGCACCATCGTGGTCGATACACGGGCGCATTTCCTCTATTTCGTGCTCGGCGACGGGCGCGCCCTGCGCTACGGCATCGGCGTGGCCAAATCGGGCTTTGAGTGGACCGGCACACATCAGGTGACACGCAAGGCAGAATGGCCGAGCTGGACACCGCCCGCCGAAATGCTGAAGCGCCGACCGGAGCTGCCGCGCCACATGGCGGGCGGGCTGGATAATCCGCTGGGCGCGCGGGCGCTGTATCTGGGGTCGACGCTGTACCGCATCCACGGCACCACCGAGCCGTGGAGCATTGGCCAGAATGTGTCTTCAGGCTGCATCCGCATGACCAATGCCGATGTGATCGACCTGTTCGAGCGCGTCAAACTTTACACAAAGGTGGTGGTCCTTTCCTAAGGACTTTCCACGAGAGTGAAGCTGCTCCCTGTGGGGCACTGAACCTATGGGGGCCTGCAGCATGGCTCAGCTAATTGCTCTTGTCGCTCGTTTCGGACGTGATGAGCGGGGCGTCTTCGCCGTGATCTTCGGCATCATGGCCATCGTGCTGGTCGCGCTGAGCGGGGCCGTGGTGGACTATGTGACGCTGGAGCAGGCCCGCAACCGCTCGCAGATCGCGCTGGACGCGGCAGTATTGGCGCTGCAGCCGGAAATCCACAGCGCGACGCTGACCGACGAAGATATCCGCAGCCGGGCCGAAGCCTTGATGCGTGATCGCATCAACGATGCAAAAATCAAGGCCGATGTGGATACGATCCGCGTCAACAAAGAAGAAGGCTCACTGTTCCTTTCGGCCCGACTTACTGTGCCGACCAATTTTGTCGGTCTGGTGGGGGTCCACACGCTCAGCGCGGTTGTCCGCTCGCAGGCGGCACGCGGGCAGCTAAACGTCGAAGTTTCGATCGCGCTCGACATTACCGGCTCCATGGCCGGGCAGGACATTGAGGATCTCAAGGAATCGGTAACGGGGCTGGTCGATGTCATCATCAAAGACGATCAGGAACCCTATTATTCCAAGATAGCGCTGGTGCCGTATGCCCAGGCGGTCAATGCCGGCAAATATGCCGAAGCACTGCGCGGACCCATTCGGGGACCAAAGGATATCACCAGCATTTCCTGGGCCAGTGGCAACACCAAAACCATCACCGGTGCGACACGCGCCAAACAGAGCAATGTTGAAATCAAATCGGCCAAACATGGCTTCAACACTGGAGACTGGGTGTATATCTGGGACGTGCAGGGCATGACCCAGATCAATAACAAGCCGTTCCAGATTACCAGCGTCACGCAAGACGCCTTCAACCTGTTAAACACCAGCACCGGCACTTACGGCACCTATTCCCATGCCGGAAGCGTAGTGAAATGCCATGTCAAAAATTGCGACGTCGTGGTGACGTCACCCAATCATGGCTATGCCAATGACGACGACATCTACGTTACCAATGTCTTGGGCATGACCGCGCTGAACAATCGCATCTTCCGTATTTCCAACGTGACGACCGATACGCTGGTCCTGCCCGACCTCGCCATCGGCGGCGGCGGCACCTATGTCGCCAATACCGGCAAGCTGCACTGCACCTGGCAGAACAAGGTGGAAGGGTGCAGCTATTTCGTGTTCACCAACACCTCAAAGGCGACCCAGATTCTCGCGGCGACCACCTGCGTAACGGATGGCACCGTCAAGGGCATCTATGACCAGCCGCCGACCACGTCCTTCATGGGACGGAACTATCCAGCCGCCAATACCTGCCCCGACGCAAGCATCATCCCGCTGACCGCCGATAGGGCCGCTCTTAAGAATGTCATCAACGGCCTCAAAGCCAAGGGCAATACGGCGGGCAGCCTTGGCATTTTGTGGAGCTGGTACATGCTATCGCCCCATTTCGCCTCGGCCTGGCCGGAAAGCGCCCCCGCCCCCGCGCGCTATGACGAGGAGCACCTGCTGAAGGCGGCGATCATCATGACTGACGGTGAGTTCAATACAGCGCATTGCGACGGTGCGGTGTCACGGGATTCCAGCGGCGGCACGGAGCGGATCAATTGCAACGCCACGAATGGCAAGCCCTATGATCAATCGCGTGCCTATTGCGATGCGATGAAGGCCAAGGACGTCGGCATCAAAATCTATACGGTCGGCTTCAACATTCGCAAAGGTACGGAAGCTGCCAACATCATGGCCTATTGCGCCAGCAGCCCCGACCACGCCTTCCTCGCCCAGGACGGTGCCCAATTGCGTCAGGCCTTCGATCAGATCGCCAAGAATATCTCGGCATTGCGCCTGACGCTATAAAGCGCGACAGCGGCCGGGCTGTCTCTGCAATGATCAAGCACCGGCATAGTTGCGATCGGCGATCAGGGGGCCGCGGCGGGAAGGCCATCAAGGACCATACGGGCCCTTCGATCGCTGACCTGTCCGGTGCTACGGCACGCCGGCATTGGTCAGTTGGCCGGTGGCAAAGGCCATGGTCGCGGCGGCGCTGAGGGAATCGCTGCGGGCCTGGGCTCGGGCATATTGCGCCTTGAGCAGACCGGTCTGGCCGACGCTGATATCGGACAGCGTGCCCAGGCCGTTCTTGTAATAGTCGAGCGTGGCGTCGTAATTGGTCTGGGCCGCATTCACCAGCTCGGTCGCTGCGGCATAGCCTGACAGACTGGTGCGCAACACGTCATAGGCGACGACGATTTCCCGCGCCGCCATATTCTGCATCTGGGCAAATTCCTGCTCGGACGCGGCAGCCTGGGCGACCGCCGCCTCCATGCGCGCATCGCGCAATCCACCATCGAAAATCGGCATGGTGACGCCCAGCAACAGGGCCGCATTGGGCTGGTTGACGTCGAGACTGCCGATCGTGCCAAAGCGGCTGTCATCGACCGAGTAGTGCCCGATAACCTGATTGGCGGTGCCGGTCATGGCGATCTTGGGCATGAACTCGGCCCGCGCCGCGGCAATGCCTTCCTTGTTGGCCTTGACCCGAGCGAAGGCCGCCTGCACGTCGGGACGACGCTGCAATGAGGCGACGATCAGATTGTCCAGATCGGTGGGCACGGCGCGCGGCAGCGCGCGGCCAGAGACATCCTCCACATTGATCTTGGTGGTGGGCGAAATGCCCATGGATTCGAGCAGATAATGATAGGTATTGCGCTCGCGTCCGGTGGCCTGGGTCAGATCGAACTCGGCCTGCGCCACCTGCTGCTTGGCCTGCGCCACTTCCATGGTGGTGGCGATGCCCTGCCCCAGCCGCGCCTCGGATGCCGCCAGCACCACCTTGGTATTGGCCAGTGCCTCACGGTTGATGCGGGTCTGCGACCGCGCCGCGCTATACTGGAAGAAGGCGTTGCTGACGTCGAAGATGAGCTTTTGATGCGCCGCATTGAAGGTGACATTGGCGGCGAACGACAATTGCCGCGCACTGGCCAAAGCCGCATCGCGCCCACCGAAATCGAACAGCAGCCATTTGACCGCCAAAGCCGGCGCCACCTGCAAACCGGAGCTGGTGACCGAGCCCGATGACACGGTGATCAGCGGCGTATCGATGCCGGGTACCGTATTGGAAGTGACCGCATAGCCAGCCAGCACATCGGCGGTAAGAATGGGCAGATAGGTCGCCTCAACAGCGCCCGTCGCTGCGGCGGCCTCGCGCGCCCGCTGCCAGGCGGCGCGGGTCACCGGATTGGACAGCTGGGCGATATTGATCAGTTCGGGCAGGCTATAGCTGTGGTTGGCATCGAGCTGGGGGGCGGCGATGACGATGGGCATGCTGGCGTCGGGCGTCACGCCATAGTCAGCGCCCCCACCACCGACGGCGGCTTGGCCGGCAACGCCGCGATAGGGCGTGGTGGCGCTTGCGGGTGCCAGGCTCAGGCTGCTGGGCGCACAGGCGGCAAGGCCCAGCGCCGTAAGCCCGGCAAGGGCGAGGCCCCAAAAGCCGCGCGCCCTCAAAACACCTGCTCCGTGGCGCTGGAGAGTTCAGCCTGCAATTTGCGATAGAGCACCATGGTTCGATCCAGATCCCGTTTCCATCCGGAGCGCGGCCGGGCATAGCGCGTAGCCAAAATCTCCAGCCGCCCGAGCGCGGCGGCACTGCGGGCCAGACGCCGCATCAGCTCCGCCTGCATGGGAGGCTCGGCGCTAACCATAGCGGAACCGGCCCGGTCGAGGAACTCAGCCGCCGACGCTTCATAGGCAAGCGTTGCTGCTTTCACACAGCGCGGCGCACCGAACAGGTAGCGCGGGGTCTGCCGATTGGCTTCCACCCGCACCAGCGTCTGCGCCACTTCGTCGACAGCATCGGCAATGGTGCGCCCATGGGGCAGCACCGGCGAGCGGATCCGCAGCCGGTTGGCCTCGAAAATCGAGAGGCTCCCCAGCCGCCGCGCTTCGGCCAGCAGCGGCCAGACGCTCGCCAGCCGGGTCGGCTCGCGCCGCAACGCATTGCGCAGCGGCAGCACCGCGCTTCGCAGTGCCTGGGCGAACGCGCCGGTGACGCTGACCGGCCATATGCCGAGGAACACCAGCGCCACCACCACATTGCCCAGCAGAATACCGATAACGCGGTTGGTGGCGACCGACACGTCAAAGCTCGGCCCAAAGCCGGGCAGCACGCAGAGGAAGAAGGCCAGCGCCATCTGCCAGCCCATATACTGGATGCGGCTGCTGCCATTGGACACCCAGGCGGCGATGAAGCTGCCAATGCCCACCAGAACCAGCAGATGGCCGATATCGGTCATCTGCGGCATGAACAGGAAAATAGCGCCGACGCCCATGACCGCGCCGATCAGGCAGCCGGCAATGCGCAGCGCCGATTTGTGCAGGGTTTCGCCGGCACTGCCCAGCGCCACATAAAAGCAGGTGATCATAGCCGTGTGGACCTCGAACCAGTCCCAGGCGGTATAGATGAGGTAGGTGATCAGCACCGCCAGCAGCGCCTTGAGGGCGAACTGCAGATAGACCGGATTGGTGAAGGCGTCGGGGGCCAGCAGCGGGGGCTTCGGCTCGGCGGCAGCTGTTGCCGAAATGGTGCCGGCCCACAGCCCGGCGAGACGTTTAACGGGATCAGCCAGCGGCCCCGGCGGCATTGGCTTGCCCTGCCGCACCGCATCGGCCAGCACTGCCAACGACGCCGCAGTATCGACCTGTCCAGCTGTCGGCAGCGCCACGGCCAGCGCCAGCAGATTTTGGCTGTCGGGCGCCATGGCCAGCAGCCGCCGTGCTTCGTCGCGGGAGAAATAGCCGAACAGCCCGCCCATGCCGGTAAAGGTGGCAAGATCCCCTGCCCCCGCCGCCAGCAGCGCTTCGCCCTCGGCTCGGGCCGTCGCGTCGCCCGCCAGCAGTCGCGCCGTGATGCTCAGCCGGTCGGCAATGGCGCGCCGCGCCAGATGCGCCGGATTGGGTCCCAGCAGCGCATTGACCAGAATCAGCGTGGCCATGGGGAAAAACACCACGACCCACATCCAGCTCAAGGCGCGCGACAGCAATTCCGGGATCGGGATGATGTCGTAAAGCGTCATCACGAAGGCGAAGACGAAGCCGATCGTTGCCGCGATGGCCCCGGCCCGGCTGGCCTGCGAGAAAAACATGCCGCCAAAGGTGAACAGCACCAGCAGCGCCAGCCGCAGCATCGGCTCATCGGCGGCCAATTGCAGAAACAGCAGCCCGATCAGAATGCCCACCGAGGCGGCGACGATCAGCCCACCGGCGATCAGGATGCCGGAGCCGGCATTGTTGCGCGCTGCGAAAAAGATCAGATAGCAGGACAAGGCCGCCTCGGGCACCTGCTGGCTCATGGCGATCAGCACCACGATCATGCAGGCCAGCGCCATGCGCAGCGAGGCGCCCAGCCGCCCGTCATAGGGGCGCAGTTCGGCGCGCAGGAAGTCCGTCAGGCGGGCGCTAGTGCTTGCCGCTGCCATCGCCGGTCCCCGATTGGGTGTCGGAAATGACGACGACAGCCGAGGCGCCCACTCGCATCAGACCATCCGGCGGCTCGTGCAGATGCACATAGACCGGAAAGCGCTTGGCGACCTTGACCCAGTTGAGCGAGTTGGACACCAGCGGCAGGCCCAGAATGGTGGCCGAATCTTCCGAGCGCACACCCCAGCCAATGGCCGAGACGGTGCCGGCAATCGGATTGTCGGCGTCGGCCATGACGAAGACCTGGGCGCTATCGCCGATGGTGATGGACGGCAGCTCGGTTTCGCGAAAAAACGCCACCGCCTCCCAGCCCGAAGTGTCGATCAGCGAAAACACCGTCTGCCCGGTGAGCACATATTCGCCGGCCGGCATGACCAGCCCGACGACCCGGCCGTCGAAGGGGGCATAAATCACCGTGTTGTCGAGGTCGCGCTGCGCCAGCCCGACGGTGGCGCGCGCGGTATCGACCTGGGCCTGACGGGTATCGAGCGTGCCGATGATGCCGCTGGCGCCCTGCGATTGCTGCAGGGCCTGATCGAGGCTGACCAGCGAATCATTGAGCGTGGTGCGCGCCTGATCGACCTGCTGGGCGGTGACGAAACCCTGCGCCAAAAGCGGCTCGAGCCGATCCAGCGTCTGCTGGGCCAGATCGGAATTGAACTTGGCCCGCTCGATCTGCTTCTGCGCTACGTCGGCATTGCTCTGTTCGGTGGCGATATTGCGTTCGCCCTGCGCCACCTCGGACTGGGCGGCGCGCAGCTCGGCCTCGGCCTGCTGCAGGCGCAACTGATACGGCTCGGGGTCGATGCGGAACAGCACGTCACCCTTGCTGACGCGGGCATTGTTGGCCACCTCGATGGCAACAATGCGGCCCGGCACGGTGGAGGAAATATGCACGATCGGCGCTTCGATTTCGGCGACATCGGAGCGCGGGCTATGCACATTGGTGGACCAGGCCAGATAGATCAGCCCGAGCGTAACCGCGAAGATGGCGTAGCCAATGATCTTTCCCAATACGGCGCGCATCAGCCAATCACTCCCGACCACAGCAGCCACGCCACAATACCGCCTGAAATCGCCAGACACAGATAGACCAGCGGCGGGGCGGGCAGATGCTCATCCAGCCGTAGCCGGATCAGCAGGGCCCGCACCACCAGCGCCAGCACCACGCCACCAACGGCGCAGATGATCCAGGCGGGAAAGAACGAGCCGAACACCGGAACCGATGGCGCCCGCGCCGTCCCGGTGCAACCCACCAAGGCCAGTGCCGCCGCCGCTGTCAGAAAAAACCGGATCATGTGTGATTTCATAAAAATGAAGAATTTCAACAACCGACCCTACACGCAGTTGGCTGCAGCGGTAAATCGGAGGGTGCCGCGGCTTCACCCCGCGTCAATCGGCGCGAAGTAAACCCAGGCGCGGAGATGCGCCCATCCCGCGAACACCGATATTGGTCAGGAAGGAATGGTACCGCCTCCCCGGATTGAACGGGGGACCTCTAGATCCACAATCTAGCGCTCTAACCAACTGAGCTAAGGCGGCAAATGCTCTGCGAGGGATGGCCGAAAGCTCGTCCCGAAAGCGGGCGGAACATAGGTCGAGAAATCTGGGAAGACAAGCTCCGATTTTGCCTTGGCGGACTATTGGCGCCGAAGCGCGGTTTAACCATCCCAAAGGAAGGCAAAGCCTGGTGGCTGCACCGCACTGGACCCTGCCGGCTGCACCCTATATTGAAGAAACCTTGCAGTTCCGGGGATAATTGTGCCGGAATGACACGATACGCCGGCGCATCCGTAACGGAGAATTAATCGTCGATGGATGCTGACTGGATCACATCACCGAGCGCCCGCCGCGTGCTGCAGCACGCCGGGGATTCGCGCCCGGCCTGGCTGTGGTCGCAGGATGGGCTGTTGCTGCTCTGGCAAAATGACGCAGCGTCGCTGTTTCTGGCCAAGGTCAAGAAGCATGGGCTGAAGCTGGCGCCGACCGCTGTGCCGATCAAAGGCCAGATGGCGCGCAGCATCAGGCTCGGCTCGATCGGGCGGACCAGCCTCGCCCGCATTCAGTTCCTCGCCGGCGGCAAGCCGGCCTCCAGCACCTGCGCCACTACGCCGCTGGTCTGGCAGGACGGCCAGACCGTGCTGCTGGTGGTGGGGGTCGATCCTATCGCGCCTGAGATCCTGGCGGCAGCCGGCACTGATTCTGAAGGCACGGCCCGCGAGCTGGTCACCAGTGAAGCTGAGTCTTTTCCGGCGGAAGCACCACCGGCGCAGCATGACGATGTAGCGGCTGCCTTGGCCGATGGGGCTGATGACGAACCCGCTCCCGACAACACGCCGCAAGAAGATGCCGTAGAGCGGCCGGTCGAATCCGACGACAGCCTTTATGCCCGCGAGCTGGAAAACTGGCGCGAGGCCGATGGCTCGCCGACGCTTGAGCTGGTTGCCGCTGCCAGCCCCGAGGACGCGGAAGAGACCGAATCGCCCGAAGAAACCGAGGGTCCGGCTGGGCCCAGCCGTCTCAGCCAGTTGGTGGACCGTTTGGCGGCCGATGCGGCGCTCTACACGCCGCTGACCGCAGCCGATGATGTGCCGCCCCCCGCGCCCGTAGCGGACGAGCCGGCACCCGTGAGCCTGTTCACCATCACCGGACGCGGCTTTGTGGCTGATGCCGAATTGGGGCCGGAGCAGACCGACGCCGAAGCCGACCTGGCAGATCTGGCGGTGCTCGACGCGGTGGCGGAGGAGGCTCCGCCTGTTGCCGATGAACTGCCCCCTGAGCCGGTCGCGGATGCCGATACGGTGGAGCGAGTTTCGCGCTATAATTTCGATGAGCTGTCGCGCATCCTCAATGATCGCGTCGGCGATGCCGCCCCGGCAGCAAAGCCAACCACCGAGCCGGTGCCCGCGCCGACGCGCACCGGGTCCCTGATCAATCTGGGTGGCGAAACGCTGGTGCTTAACCGGCTGCCGCTCGGCATTCTGGTGTTTCGCGACCAGCAGGTGCTGTTCGCCAATCGCGCCATCACGGAAATGGTGGGCTATGATTCGGTGGAGAATCTGCGCGCCGCGGGCCTGGCAGCGGTGTTCCCCGCCGCCGGGTCGGAAGGCGACGATGCCGGGCCGGTGAACCATCTGGTGCAGCGCGACGGTACGCTGGTGCCGGTGACGGCGCGGCTGCAGTCGATTTCCTGGCAGGGCCGCCCTGCCCTGATGCTGTCGGCCAGCACGACCGAAGTGCGCACCGGCCATGAAGCGGCGGTCAATGCCTTCGCCCAGAGCTTTGCCGAAATCCGCGGCGACGGCTTTTTCCAAACCAACCGGGCCGGCGTGATCAGTGCCATCACCGCCCGCAGCGCTAATCTGCTTGGGGCCGACGGCATGCTGGAGGGCAAGCCGCTCTCGGCGCTGGTGGCGCCGGGCGAGTTGGCCAATCTGCGTGAATTTCTCGAACGGCCGGCCCGCTTCGCCGAAACCGCGCGCCCCTGCCTGACGCTGCGGGCCGCCTCGGGCAATGCGGAAATCATCGTGTTCGCGCAGGGTCAGGCTGGCGTCATCACCGGCTATTTCGGCTTTGTGCGGGCTCGCGATCTGTCGCCGCTGAAGCTCAAGGGCCCGGCCGATGCCGATCCGGGCCTCTTGGCGCGGATCAGCCGTGGCGTGCGGCGGCCGCTCAACACCATTATCGGCTTTTCCGATCTGATCCGCTCCGAGGCCTTTGGCGCACTGCAGAACGAGCGCTATGAAAGCTATGCCGAGGATATCGCTGCGGCCGGCAACGAAATCGCGGCGCTGGTGGATGAGCTGGACGACTACGCCCGGCTGCGCGATGGCCGCTATCTGCCGCATCGCGCCAGCATCGACCTGACCTCGCTGCTCGAAAGCTGCATCATTCGCATCCGCCAGCAGGCCAGCGGCGCGCGGGTCATCGTGCGCAATGCCATTTCGCAGAGCCTGCCGCGCGTCACCGCCGACCGGGCCTCGCTGGCGCAGGCGGTGCTGAACCTATTGGCCAGCGCCATCGACCAGACGCCGACCGGCGGCGCGGTGGTGATTTCGGCCCAGCATACCGATGAGGGCGGCATCGCCGTGCATGTGCGCGACAGCTCGACCAGCGCGGTGGATATGGCCGAGCGTTTCGTGGTGTTCCGCGATGGCGTCGGGCGTGACGGACAGATGATGACGCCGGTGCGCTCCAGCGTCGGGCTGGCGCTGACCCGCTCGCTCCTGGCGGTCAACGCCTTCTCGCTGTCGGTCGATCCGGCCGGAGAACAGGGCATGTTGTTCTCGCTGCTCATCCCCGCCGATCTGGTGGAACGCCCAGCTACACCTGAGACGGCGAAATAATCCCTGGGCGGACTGCAGAAAATTAAGTGGAGTGGGGCAATCAGCTAATGGGCTGATACTATTTCATTTTACGCTCGGTTCTTTGAATCATTCCAGACTGCAAGTCTTTGATATCGTTTGGTAATATTGACTCTCATGCCGTCATTGTGAGAAAGCGGCTTCACTGCGGGCCTTGACCCCGCCTGACCCGAGAGAAACGCCATGACCAAGACCTCGCGCCTCGCCCTTGCCCTGCTCGGCAGTGTTGCCCTGACCGGCCTCGTTTCCCCCGCCTTCGCCCAGAGCGGCGAAGTCAATATTTACAGCTATCGCGAGCAGAGCTTGCTGCAGCCGCTGCTGGACAAGTTCAGTGAAGAAACCGGCATCAAGGCCAATGTGCTTTATGCCGGCGACGGCCTGCTGGAACGCGTCGCTGCCGAGGGCGAATTGTCGCCGGCTGACGTGGTGCTGACGGTCGATATCGGCAATCTGGTCGGTGCCGAAGAGCAGGGCCTGACCCAGGAGATCACCACCCCGGTGCTGGACGAGCGCGTACCGCAGGCGTTCCGCGATGACAATGACAACTGGACCGCATTGTCGCTGCGCGCCCGCGTGTTCTACGTCTCCAAGGATCGCGTCGACGCCACCGCGCTGAGCTATGACGACATCACCGGCCCGGAATGGAAGGGCCGTCTGTGCACCCGTGCCGGCGACCACGCCTATAATATCGGCCTGATCGCCCAGCGCATCGCCGAGCATGGCCTCGATGAAACCCGGACCTGGCTGACCGGCGTGCGTGACAATCTCGCTTACGCCCCGACCGGCGGCGACCGCGAAGGCGTCAAGAACATCCTGGCCGGGACCTGCGACCTGTCGATCACCAACACCTATTATATGGGTGCGATGCTCAACAACACCGCCGAGCCGGAGCAGAAGGAATGGGCCGCCTCGGCGCGCATCATCTATCCCGACGCTGACGGCGAAGGCACCCAGGTGAACGTGGCCGGCGGCTTCATTGCCAAATATGCCCCGAACGCCGAAAACGCCAACGCACTGATCGCCTTCCTGCTGTCGGACGAAGCCCAGGGCATCTATGCTGACACCAATTACGAATTCCCGGTGGTGCCGTCGGTGTCGCCGTCGGAACTGACGCTGAGCTGGGGCACGCTCAAGCCCGTCAGCACGCCGCTGGTCGAGGTCGCGGCCCACCGCGCCGAAGCCGCTGCGCTTGTCGATGAACTCAAGTTCAACGAAGGTGCGCAAAACTAACACATCGCGCAGCTCGCCTGCGCCGACTGACACGGTGGTTGTTTGACAACGAACGACACGGCATCGCGACGCGAACAGGCCGGCAGGGGATTTTCCCTGCCGGTCGTTCCGTTTTTGCTGGCTGCATTGATGGGCCTGCCGATCATCTGGCTCGGCTGGGCAGCGCTGGCGGCTATCGGTGGCAGCAATGGGTTGGCTGCGACCATGCTGCCGACGGCTTTGCGCGAAACCGGACTGCTGATGGCATCGGTGGGCGTGGTCACCGGCTGCGTCGGCCTGCTCGCCGCCTGGCTGGTGACGCATTACGAATTTCCACTGCGGCGGCTATTCGATTGGGCGCTCGTGTTGCCCTTGGCGGTACCGACCTATCTGGCGGCCTATAGCTATGTCGAGTTCCTCGGCTTTCCCGGGCCAGTGCAGACCCTGCTGCGCTCGTTCAACGGCGCCAAGACGCTGCAGGATTACTGGTTTCCCGATATTCGCAGCAGCTGGGGCGCGGTGATCGTGCTGTCCAGCGTGCTTTACCCCTATGTCTATGTCGCCTGCCGGGCGTTTTTCCTGATGCAGTCGGCCAGCCTCAATATCGCCGCGCGGACCTTGGGCGCCGGCGGCATGCGGACGTTTTTCACCGTGACCCTGCCGCTGTCGCGGCCGGCGCTGGTCGTGGGCGTGACGCTGGCGATGATGGAAGTGGTCAACGATCTGGGCGCCGTCCAATATTTCGGCATCAACGCCATCACCGCGATCATCTATTCCACCTGGATCAACCGCTCCGATTTCGGCGGCGCGGCGCAGCTGGCGGTCACCGTGGTGCTGGTCATCGGCCTGTTGATCGCCGCTGAGCAGCGGGCGCGGCGCGACCGGGTCTATCTGGCGCATCGCGACAGCCGGGTGCCGCCGGCGCGGGAGCCGCTCGCGGGCGGCCGGCGCTGGGCGGCGTTTGTGTTTTGCCTTGCCCTCTTCGGGCTCGGCTTCGGTATTCCGGTGGGCCAGCTGACCTATCTGGCCTTCCGCGTCGTGCTGCCCGAAACCATCGCCATGACCGTTGCCGCGCTGGTGCCGACCATCATCCTGGCCGCGCTGGGCGCAGCAATCACCGTCATTGTCGGGCTGGTGGCGGCCAAGCTGGCGCAGCGCTCCAATTCCAGCGGCCGGGGCGCCATCCGGCTGGCGACTTTGGGCTATGCCATTCCCGGCACGGTGCTGGCGCTGGGGCTGCTGCAGCCGCTGGGTCAGGCCGATCTGTGGTTCAACCGCATGACCATGGCGCTGTTCGACTGGCGTCCGGGGCTGATCCTCAGCGGCTCAATGGCGGCACTGCTCTATGTCTATTCCATCCGCTTTCTGGCGGTCAGCCATTCGACCATCGATGCGGCGATGAAGAAGCGCGGCGATTCCATGCTGCATGCCGGGCGGGTGCTGGGCGAACGCGGGCTGGGCCTGCTGTTCAAGATCGATCTGCCGACGCTGATGCCAGCCCTTTTGAGCGCGGCAACGCTGGTCTTCGTCGAAATCGTCAAGGAATTGCCAGCCACGCTGCTGCTGCGCCCGCTGGGAATCGATACGCTGGCGACGCTGGTTTATATGCGGGCAAATGTCGGACTTTTTGCCCAGGCAGCGCTGCCCGCATTGTTCATTGTGCTGGCGGGGCTGATTCCGGTGATTCTTGCTACGCGGCTGGGTGATCGTAGGAAAGTATAACAAGGCAACCTGCTGCCATGTTAGTGGCGATCCAATATATGTTCGCAATGGACGTTCCAGTTTTGGAACGTCCGGCCGATGGACTGGCTGGCGGCGGCGCCGCCACAATGGGAGCGACCCTATGGACAAGACGTTGCAGGCCTTCGGGCTGGCGCTGGCACTGACGACGGCAATGGCCGGCGTGGCCATCGCTCAGCCGACCGAAGTGCGAATTGGCGTGGCGCTGGAGCCCCCCACGCTCGACCCCACCGCCGGGGCCGCCGAGGCCATCGACATTGTGGTCTATCAGAATGTTTTCGAGGGCCTGACCCGCATCGACCAGAACGGCACTGTGCAGCCAGGCCTCGCCAGCGACTGGACCATCTCGGATGATGGGCTGACCTACACCTTCAAGCTGCATGACGGCGTGACCTTCCACGACGGCTCCAGCTTCGATGCCGAAGACGTCAAGTTCACCTTCGAGCGCATCCTGGCCGAAGACAGCGTCAACGCCCATCGCGAATTCTACGAGCCGATCACCAGCGTCACCGTGATCGACCCGCTGACCGTCGAACTGACGCTGGACCGCCAGATCGGCCGCTTCCTGTTCGATTTGGGCCGGGGCGACGCGGTGATCGTGGCGCCGGAAAGCGCCGACAACAATGCCAATGACCCCATCGGCACCGGCCCCTTTGCCTTCGTGCAGTGGGACAAGGGCAGCCGGGTGATTCTGGAAGCCTATGGTCCCTATTGGGGCGAGCCGGTGCAGCTGACCAAGGTCAGCTATGTGTTCATCAACGACACCGCGACCATGACCAATGCGCTGCTGGCCGGCGATATCGACGGCACCAATAATTTCGGCCAGGAGGCGCTCGGCGTCTTCGAAGGCAATCCGCAATTTACCATTCTGGCGGGCTCGACCGAAGGCGAAACCATCCTCGGCACCAATAATCGCAAGCCGCCCTTCGACAATCTCAAGGTGCGTCAGGCCATGGCTCATGCCATTGACCGCAAGGCGATCATCGATGGCGCGACCTATGGTTACGGCACGCCGATCGGCAGCGCCTTCGCGCCGCACAACCCCTATTATGTCGATCTGACCGGCACCTATCCCTTCGACATCGAGGCCTCCAAGGCCCTGCTGGCCGAGGCCGGTTATCCCGATGGCTTCAACGCCACGCTAAAGCTGCCGCCGCTGGCCTATGCAAAGCTGTCCGGCCAGATCATTGCCAGCCAGTTCGCCAAGGTCGGCATCAAGCTCGAGCTGATCAATGTCGAGTTCGCGCAGTGGCTTGAGGACGTGTACACCAACAAGGATTTTGACCTCACGATCATCAGCCATGTGGAACCGTTCGACATTGGCAATTACGCCAACCCCGACTACTACTTCGGCTATGACAACCCCGCTTTCCAGGCGCTGATCGAGACCCTTAATGGCACGACCGACGAAACAGAGCGCAAGGCTCTGGCCATCGAGGCACAGACCATCCTCGCCGTGGATGCGGTCAATGGCTATCTGTTCCAGCTGCCACAGACCGGCGTGTGGAACAGCAAGCTCACCGGCATGTGGCAGAACTCGCCCATCGAAGGCCTGGTCCTGCGCGATATCCGCTGGACCGAGTAACTTTCGTTTCGCGCGTGTGAATACCCCCACCCTTGATCCCTCCCCACAAGGGGGAGGGAGACGATGGGGCGACGTTCACTGGCACAATCTAGTCCCGACACCGGACAGGCCTCCCTCCCCCTTGTGGGGAGGGAATGAGGGTGGGGGTGTCATGCCCCGATATTTCGCATGATCCTCTTCGCTTTCCGCCGTTTCCTGGGCTTTGCCGCGACGTTATTCGTCGCGGCACTTGTCGTTTTCTGGCTGCTCGACCTGCTGCCGGGCGATCCGGCCCAATTCATTCTCGGCATCAACGCCACGCCGGAATCAGTGGCGCGGCTGCGGCAACAGCTGGGGCTGGATGCGCCGGCCCATGAGCGCTTCTTCAGCTGGATCTGGGGCATGCTGCAGGGCGACTTTGGCATGAGCACCACCCAGCGCGCGCCAGTGGCAGACCTGATCTGGGGCCGGCTCGGCGTGACGCTGCCGCTCTCGGTCTTTGCCATGGTCATCTCCATGGTGGTGGGCCTGCCACTCGGCATTCTGGCGGCACGGCGGCGCGGCAAGCTGCTGGATACGGCCATCATGGTCACCGCCCAGACCGGCATCGCCATTCCCAATTTCTGGTTCGGCATGCTGCTGACGCTGCTGTTTGCCGTCACCCTGCGCTGGTTGCCGCCGGGTGGCTTCACCCCCTGGCATGAAAACCCGACCCTGGCGCTCCGCGGGTTGATCCTGCCCAGCCTGGCGCTGGCACTGCCACAAGCATCCATTCTGGCGCGGGTGATGCGCACCGCGCTGGTCGATGTTACCGGCCAGGACTATATCCGCACCGCGCGCGCCAAGGGGCTGACCATGGGCGAGGCGGTGTGGCGGCATGGCGTGCGCAATGCGCTGCTGCCGGTGCTGACCATTCTGGGCCTGCAATTCGCCTATCTGGTGGCCGGCACCATCATCGTCGAAAACGTGTTCTACCTGCCTGGCCTGGGCCGCCTGATCTTCACCGCCATTTCCGAGCGCGACCTGATCCTGGTGCGCGGCGCCACCATCATTCTCATCGTTGCGGTGACCGCTACCATGCTGCTGACCGACATCGCCTATGCGCTGGTCGACCCGCGCCTGCGCGAAAGGAGCGCGCCATGATCAAGCGCCTGCTGGCCCATCCCAGCCTGGTTATCGGCCTCGTCGCCACGCTGCTCTTCGTCGCCATCGGGCTGGTCTCGCTGGTGTGGACACCCTACCCCATCGACGAGATCGATATCCCGCGCCGCTTCCTCGCCCCCGGCGGCGAACATTGGCTGGGCACCGACAATTTGGGCCGCGACATGGCCTCGCTGCTCATGGCCGGCACCTGGACCAGCTTTCTCGTCGCCGCCATCGCCGTGGCCATCGGCGCCGGCATCGGCGTGCCGCTGGGGCTGGCGGCTGCCGCCTGGGGCGGGCCGGTCGAATGGCTGGTGCTGCGGTTTTCCGATTTCCTGTTTGCTTTTCCGGCCGTGGTTGTCGCCATCCTGATCACCACACTGGTCGGCCCCAGCGCCATCAACGCCATCATCGCCATCGGCATTTTCAACATTCCGGTCTTTGCCCGGGTGGCGCGCGGCGGGGCGCTCAGCATCGCCACGCTGGATTTCGTCGCGGCCGGGCGGCTGGCCGGGCTGGGCAATGCCGGCATCGCCTATCGCCATCTGCTGCCCAACATCATGAGCCTGATCATCGTGCAGGGCACCATCCAGCTTTCGCTCGGCATTCTGGCTGAAGCCGGGCTGAGCTATATCGGGCTGGGCACCCAGCCACCGGCCACCAGCCTCGGGCTGATGCTGCGCGACGCACAGGGGCTGTTCCTGCTGCATCCCTGGCTGACACTGGTGCCGGGCCTCTGCATCGTGCTCATCGTCATCGCGCTCAATATTGCCGGCGACGGCTTGCGCGACGCCATCGATCCCCGCCTGCGGCAAGGAAATCCCAATGTCCTTACTTGAGGTATCCGGGCTCTCGGTGCGCTTCGGCACCAGCGCAGCCGTGGCCGATGTCAGCTTTACCCTGCAGCGCGGCGAGCGCTTCGGCATTATCGGCGAAAGCGGCTCAGGCAAAACGCTGACCGCCCTGGCCATCTCCGCCCTGCTGCCCGAAGGCGCAGTGATGGGCGGCACGATTCTGCTCGATGGCGTGCCCCTGCCCCAAGGCGAGAAAGAAATGGCGCGGCTGCGCGGCCAGCGCATTGGCATGGTGTTTCAGGAGCCGATGACGGCGCTCAATCCGCTGATGCGGGTGACCGACCAGATCGAGGAATCGATCCGGCTCAACACCGCCCATGGCGCCACCCAGTTCGAAGTGCCGGCGCTGCTCAAGGAAGTGGGGCTGGAACTCAAGCATGGCGACCGCTTCGCGCATCAGCTCTCGGGCGGACAACGCCAGCGGGTGATGATCGCCATGGCTTTGGCCAGCCGGCCGGACATCTTGATTGCCGACGAGCCGACCTCGGCGCTGGATTTGATCACCCAGCGCACCGTGCTCGATCTGATCGCCGAAATCTGTACGCGGCGGCGCATGGCGCTGTTGTTCATCAGCCACGATCTCAAGGCGGTCGGCGCGCTGTGTACGCGGGTCGCGGTGATGCACAAGGGCCGACTGATCGAGACCGGCCCGTCCGCCTCGGTGTTTTCCGCCCCCCAGCAGGTCTATACGCAAAAGCTGGTGGCCGCCTCGCGCTTTGACGTGCGGGCGCTGGAGCGCCCACCACTGGGCGAAACACTGCTCACCGTCGACCGGATCACCCGCGACTATCGGCAGGGCGGCGCGCTGTTCTGGCCCGACAAGCCATTGCGCGCGGTTAATGAAGCCAGCTTCTCCATCGCCCGTTCGGAATGTCTGGCGCTGGTAGGCCCCTCGGGTTGCGGCAAGACCACGCTGGCCAAGATCATTGTCGGGCTGGATCGGGCGACCGCCGGCGAGGTGCGACTGGCGGGAACCGCCTATCACGGCTCGGACCTGCCCAAACCGCTGCGCCGCGACATTTCACTGGTGTTTCAGGACCCGTTCGGCAGCTTCAACCCCCGCCTGACCGTCGCCGCCTCGGTGGGCGAACCGCTGCGGCTGGAGCCCGGACTGAGCCCCGAAACCGTCCGGGCGCGGCTGGTGGAGGCCGTCGAAGCCGTGGGGCTCGATGAGGCCATGCTGGCGCGCTATCCGCACGAGTTTTCCGGCGGGCAGCGGCAGCGGCTGGCGATTGCCAGAGCGCTGGTGACCAAGCCCAAGCTGCTGGTACTGGATGAACCAGTCTCGGCGCTCGACGTGTCGGTGCGCGGCGAAGTGCTGGCGCTATTGGCGCGCCTACAGGCCGATTTCGGCCTGACCTATCTGATCATCAGCCACGACCTCGACATGGTCGCCGCCATCGCCGACCGGGTGCTGGTGATGGACGCTGGCCGGATTGTCGAAGAAGGCAAGCCCGTGCAGATTTTCGAAGCCCCGCAGCATCGCCTGACCCAGGATCTGGTGGCCGCGCGCCTGCCCGAGATCGGCTAGGACTTCCCGCGGACTGGGCCCGCGGGAAGATAAACTCGGTGCTACTGCACCGTCACTCCGGCCGCCTCGATTACCGGGGCCCAGCGCGCCACTTCCGACGCCACATGCGCCGCCAGTTCCTCCGGCGTGGAGCCGACGACGATGGCGCCGACGCCGGCCAGGCGTTCCTTGACCGCCGGATCATTGACCGCCGCGACGGCCGCCGCATTGAGCTTGGCGACCACCTCGGGCGGCGTGCCGGCAGGAGCGAATAACGCGTTCCAGGTGTTGGTTTCATAACCGGGAACGCCGGCCTCATCCATGGTCGGCACATCGGGGAAGCTGGCGGCGCGTTCCAGCGTCGTCACCGCCAAAGCCCGCAGCGTGCCGGCCTTCATATGCTCGGTGGCCGAGGGCAGATTGTCGAAGATGATCGGCACCGCCCCCGAAATGGCATCGACCAGCGCCGGACCGGAGCCCTGATAGGGCACGTGAACCATGTCGGTGCCAGTCATCGACTTGAACAATTCGCCCGACAGATGCAGCGGCGTGCCATTGCCCGACGAGGCGTAAAGATGGGTTTCCGGCTCGGCCTTGAGCAGGGCGATCAGCTCTTCGACGGTCTGTGCCGGAAACTCCGGATTGACCAGCAGCACATTGGGCACCGTGACCAATAGCGAGATCGGGGCGAAGTCGGCGGACGGATCGAACGGCGGCGTGGCGTAGAGCGAGGCGCTCAGCGCGTGGGTAGCGATGGTGCCCATCAGGATGATGTAGCCATCGGGTGCGGCATCGGCCACCGCCGTGGCGCCAAGAACGCCGCCGGCGCCGGCCTGATTGACCACCAGCACGGTCTGGCCGAGCTGGGTGCTCATCGCTTCGGCAACGATGCGGCCGACCAGATCGGTCGAGCCACCGGCGGCGAACGGGACCACCATATTGATCGGCTTGTTGGGAAAGTCCTGCGCGGTGACCGGCGCAGCGACGGCGAGCGCCCCGGCCATGGCCAGGGTGACGAACAAGGATTTCATGCGGTTCCTCCAAAGCAGCCAAACCGGAAGTCACCACCCCCGGTTTTGGTTCCCTGCCTTCGGCGGAATTTTACCCCTCAGAGCAGCCCGATATAGCTGCCGAATGGCTCCAGATCGAGTTCCCCATCCAGCGGCGCGGCGATGACGCCGGGGCACCCCGCATCATGCGGCGTCAGCCCCTCAGGCAGCGCAAATTCGGCAGCGCTTTCGCCCATGTTGAAGACACACAACAACCGCTCCTCGGTCGTTTCACGGATAAAGGCGAGCACATTGCCCGGCGCATCCAACAGCCGAATACTGCCCTTGGCCAGCGCCGGATGAGACCGGCGGAATTTCAGCAGCGCGCGGTAAAACTCCAGCACCGAGCCATCAATGCCGTCCTGCGTATCGACAGCATGCAGCAGATGTTCAGCCGGCACCGGCAGCCAGGTGCGGTTGGCGGTGGAGAAGGCGCCATTGGCGGCATGCGCCTGCCACACCATCGGGGTGCGGCAACCGTCGCGCCCCTTGAACTGCGGCCAGAACTCGATGCCATAGGGGTCCACCAGATCCTCAAAGGCCAGCTCGGCCTCCTTGAGGCCCAGTTCCTCGCCCTGGAACAGGCAGACCGAACCGCGCATCGCCAGCAGCAGAGTCGCGGTGAGCCGGGTGAAGGCGGCCTCCTGCCCATGCACCGCCCAGCGGCTGATATGGCGCACCACGTCGTGATTGGAAAAGGCGAGGCAAATCCAGCCATCGGGCGCGGCGGCTTCGGTGGCGGCAATCGAGGCCTTGAAATGCTCGGCGGAAAAGGCCCCGCCGAGATAGTCGAAGGTATAGGCCATGTGCAGATGGTTATCGCCCGAGGTGTATTGGGCCATGATCTCAAGCTGGTGCTGGCTGTCACCGATTTCGCCGACCGTGGTCTTGCCCGGATATTCGTCGATCAGCGCCCGCAGGCGCGTCAGGAAAACGAGGTTCTCCGGCCGCGACTTGTCGAAGAGATGTTCCTGGAAATTATAGGGGTTCACCGCCGGCGCGGTCGAGGCGTTGAAGTCCTCCGGCTTGACCACCGGATTGGATTCCAGCCCCAGCGAGCAGAAATAGAAATTGACGGTATCGAGGCGGAAGCCATCGACGCCGCGCTCCAGCCAGAAGCGCATATCGCCCAGCAGCGCATCCTGCACATCGACATTGTGGAAGTTCAGATCCGGCTGCGAGACCAGAAAATTATGCAGATAATACTGCATGCGCCGGCTATCCCACTGCCAGGCCGAGCCGCCGAAAATCGAGAGCCAATTATTGGGCGGAGTGCCATCGGGCTTGGGGTCGGCCCAGACATACCAGTCGGCGCGCGGATTGGTTCGCGACTGCCGGCTTTCGGCAAACCAGGCATGCTTGTCCGACGAGTGCGAAATCACCTGATCGATGATCACCTTGAGGCCGAGCGAATGGGCCTTCTGCACCAGCCGGTCGAAATCCTCCAGCGTACCGAAACTGGGGTCGATGCCGCGGTAGTCCGAGACGTCGTAGCCGAAATCCTTCATCGGCGAGGTGAACACCGGCGACAGCCAGATGGCGTCGACACCGAGATCGGCCACGTAATCGAGCCGGCTGGTGATGCCGACCAGATCGCCGACGCCATCGCCATTCTGATCCTGAAACGAGCGCGGGTAGATCTGGTAGATCACCGCGCCGCGCCACCAGTCCCTGTCGACCTCGGGTTCCTCGATCGTCTTGGGCTCGGTCATCATGGTGTTGGCAGACATGTCGATCTCCGAGGAAGGTGAAGCAGGCGTCAGGCAGCGCCGTGGCAGCGCTTGTATTTCAGACCAGAACCGCAGGGGCATGGATCGTTGCGACCGAAAGCGTCGCTGCGGATCGGGGTTTGCGCCGCCGTCAGGCGATGAGCACGATAAAGCGTGGCGACGATTTCGGGAATGATCTGCGGCGCGTCGTTGACGAAGGCAATATATTCGGGATCGTTCTGTTCGGCTTCGTCCAGATCGGGGTCGGTGGCGCCCAGCAGCGTCATGATGGCAAAAGCCGCTTCCTGGGCCTGCGATTCCTGGCGGCTCTTGAGCAGCTTTTGCCAGCCGCCGAGGCGCAGGCTCATCGCCGTTTCAAAGCCCACAACCCAGATTTCCCAGAGGATGTCGGTTTCGTCGTCGTCATCGACTTCGTAAAGCGGCTCGTAGCGCGCTTCGGCCAGTTCCGCAGTGATTTCGTCATGGCGCGCGGTAACCAGCGCGATGAGTTCGGCCTGATCGACGCCCGGCACATCGAAGTCCTGGTCGCCCCAAACCAGAGGCAGCCATTCTTCGGGCGCGATGGGTTCGGGCGAAGTGGCGACGCCGCAGAGGAAGCCATCGAGCTGGCTCAAGGTCATGCTTTCATCGCCAAGTTCGATGAGCATGCTGTCGAGGCGGAGCAGGCTTTCTGGCAGTTCGGCGAGTTCGTCCACGGGTAGTCCGATCAGTGGGAGGGCAGATTGTTATGATCTGCCCTCCCACTGGCGCAAAAGCAACGGGCTCAACGCGTATTGTACAGCAACCCCTGAAATGCCCGGTAGCTGGATTTCGGCGTGCGCTGCTGGGTTTCGTAGTCGACATGCACAATGCCGAAGCGCTTGTTGTAGCCCTCGGCCCATTCGTAATTGTCGAGCAGCGACCAGGCGAAATAGCCGCGCACATCGGCGCCCTGCTCGCGCGCAGTCAGCACCGCCTTGAGGTGGTCCTCGTAATATCGCACCCGGCGCGGATCGTCATTGCCCTCCACTTCGGCCATGCCGTTCTCGGTGACGTAAAGCGGGATCTTGGTATATTCATTGGAGACGCGGACCAGCAGGTCGCTCAGCCCCTGTGGGTAGATTTCCCAGCCCATTTCGGTCTGTTCGAGCGGACCTTTGACCTGCTGGACCACCATGCCTCCGGGCTCGCCCGCCTTGTAGATGCCGCGCGTGTAATAATTGATGCCCAGCCAATCGAGCGGGCGCGACACCACTTCCATGTCTGCCTGATAGTTTGCCGGCAGGTGCTCACCCAGCCAGTTGGTCACCACCTCGGGATATTGCCCCTTGAGTACGCCGCCGAGATACCAGCGGTTGAACAGCGCATCGCCCAGATCCAGCGCGGCGAGGTCTGCCGGACTGTCGGACGCCGCCTCGGATTTTTCGAGGTTGAGCACGATGCCCAGATTTTTCGCGCCATTGGCCCGCAGCGCATCGATGGCGGTGCCATGGGCATAGAGCACGTGGTGCATGGCGCGCGCCGTCGCGCGCAGATCGCGATAGCCGGGGGCATGAATGCCAAGGAAATGGCTGAGGAAAGCGACGCACCACGGCTCGTTGATGGTTGCCGTCGCGTGAAGCCGGTCGCCGAATTTCTCCGCCACCAGCGCCGCATAATCGCCGAACCAGCCGGCGATATCGCGGTTCATCCAGCCGCCCTTGTCCTGCAGCGCCGAGGGCAGGTCCCAATGATACAGCGTGGCGAAGGGCTTGATATCGCGGGCCAGCATGCCATCGATCAGCCGGTCATAATAGTCGAACCCGGCCTGGTTGATGGCGCCGGTGCCCTCGGGCATTAGCCGCGGCCAGGCGAAGGAAAAGCGGTAGCCATCAAAGCCGCCATCGCGGATCAGATCGAGATCAGCCGGCCACAGCTCATAATGATTGCAGGCGTCGCGGCCGGTGTCGCCATTGTGGACATTGCCCGGGGTGGCCGAGAAACTGTCCCAGATCGAAGGCCCGCGCCCGTCACGCTGCCCACCCTCGATCTGATAGGCGGCGGTGGCGACGCCAAAGGTAAATTGCGGGCCGAAATCCTTGCGCTCAATGGAAAACATGCACACTCCTCTGGCCGGCGTTCGCCGTAATGGAGCTAGCCAATTAGCGCAGGCAGAAGGCTTATGCAATCGATTGCATAAAAAAACCATCAGCTCCGCAGGCCGGGCCGCGCCACGAGGATGGCTTGCGCAATAGCCCGGAATGCGGCCGCTTCCGCGCCATCGGGCGCAGCAGCAACCGGCGGCTGGCCGGCATCGGAGCCTTCGCGGATCGACATCACCAGCGGCACCGCGCCGAGGAAATCCATCTTGAGATCAGCCGCCGCCTGTTCCGCCCCGCCGCTACCGAAAATATCGTAGCGGGCGCCGGTATCAGGGGCGATGAAATAGCTCATATTTTCGACCAGTCCGAGCAGCGGCACATTGAGCCGGTGCAGCATGTCGATGGCCTTCTTGGCGTCGATCAGCGCCAGGTCCTGCGGCGTCGAGACGATGACCACGCCATCGACCACCGCCTGCTGGAACAGCGAAATATGAATGTCGCCGGTTCCGGGCGGCAGGTCGATGACCAGAATATCGAGCCCGCCCCAATCGGTTTCGCGCAGCAGCTGGCGTAGCGCCGAGGTGGCCATCGGGCCGCGCCACACCACCGCCTGATCCTTGGTCAGCATCGAGCCGATCGACATGACCTTGAGCCCGAAGGCCTCATGCGGCGCAAAAATCCCGTCCTCCCGCACCGTGGGCTGGCCGTCGATCCCGAGCAGGCGCGGCAGCGAGGGGCCATAGAGATCGGCGTCGAGCATGCCGACCCGCAAGCCCTCGGCCTGCAGCGCCAGCGCGATGTTGACGGCAGTGGTGGACTTGCCGACCCCGCCCTTGCCCGAACCCACGGCGATGATGTGCTTGATGCCGGGCACAGCGGTTTTGCCGGCAGCCACCGGCTTGCCATGGGAGAAGGTCGGACCGGCCTTGGGCGGCGCCTTGCCGCCGGTCAGCGACACCATGATCTTGCGGGTGCCGGCAACCTGTTGCGCCACCAGTTGCGCCTGCTCGCGGGCCGGGCCGAAGGCGGCCTCCATGCCCGGCGCCACCGCGATGGCAAAAGCCACCGCCGAAGGCGTCACGATGATGTCGGAGAGGCCACCATAGCCAGCCAGATCACCACCGCCCGGAATTTCCACGGCAGCGAGGGCAGACTTGATGGCGGCGGCGAGTTCAGTATCGGCCATGGGACCTCATTGCGCTGGGCGCGCTTCCCAGGCCAAAACGAGTGAGCGGTGCCGACACATGCGGCAACCAAGAAGGGATCACGGACCCCTCATCCGCCCCTATGGGGCACCTTCTCCCCTGCGGGGGAGAAGGCAGAGAGTAGTTCAACCCTTAGAGGATCGACTGGCCGGTGGCCTTCCAATCCTTGAGGAAGCCTTCGATGCCGGCATTGGTCAGCGGGTGATCGGCAAGCTTGCGGATCACCGCCGGCGGAATGGTGGCAACATCGGCGCCGGCCAGCGCGACCTGGGTCACGTGGTTGGGCGAACGGATCGAGGCAGCCAGGATTTCGGTATCGAAAGCGTAGTTGTCGTAGATGATCCGGATATTCTCGATCAGTTCGACGCCATCGAGATTGATGTCATCCAGACGCCCCAGGAACGGCGAGATATAGGTCGCGCCGCATTTGGCGGCGAGCAGCGCCTGATTGGCCGAGAAGCACAGCGTGACGTTGGTCTTGATGCCGCGTTCCTTGAAGGTCTTGGTGGCCTTGAGGCCGGCCAGGGTCAGCGGCACCTTGACGACGACGTTCTCGGCCAGCGCGGCGAGCACGGTGCCTTCGGCGATCATGCCGTCATAGTCGAGCGCCGCAACCTCAGCCGAAACCGGGCCGGGAACAATGCCGCAGATCTCCTTGACGACTTCCTTGAAGTCGCGGCCGGACTTGGCGATCAGCGACGGGTTGGTGGTAACACCGTCAAGGAGGCCGGTCTCGTAGAGCTCCTTGATGTCCTTGATTTCCGCAGTATCGACGAAGAACTTCATGGTTCTCTCCTATATGGCTTTAAGTCAGATGTAGCACGGCAAAGCCCTGCTACAAGGGCGGACAACAGCGTTATTTGATGGCAGCCAGCATGGCGTCGGCCAGGTCACCAACCCGATCTTCGGGGATGCCGGCAACATTGATGCGACTGTCACCAATCATATAGACGCCGTTGGCGGCTTTAAGGTGTTCCACGACTGAATTTTCCAGCCCGAGCAGCGAAAACATGCCGCGATGATCGGCGATAAAATCGAAATCCTTGGAGTTGGAGCGCTGGCGAATGGCCTCGCTGAGCTTCTCGCGCAGGCGGATCATGCGGCCCCGCATGGCGTTCAGCTCAGTCTCCCACTCGGCCCGCAAGTCGGGGTCTTCGAGGATGGTGCGGATGATTTCGGCACCATGATCGGGCGGCTGGCTATAGGCGCCACGGATGATGTTGAGCAGCTGCGACTGAGCGATGTCCGCCTGCGCCGCATCGCGGGCGATCAGGATGGCCGCGCCGACGCGTTCGCGGTAGAGGCCGAAATTCTTCGACCCCGAAAAAGCGATCAGCGCCTCAGGAACCGAGGCAATCACCTTGCGGGTGCCATAGGCATCTTCAAGCAACCCATCGCCGAAGCCGAGATAGGCCAGGTCGATAAAGGGCAGCGCGCCGGTACGAGCGAGGCTGGCGGCAACCTGATCCCACTGCGCATTGGTGAGGTTGGCACCGGTCGGATTGTGGCAGCAGCCATGCAGCAGCACCACATCGTCCTTGCCCAGCTTATCCAGCGCCGCCAGCATTTCGGCAAATTTGACGCCGCGCGTCTCGGTGTCGAAATAGGGATAGGTCTTGACCTCAAGCCCCGAATTCTGGGCAATCGGATTGTGGTTCGGCCAGGTCGGATCGGACACCCAGACCGTGGTGCCGGGGCGAGCGCGGTTGACCAGCTGCATCAGCACCCAGAGCGAACCCGTGCCGCCCGGAGCCTGCGCAATACGCACACGCGAACGGTCGACGCTATCGGCCAAAGCCAGGTCGAGCACGGCGGCGCCATAGCCCTTGTTGCCGGCAATTCCGAGATAGGTCTTGGTCTTGCCTTCCGACAGGATTTTCTGCTCGGCTTTTTTCACCGAACTCATGATCGGGGTGGTGCCCGCTTCGTCCTTATAGACGCCGACCCCGAGGTCGATCTTGGTGGGACGCGGGTCTGCCGCGTATTCGCCCATGAGCGCCAAAATCTTGTCGCCGGGGGCCTTGGAGAGGGTCTCGAACATGTCAGGTTTGTTCCTGGAAAAAGGCAGGGTCTTTATAGGCGGCGGCGTAATTTTTGCAATGCGGGGAACGCCAGCGGCGCCCTCAAAATCACCGGTTCAGCGTGACACGCCCAACCGATCCAGCTCCGCCAGCAATTGCGGAATGATCTCGAACAGATCGCCGATCAGCGCCACATCGGCCAGCTTGACCAGCGGCGCTTCGGCATCGCTGTTGATGGCGATGATGGTCTTGGCGCCCTGAATGCCGGCAAGGTGCTGCAGCGCCCCGGAAATGCCGATGCCGATATAGAGATCGGGGGCGATGACCTTCCCGGTCTGGCCGATCTGCCAATCATTGGGGGCGTAGCCGGCATCGACCGCCGCGCGGGTGGCGCCAATCGCCGCCACGAGTTTTTTGGCCAGCGATTCAATGAGTTGGAAATTCTCCGCCGACCCCAGCGCCACGCCGCCGCCTATCACGATCTGCGCCGTCGCCAGATCGGGCGTATCGCTTTCGGTGCGATGCTCGGCGAGCAGCCGCACTGCGGAAGCCACTGGATTATCCATGGCTTCGATGGGGGCTGCGTTGCCCGTTGCCGCCGGGCGGAAGGCCGAGGCCCGCAAAGTCAGCAGATGCTTGGGCTGGTTGTCGGTGAGGGTCTGGATGGCGTTGCCGGCATAGATCGGTCGCTCGAACCGATTGGGCCCGAGAATCGCCACCACATCCGTCACCGGCATCAGATCAAGCTGCGCCGCCAGGCGCGGTATGACATCCTTGCCCACCGAACCGGCGCTGGCGACGATGTAATCATAGCCCGGCGCCAGTGCCGCCAGCACGCTGCTGACGCCGTCCGCCACCAGCTCGCCCTTGGCCGTCAACACCCTGACCACACCGGCAAGGCCAGCCGCAGCCTCAGCTGCACCGCCCACCTCATTCGCCATGACGAGCACCGTGACCGGGCCCAATGCACCAGCTGCCGCTACGATGCGGGCCGTGGACGGCGACAACACGCCGCGATCATGATCGGCAAGAACCAGCACGCTCATCACAGCGCCTCCAACTGCGACACCGTGGCGGCGATGCTCGTGGCCAGCTCGGACACCGAACGCACCGTCTTTCCGGCCACCCGCTCGGGCGGCGGGGATATTTTCTCCACCGTCAGCCGCGGCGCCAGATCGACGCCAAACTCGGCGGCAGGCCGAACAGCCAGCGGCTTGGAGCGCGCCTTCATCACCATCGGCAGCGCCGCATTGCGCGGCGTATTCAGCCGCAGGTCGGCAGTAACAATGGCGGGCAGCGGCAGCGCCAGCGTCTGCCGACCGGAATCGACCTCGCGGGTGACTTCCAGGCCCGCCCCGACAATTTTGATCTCGGAGGCAAAGGTCGCCTGTGGACGATTGGTCAACGCGGCCAGCATCTGGCCGACATGATTGCTGTCATCGTCGACGGCCTGCTTGCCTAGCAGCACCAGCTCGGGCGCTTCCTCTTCCACCACTTTGGCCAGCAGCTTGGCGATGGCGAGGGTTTCCAGCGCGGCGTCGGTCTCGATCAGGATGCCGCGATGGGCGCCCATGGCCAGCGCGCTCAGAATGACGTCGGTGGCGGCTTTGGGGCCGATGGAGACGACAATAATTTCATCGCCCTGCCCGGCCTCGGCCAGTTGCACAGCCGCTTCCACGGCATGCTTGCAGAACGGGTTCATCGACAAGCGCACGCCGGCGGTTTCAACGCCGCTGCCATCGGCGCGCACCCGAATGCGGACGGCGTGATCGACGACGCGCTTGATGGCGACCAGGATTTTCATGATGGGCTCCAATCTGCTGGGTTCATGTCAAACTTGGCCAGGACCGGCAAGCCGCGCCGGGGGAATTTTGACCCATGGACGAGGGCGTTGTTGGAAATTGCTGCCGATCCGTCGCGACGGCTCCAACAAGCACGATGTCATCCCGGCCTTGAGCCGGGACCCATCCTGAAATGGACCGACCGGCGCAATCTCGACAGACTGATGGGCCGGCGAAAGGAAAACCATGCTAACATTGACGCCTTCGATTGGGGCAGCGACACTGACCCAGAATTAGACCGCTTCGGACCCCTCATGCCTGTACTCAACCGCATCGCCGAATTTCATGACGAAATCACCGCCTGGCGCCAGGATTTCCATGCCCATCCGGAAATTCTCTATGACGTGGTGCGGACTGCCGGCGTGGTCGAAAGCAAGCTCAAGGAATTTGGCTGCGACGTTGTGGAGACGGGAATCGGCCGTACCGGGGTAGTCGGCATCATCCATGGACGCAGCAACAAAAGCGGCCGCACCATTGCGCTGCGGGCCGATATGGACGCGCTGCCGATAACTGAAAAAACCGGCAAGGACTATGCCTCGACGGCGTCGGGCAAAATGCATGCCTGCGGCCATGACGGCCACACCGCCATGCTGCTGGGCGCGGCGAAATATCTGGCCGAAACGCGCAATTTCGACGGGCGGATCGCTTTGGTGTTCCAGCCGGCCGAAGAAGGCGGCGCCGGTGGCAAGGCGATGCTGGATGACGGGCTGGTCGAGCGCTTTGGCATCGACGAATTTTACGGCATGCATAATTGGCCGGGCATGCCTCTGGGCCATTTCGGCATTCGCGTCGGCGGCATCATGGCGGCGACCGACCGCTTCTATATCGACATTACCGGCCAGGGCGGCCATGCGGCGCGGCCACAGACCACCATCGATCCGATCATCGTCGCCGCCAATATGATTGTCGGGCTGCAGTCGATCGTATCGCGCAATGTCGATCCGATGGCCAATGCCGTGCTGTCGGTGACCATGGTCGAGGCCGGCGAGGCCGATAATGTGATTTCCCGCACCGCCAAGATCACCGGCACGGTGCGCACGCTCGATGGCGGCGTGCAGGATCTGATCGAGGAGCGGCTGAACCAGTTCGTGCCGCAGCTGGCCAAGAGCTTTGGCGCCGAAGCCAGCATCCGCTATGCGCGCGGCTATCCGGTGACGGTGAACGCCCCGGCGCAGACCGAGTTTGCCGCCGAGGTGGCGCGCGAGGTGGCTGGTGTAGAACGGGTTGACGCCGACACCCCACCATCGATGGGCGGCGAGGATTTTTCCTTCATGCTCAACGAACGCCCCGGCGCCTATATTTTCCTCGGCAATGGCGACAGCGCCGAGCTGCACACCGACAGCTATGATTTCAACGACGCGGCGATCCCAGCCGGCACCAGCTATTGGGTGCGACTGGCAGAACGGGCGTTGCCGGTGGGGTAATTCCCCCACCCGGATTGATAAACGGACTCAGCGACAGGCTAAGTCCGAACTCGCTTCCCGCCCCAAAGGGGGCGGGTGACATCGTAACCGTGGCGGCGGTTTGCCCCATTTCACTATTCAGAAGCCCAATTTGCCCAAGCTGACAAAAATCACCCCGGTCCTGCTCATCTTGCTGATTTCCAGCTTTGGCGGCTGGATCGCCACGCTGCTGGGGTTGCCGGCGGGCTGGTTGATGGGTGGGGCGCTGGCGGTCACGGCGGCGGCGATGGCTGGGGTCAATATCAGCCTGCCCGATTGGCTGCGGGACGTGACCTTCGTGCTGATCGGCATGTCGATGGGGGCCAGCGTGGCGCCGGACAGCCTGACGCTGATTGCCAGCTGGCCGATCAGTCTGGCCGGGCTGGTGCTGGAGCTGGTGCTGATCATCTGGATGCTGGTACGGGTGTTCAAGCTCGATGCAGGCACCGCCTATCTCAGCTCGTTTCCCGGGCATTTGTCATTCATTCTGGGGATCGCGGCGGCCGGAGTGGGCGATTCGCGGCAGATCGTCATCATCCAGGTCATCCGCATCCTGATGCTGACCATTGTGGTGCCGCTCGGCGCGATGTTCCTGCCGATCGATCATCTGCCCCAGGTTGTGGCGACGGATTTTCTCGATATCGGACAATTGCTGGCACTGGCGGCGGGCTGCATTGCTGTCGGAGTGGTGTTCATTCGGCTCAAGGTACCGGCCGGTTTCGTGCTCGGCTCGATGGCTGCGGCCACCGGGGCCAAGCTGGGCGGACTCTATATAGAGGCCATGCCGCTGCCGCTGGTGACAGTGACATTCATCCTGACCGGCGCCCTGATCGGCTCGCGGTTTTCCGGCATTACCTGGCCCGAATTCGCGGCGGCGGCCAAGGGCGGCCTGATCGCCACCATCATGACGGTAGGTATCGTCACGGTGATTGCCTATGGAGTGAGCCTGTTGGTCGACATGCCGTTCGGCCAGATCTGGCTGGGGCTGTCGCCGGGGGCGCTGGAAGGCATGGGTGCGCTGGGCATCGCGCTGGGCTATGACACCGCCTTTATCGCCTCGCACCATGTCATCAGACTACTGCTGCTCAGCTTTGCCATTCCCACCGTGGTGGTGCTGATCAGGCGGCGCGAGGCCGCCACATTTGCCCGCCAGAATGCGTCGTAATCGGAGAACACGCCATGATCAAAACCATTGCCCTGCCCCTTATCCTGGGCGCCCTGCTGACCGCGCCCGCCCTAGCTGCGCCGATCTGTTCGGGCAGCTTTGCGCTAAGCAAAGATCTGCACAGCGAGGCCGACATCAACGCCTACAATCTCCGCACGCTGCAAAGTCGCGGCATCGACGCCACCGCCTCTGAAATCTGGGGCGGCTGCATCCGCGCCTGGGTGCGCGGGCCCGATGGCAGCCAGCAGATGCAGTTTTTCGAGCCGCTGAATTTCCAGCGCGTGGAATAAGGGGGCGACCCGCTCCCCCAATCTCGATGTCATCCCGGCCTTGAGCCGGGACCCATCCTGAGATTTCGAGATAGCCCCGGCTCAAGGCCGGGGTGCCAGCATTTTCTTTAGGCCACCGCGATGAAGCCGTAGCCATTGGCGCCCAGTTCCAGCGTCGTGCCGTCCAGCACAGCATTGTGCGAGACCGCCTCCAGCGCGCCGCCCTCGGCAATCGGCAGCGTGTGCGGCTCGGCCGACAGGTTGAACACACAGAGCAGCGTTGCCCCATCCAGCGTGCGGGTAAAGGCCAGCACCGGTTCGGCAGTCTTGCGGAAGGCGATATCGCCGGTCAGCAGCGCCGGATGCTGTTTCCGCCAGGCCAGAATATTGCGGTAAAACGCCAGCGTCGAATCCGGGTCCGCATTCTGGCTGGCGACGTTGAGCGCCGACTGGGCATATTTCACCGGTAGCCACGGCGTGCCGGTGGTGAAGCCATTGGGCGCATCGCCCTCGTCCCACGGCATCGGCGTGCGGCAACCGTCGCGGCCCTTGTCCTCGGGCCAGAAGCGGATGCCGCGCGGATCGGTCAGCTCCTCGAACAGCAGATCGGTTTCCGGCAGGCCGAGTTCTTCGCCCTGATAGAGACACACCGAACCCTTGAGCGACAGCACCAGCGCCGCCGTCTGCCGCGCTAGATCGACGGGTGACTGGCTATGCTCGGCCCAGCGCGTCATGTGGCGCGGCACGTCGTGGTTGGAAAAGCTCCAGCACGGCCAGCCATCGGGACCCGCTTTGAAGAACTGCTCGATGCGGCTGCGGAAATGGGCGGCGGTGAATTGCGGCCCGAGGAAATCAAAGCCGTAGCACATATGCAGCGTGTCGCCGCCGGCGGTATATTGCGCCATCAGCTGCACCGACTGGTGGCTGTCGCCGACTTCGCCGACCGAGGTGGCGCCGGGGAATTCATTCAGCAGCAGCCGGACGCGCTTGAGAAAGTCGACGTTTTCCGGCTGGCTCTTGGAGTATTTATGCTCCTGCATGTCATAGGGATTGACCGCATAGGGCAGATGCTCGTCGCGCTTATTGGCGGGATTGGAGCGCAGCTTGGTGTCGTGGAAATAGTAATTGACGGTGTCGAGCCGGAAGCCGTCGATGCCGCGCTCGAGCCAGAAGCGCATGATGTCGAGCACCGCCTGCTGCACATCCACATTGTGGAAATTCAGGTCGGGCTGGCTGGCGAGGAAATTGTGCAGATAATATTGCCCGCGCGTCGGGTTCCACTCCCAGGCGCGGCCACCGAACACGGCGGGCCAATTATTCGGCGGCGAGCCATCGGGCAGCGGATCGGCCCAGACATACCAGTCGGCTTTGGCATTGGTACGGTTGAGCCGGGATTCCTGGAACCAGGGATGCAGGTCCGAGGTGTGGCTGACCACCTGATCCATGATCATCTTGAGGCCGCGGGCATGGGCCTGCGCCACCAGACTATCGAAATCATGCAGTGAGCCGAACAGCCGGTCGACCTCGCGATAGTCGGACACGTCATAGCCCATATCGGCCTGCGGCGACTGGGTGATCGGCGATAGCCAGATGCAGTCGACGCCGAGGCCGGCGATGTGATCGAGCCGCGCGATAATGCCGGGCAGATCGCCGACACCATCGCCATTGCTGTCCTGAAACGAGCGGGGATAAACCTGATAGATTACCCCGCCGCGCCACCACTCGGTCATATCCGACTCCAGTCTGTTGTTGGGCGAAGGCTAGCTTGTCGCGGCGCCGAAGGGAATCGTGCGTTGCGCAAGAGGGGGATGCGCCTGTCGAACACGCGGCTCCCTATTCGTCGTGTCGGCAATGAGCAGAGGAGGCCAGTATGGTGCATATCTTGCGGGCGGCGGAGCGAGCGCCAAGCCCGAGCCGGACGATCCGGTTCGAGGGCGATGCCTATGGCACCGGGATCTCGTTCTTCTCGGTCGACAATGACCCCGGCCAGGGCCCGAAGCTGCATATCCACCCCTATCCCGAAACCTGGATCGTCAAATCGGGGCGGGCGCGCATCGTCGCCGGCGACGAGACCTTCGAGGTCGGCCCCAACGATATCGCCGTGGTCCCCGCCGGCGTGCCGCATAAATTCACCAATCTGGGGCCGGACCGGCTGGTGATGTTTTGCGTGCACGCCGCCGGGACGATGGTGCAGGAGAATTTGGAGTAGCGGCCTACACCACCGCGCTGATCAGCGGCTCCCCCGCAAAATGCGCATCCAGATTGGCCACCAGCAGTGCTCCCATGGCGTCGCGGGTCTGCACCGTGGCGCTGCCCTGATGCGGCGAGAGCACCACATTGTCGAGGGCGAAAAACGCCTCGGGCACCTGGGGTTCGTCTTCGAACACGTCGAGCGCCGCGCCGCCGAGGCCGCCATTCTGCAATAGCTCCAGCATGGCCGGCTCATCGATCAGCGTACCGCGGGCGACGTTGACCAACATGCCCTTGGGGCCAAGCGCTTCCAGCACCTCGCGGCTCACAATCCGCTCGGTGCCCTTGCCACCCGGCGCAATCAGCACCAGCCAGTCGCAGTCCCGCGCCATGTCGAGCAGGCTGTCATAGAACACATGCGGCTCGGCGGGCTGGCGCTTGCGGCCATGATAGACGACGCGCATTTTCATCGCCTGGGCGCGGGTGGCGATTTCCTTGCCGATGCGGCCGAGACCGAGAATGCCCACAGTCTTGCCGGTCAGTTCAGAGAACAGGCCCATATTGCCGGCCGGCCATTTACCCTGCCGCACATATTGATCGGCCTGCGGAATGCGCCGCGCCAGCCCGATCATCAGCCCGATGGTGAGTTCGGCCACCGCATCATTGAGCACGTTGGGCGTATTGGTGACCCGGATATTGCGGGCCTTGGCGGTCTTGGTGTCGATATTGTCATAGCCGACGCCGAAGCTGGAGATGATTTCAAGATTGGGCAGCGCGTCCATCAAGTCGGCCTGCACGCCGGAGCCGGCATGAGCGCGGATGCGCGCGCCATTGGCAGCCAGCCAGGCTTTGGGATCGGCCTGCTCATGCAGCTTGTGGACAGTGTAGCGCTCGGCCAGCGCCGCTTCGCAACTGGACAGCAGCTTGCCAGTCTGGAGAATTTCGATGGTCATGGGCGGACTCGTTGAATCTGGTATGGCAGCACCATAGGGCCGGGGCCGTCGCTGACAAGGGCGCATGTCAAAACTTAGCCCTTGCGCTAAGTGTTCAGTATTTTATACTTAGCCATATGGATCAGTATCAAAACCAGCTCGACGGCATTTTCCAGGCCTTGGCCGATCCGACGCGGCGGGCGGTGATCGGGCGGCTGGGGCGCGGGCCAGCCAGCGTGGGCGAACTGGCTTCGCCCTTTGCCATGGCCCTGCCCTCGTTCATGAAACACATCCAATTGCTCGAACAGACCGGGCTGATCCGCACCAGCAAGACCGGCCGGGTACGGACCTGCGAAATCGACCGCACAAGGCTGGCCGCCATCGATGGCTGGCTTGAGCAACAGCGGGCGATCTGGACGGATCGCACCGACCGGCTGGACCAGTTCGTCACCCAACAGAAGGAAGCCAAGCCATGAATTTCGATCCGAAACGCGACCTCGAAATCAGCCGCATCATCAAGGCGCCGCGCGCCAGTGTGTGGGAAGCCTGGACCACGCCGGCGCAATTCGAGAAATGGTGGATACCGGCGCCGACACTCTGCCGGGTGGTCAGCATGGATTTGCGGCCGGGCGGCGCGCTGACCACGGAAATGTCCGAGGACGGCAGTGTTTTCACGCCGCATCTGGCAGCCTGCTATCTCGATCTCGAACCCGGCCGCCGGCTGGTATTCAGCACCGCCATGGTCGAAGGCTGGCGCCCGGCTGACGCCCCCTTCATCAGCATGACCGCGGTGGTGACGCTGGACGACGATCCCCAGGGCACCGCCTATCGCGCCGTGGTGAAGCATCAATCCGACACCGCCCGCGACCAGCATGAAGCACTGGGCTTTCACGATGGCTGGGGCACTGTGGCGGCGCAGTTGGCAGCGCTGGTGGAACGCTAGAACAGGCCCCTGCATAACCGCGATGTCATCCCGGCCTTGAGCCGGGATCCATCCTGAGATCTCGAGATGGGCCCCGGCTCAAGGCCGGGGTGACACCGTGCGTGGGACAAATCTTGCCCCCGCCCCCTCACAAACTCAAAATATACAGCCATCCCGAAATGGTCAGCGCCGAGGCAATTGTCGCGATCAGGATGGTGTTGGCCGCCACGCTCACCCCGCGGTTGTAGTAGGTCGCAAAAATATAGACGTTGATGCCGGCCGGCATGGCCGACAGCAGGATGCCATAGCGGGCAATGTCCATCGGCACCCGCAGCACCCAGATCATCAGCACATAGGCGATGGCGGGGTGGACGATGAGCTTGATCACCGAGGCGACCAGCGCCTGTTTCCAATTATCGGACAGCTTGAACTCATTGAGCGCGCCACCAATGCCGAACAGGGCGGCGGGCACCACGGCCTGGCTCATCATCCGGAAAAACGCGTCGGCCGGCTCGATCAGCGTGAGCCCGGAAAAATAGCCGATCATCCCGGCGGCAATGCCCCAGATCAGCGGATTGGAGCCGATGCGCTTGAGCGCCACCAGCAGCGTCTTGCCCAGCGGCTGGCCGTCGCGGCGCATCAATTCGATGGTGAGCATGCCGGTGGTCAGCAGGATGGCGCCATGCAGGCCGATGATCGACAGCACCACCGGGAGCGCTTCAACCCCATAGGCGCGCTGCATGATCGGCAGGCCGACCAGCACGGTATTGGTGAAGGTGCCGGAAAACGCCACCGAAACTGCTTCGCCGGGGCTGTTGCGGAAGATCTTGAGGGCGATAACGATGCCGAGCGCAAAGCAGATCAGCGCCCCGAGATAAAACGGTCCGATAATGCCGATATTGAAGGCGGAGCTGAAATCGCTGGTGATCAGCGAGTGGAACAGCAGGCAGGGCGTGGCGAAATTATTGACGAAGGCAATCAGGCTCTTGATGCCCTCGGCCGGAAACAGGCGGAAGCGCACGGCGCCGAAGCCGAGCCCCATCAAGGCAAAGATGGGGATGATGATCGAGACAATGGCGAGCATGGGCCGGGGTTCCGGGGTCGGAGGGCGGTCCTGCCTACCCCTCGGCTGCGCCCCGGTCAACGCCGATCTTGTATGGAAGATTCACAAGCACCGCCTCGCGCAATAACGAAACTCGAAACCTTCACAAACGAAATTGAAACGCGTAGAAACGAAAGCAATAATTGGAGACAGAGATGGCCAGCAGCAACAGCGTCGACATTTTCGTCATTGGCGGCGGCATCAATGGCGCCAGCGTGGCGCGTGACGCGGTGGGGCGCGGCTATTCGGTAGCACTGGCCGAGATGAATGATCTGGCCTCGGGCACCTCCTCGGCAGCGACCAAGCTGGTGCATGGCGGGCTGCGCTATCTCGAACATTACGAATTCCGCCTGGTGCATGAGGCGCTGGCCGAGCGCGAAGTGCTGTGGGCCGAAGCCCCCCACATCATCAAGCCGCTGCGCTTCGTGCTGCCGCACCACAAGGGGCTGCGCCCGGCCATGGTGCTGCGCGCCGGGCTGGCGATGTATGACTATATGGGCGGCCGCCGCCTGTTGCCGCCGACCAAGACACTGGATTTGACCCGCCACGAAACCGGCAAGCCGCTGAAGCCGGGCTATCGGCTGGGCTTTGAATATTCCGACTGCTGGGTCGATGACGCGCGTTTCGTGGTGCTCAATGCCCGCGACGCCGCCGACAAGGGCGCGGCCATCCATGTGCGTACCAAGGTGACCAGTGTTCGCCGCGATGCGGGCGGCTGGCTGGTCGAGCTGGATGGCGAAGCCGGACAGCAGAGCGTGCGGGCCAAGCTGGTGGTCAATGCCGCCGGGCCGTGGGTGGATCAGGTGATCACCGGAGCGATGGGCCAGACCGGCGCGCATAATGTGCGGCTGGTCAAGGGCAGCCATATCGTGGTGCGCAAGCTCTACGACCACGATCGCTGCTACATGTTCCAGAACAGCGACGGCCGCATCATTTTCGCCATCCCCTATGAGGATGACTTCACCCTGATCGGCACCACCGACCAGGATTACACCGGCGACCCGAAGGACGTGAAAATCTCGGCGGCGGAAACCACCTACCTGCTGAGCGCCGCCAGCGAATATTTCGCCAAGCCGGTGACAGAGGACCAGATCGTCTGGAGCTATTCCGGCGTACGGCCACTATTCGACGACGGTGCCAGCGCCGCGCAGGAAGCCACGCGCGACTACGTGCTCAAAGTGGATGGTGATGCGGCCAGCGGCGCGGCGATCAATGTGTTCGGCGGCAAGCTGACCACCTCGCGCCGACTGGCGGAATCCGTGCTGGAAAAAATCGAAAGCGTGCTCGGCAGGAAGGGCAAGGCCTGGACCAAGACCTGCCGCCTGCCCGGTGGCCAGTTCGAACCACTGGCTTTCGACGCCGAGGTTCGCCGCCTCGGCATGGCTTATCCCGACATGCCCGCCGGCCTGCTGCGCCGGCTGATGCGGCTCTATGGCACAAAGGCCAAACTGGTGCTGGGCGACGCCACCGACATCGGCGGATTGGGCCAGCATTTCGGCGCCGATCTTTACGCCGCCGAGGTGGATTATCTCATTGCCAATGAATGGGCGCGGACGGCACAAGATATCCTGTGGCGCCGCACCAAGCTGGGGCTGCGGGTGAACGGGGACGAGGTCGCCGCGCTGGAAGCGTATTTGGCAACACACACCCTTCCCTTCTCCCCTTGAGGGAGAAGGTGGCGCGCAGCGCCGGATGAGGGGTTGCATCCACACGCATTGAAGCGATGGGATGACGCGGAACCCCTCACCCTGGATTTCTGCTGAACGCAGAAATCCGGTCCCTCTCCCTCAAGGGGAGAGGGGAAGACGGAGTCGGAGGAGAGAACTATATGAGCGGCTATATTCTGGCGATCGATCAGGGGACCACCTCGAGCCGGGCCATCGTGTTTGGCGCGGACCGCACCGTCGTGGGGGTGGGGCAGAAGGAATTCACCCAGATCTTTCCGCAGGATGGCTGGGTCGAACATGATCCCGAGGAAATCTGGGAGAGTGTCGTCTGGTCGGTGAAAACCGCGCTCAAGGCGGCCAAGGTGGACGCCTCGGCCATCGCTGCCATCGGCATTACCAACCAGCGCGAGACCACGCTGATCTGGGACCGCGCCAGTGGCAAGCCGATCTACAATGCCATTGTCTGGCAGGACCGGCGCACCGCCGCCTATTGCGCACGGCTGAAAAAAGCCGGGCACGAACCGCGCATCACCAAAAAGACCGGCCTGCTGCTCGATCCGTATTTTTCCGGTACCAAGGTCAAATGGCTGCTCGACAAGGTGAAGGGTGCGCGCAAGCGGGCCGAGAAGGGCGAACTCGCCTTCGGCACCGTCGACAGCTTCCTGATCTGGCGGCTAACCGGCGGCAAGATGCACGCCACCGACGCCACCAATGCCAGCCGCACCCTGCTGTTCGATATCGGCAAAAATCAGTGGGACAAGGACCTGCTCGCCCTGTTCGAAGTACCGGCTTCGCTGCTCCCCGAGGTCAAGGATTGCGCCGATGATTTCGGGGTGACCGACGCAAAGCTGTTTGGCGCTGAAATTCCTATCCTCGGCGTGGCGGGCGACCAGCATTCCGCCAGCATAGGGCAAGCATGCTTCAAGCCGGGGCTGGTAAAATCGACCTATGGAACGGGCTGTTTCGTGCTGCTCAATACCGGCCCCGATCTGGTGCGCAGCAAAAACCGCCTGCTGACCACCATCGCCTATCGGCTCGATGGCCAGACCAGCTATGCCCTTGAAGGCTCTATCTTTATCGCCGGCGCGGCGGTGCAGTGGATCCGTGACGGGCTCAAACTGGTCAAGCATGCCAGCGAGACCGGTCCGCTCGCGGAAAGCGCCGATCCGAGCCAGAATGTCTATATGGTGCCGGCCTTTGTCGGTCTTGGCGCGCCATGGTGGGATGCCGAAGCCCGCGGCGCCATTTATGGGCTGACCCGCAATTCCGGCCCCGCCGAAATCGCCAAGGCGACATTGGAAGCGGTGTGCTACCAGACGCGCGACCTGCTTTCGGCCATGCGCAAGGACTGGAAAGGCAATGGAAACACGGTGTTACGGGTCGATGGCGGCATGGTGGCGTCGGATTGGACCATGCAGTTTCTTGCCGACATTCTTGATGCCCCGGTCGACCGCCCGATGATCCTCGAAACCACCGCGCTCGGCGCAGCATGGCTGGCCGGCTCGAAAGCCGGCGTCTGGCCGGGCATGGAAGAATTCGCCGCCAGCTGGGCCCGCGACAAGCGCTTTGAACCGAAAATGGACCCGACAGAGCGCCAGCGCAAGGTCAAGGGCTGGGACATAGCAGTGCGAAAAACCCTGACAAGCTAAAGGGTTAGGCCCTAGCCACGCCAGGCATCAAAACTGCCGCCGGCGATCATCGCCCAATACAGCTTGCCGCCGGGGCCACGCGCGGCGGCGAGGCCGAATTCGACAAAGCGGTGACTGAGCAACGTGCCGCGATGGCCGGAGGAATTCATCCAGCCCTCCAGCGCGCCCTGCAGATTGGTATAACCCTTGGCGACGTTCTCACCCACCGCACCAGTATAGCCCGCCGCCGTCACCCGCTGCCGCAGCGTGACGCCAAGGTCATGACTTAACTCGTTTTTTTGCGCCATCAGCCGCGCCTGGGCGCGGGCGGCTGCCTCGAGATTGCCGTTGTAAGTCCAAGGCGGCGCGCCATTGGCGGCGCGGACGGCGTTGATCGCCACAAGGATTTCAGCGTCGGTCAGGGTTTCGGGCGTGCTGGCCCCCTTGGGCACCATGGGGATGGTGGCGGCGCAGGCGGAAAGTGCCGCAGCGGCGCCGAGCACGAGGAAGCCGCGACGGGTGGTGTGAAGCATGGTCGGTCCGGAGTTAGGCCTGATCATAGGCGCTGAGCAGCAGCGGCAGCACCGCCAGATCGATGGTGATGGGCTTGCCGGCCGCCAGATCCCAGCAGGCACTCAGCGCCGCATGGGCGCAAGCCCAGCCGAGCACGCGCTTGCGGGCAAAGCCGAGACGGGCCTCGAATTCATCGGCCAGCGCCTTGATGCGGCGCGGATCGGCGACCAGCGCCGGCGCGCCGATGGGATTGCGGAAGACATTGGCGACCTCATAAAGCGGATCGCCGAGCAGGCCCTTGGGGTCGATGGCGAGCCAGCCGCGATCGGACGACATGATGTTGTCGTGGTGCAGATCGCCATGCAGTGGCAGCTGCGCGCTGGGCCGGTCGAACAGCCGCAGCGCGATGCCGCTGGCGCGAGCATAGAGGTCGCGCGCGGTGTGGGGCCAGACGCGGGCATCGGTGTCGAACAGGGCCTGGAAGCGCTCGCGCAGCGGCTCCAAGTCCTCGGGCATGCCAGCGCGAGGCCGGTGCAGATTGGCGACCAGGGTGCAGAGCGCAATGGTGGCATCGGCATCATGTCCGGCGCGGACGGCATCGCCCAGCGTGCCGCCATCGAGCCATTCCATGAAGATGGTATCGCCATGGATATCGAAGACGGTGGCCGCGCCCTCCCCGTCATACCAGTTCATCAGCATGGCGCCGCGCCGCTCCTCTTCGGCCGCAGCCGGCTTGAGGATTTTGAGGGCGGCGAAGTTGCGGCCATTCTGCTCGACGCGGAAAATGACGCTGCCGGCGCTTTCGGCGACCAGCGACGATTTGGTCAGGGACCAGCGGATCATGGCGCGATTAAGCGCGGTTTCTATGGGCGACTGATTCATTGTCGCCATTAGAGCAGAAGGCGCGCCCGGTTTCGACGGGGTGGACGAAAAATGCCGCCAATCTTCATGCAAACGTGATGCTAACGCCTGGGTAAGCCTGCCAATTGGCCAGATGGCAACCCTAACGACAGAAAGCTCTGGCCCGGCAAGGACTGGTTAGCCCCGCCGGCGTAGGGTGATCAGACGCGAAGCCAAGTCCGACAGGGAGGAGCTTGCGATGACGCATCAACCTTATGATGACCGGCGGGAACCGGCCGAACTCGCCGATATCCTTGCCGCCGACGAGGCGCATCCGAGCCTTGGCCGGCAGATCTTCAACGGGCTGAGTGGCCTGCTGGTGCTGCTACTGACAGGGGTGGTTATTGTGTTGATGGTGCTGTGGAAGTCGCCGTAGGCGGCAGCTGAATTATCAGTCGACACCCTCCCCCTTGCGGGGAGGGATCAAGGGTGGGGGTGGTTTGGCCCCAATATTGGGGCTCTCATACCCCCTCCCTGTTCGATCACGGAGTTAGTAGGCTAACTCCTATCTCGCTTCCCTCCCCGCAAGGGGGAGGGTGAACCCGGTGGACGGGGCGAGGGTGAGATCGCTGGCTACTTAATCCGATACGCGTCCTTCGCCGCCTGGTAGCTCAGATGCTTGGCGATATCGCGGGCCGTGGCTTTGGTGATGCGGTTTTCACCGACCCAGCGGCCGAGGAAGCCGCAGACTTCGCGGCGCCAGACGTCGTGGCGGGCGGGGATCGACAGCAAAGCGCGGGTGTCGTCGTTAAAGCCGGCCAGATTGTAGAAGCCGGCGGTTTCCACCACCTGATCGAGATAGCGACGAATACCCTGCGGGCTATCGTGGAACCACCAGGGCGGGCCGATCATCAGGCTGGGCCAGTAGCCGGCCATTGGCGCCATTTCGCGGGCATAGGTGGTTTCGTCGAGCCCGAACATCAGCAGCCGCAGATTGGGTTCGTTGCCGCATTTCGACAGCAAAGCCCGCAACCCGTTCACAAAATCGGTGGGGCCCGGAATATCGGCGCCCATATCGGTGCCGCGTTCGGCCATCACCAGCGGATCGGTGTTGCGGCGCGAGCCGGCATGGATTTGCATGACCATGCCATCCTCAACCGAGAGCAGCGCCATTTCGGTCATCATCTGGGCGCGGAACAGCTCGGCATCAGCCGCGTCATGCTGGCCGGCCAGCACCTTGTCGAGCAGTTCCTGCTTTTCCGGCCCGCTCAGATCGGCGGTATTGGCAGTTGGCACGCCATGGTCGGTGGCGACTGCGCCGAAGCGACGGAAATATTCGCGGCGATTGCGGTGGGCATTGATCAGCCCGGCCCAGGTGGCGATGTTTTCGCCAGTGATCTCGCCGAATTTCTGCAGGTTGTCGACGATGTTGGCGCGGCTGGGATCGGTCACGTCATCGGGGCGATAGGTGGTGCGGACCCGGCCGATCATGCCGTCGGCTTCCATCTTCTGGTGATGCACCAGCGGGTCAAGCGCGAATTCGGTGGTGGCGATGACTTCCACCCGCGCCCGGTCAAGCAGCGCATGCGGCAGCAGATCGGGGGTGGCGAGCGCCGCGTCGATGGTGTCGTAAATGGCGTCGGCCGTGCTGGAGGACAATTCCTCCTTGAGGCCAAAACCCCAGTCGAGCGAATGGTCGATCCAGGTCTTGGATGGGGTGCCGGCGAACAGGTAATAATTGGCGGCAAACAGGCGCCACGCATCGCGGCCAGCGGCGACCGGCTTGCCATCCTTGCGGGGCACGCCGAGATCGTCATAGCTCAGGCCCCGGCTGCGCAGCATGCGCAGCACATAATGGTCGGGCGTCAAAAACAGCGCTGCCGGATCGGAAAAGCGCTGATTATTGGCAAACCACGACGGATCGGTATGCCCATGCGGACAGATCAGCGGCAGGTCGGCCACATCGGGATAGAGCTCGCGCGCGATGGTCTGGGCGGGCTCGGAAGCGGGGAACAGGCGGTCGGGATGAAGATGGGTCATGCGCTATTTTTGCCATGATCCGCGCGGCAGATCAATCAGCTTCCATACAAGATTCGCATAGGCGGCATTTTAGCTAAATTAACTGCAATGGGAGGATGGCGTTCGTGCCCGGGAGGGGTCGGGCTAGTCTTATCGATAGCGGGTGAGAAACAGCGCGAACGCGGCTGCCCAGGGCTCATTTTCGGTCGTTTTGACCGATGATTGAGGGGTGATCTCATGGCGCATATCGATAGCAGTGGACTGGATAGCGGGTTGCTCCTGGCGCGCAAGCAGGCGCGGCAATCGGCGCATGTGCAGCGGGCCCAATTGATGCTGCTGGCCGCCGGCATGGCCGCCATCGGGATCGTCGCGGTGGCCGCCGCAATGATGACCACAGTTTTTTAGACAGGATAGCGCTGAACCACTAGGGTGCGCCCGGGGAGAACACCGGCTGCCAATGCGAATCCTGCTTGTCGAAGACAATGAAGACCTGGGCGAGGCGATTGAAAAACGCCTGCGCAGCGCCGGCCACTCGGTGGAATGGGTGCGCGACGGCAATGACGTGGTCGGGGCCGCCGAAGGTGATGATTTCGACGCGGTGGCGCTCGATCTGATGCTGCCCAATCGCGACGGCATCGGGCTGATCGCCGAATTGCGCAAACGCAAATTCAATGCCCCCATTCTGGTGATCACCGCCCGCTCGGAAATCGACGACAAGGTGAGCCTGCTCGATCTGGGCGCCGATGATTATCTGGTCAAACCCTTCGATCTGCGCGAGCTGGAAGCGCGGTTGCGGGCGCTGATCCGGCGCACCGGCGGGCAGACCACCAGCACGCTGGGCGTCGGCAATCTCGAAATGGATCTGGCGGGTCTCAATGCCAGTGTCGGCGGGGCGCCGCTGGAACTGGGGCGGCGCGAATTCCGCTTGCTGGAAATTCTGGTCACCCATGCCGGCAAGGTGGTGCCCAAGGAGCGGCTGATGAACCAGTTGTTCAATTTTGACGAGTCGGTATCGGTCAATGCGCTAGAGCTGCACATCTCTCGACTGCGCAAGAAACTGGAAGCATCGGATGTGGAAATCGGCACCGTGCGCGGGGTCGGCTATGTGGTGCGGCGCCGCATGGGTAGTCGGTCTCATGGCGCCCACTAAATCCTTCTCCATCCGCCGGCGCATTCTGGCGCTGGCGCTGGCGCTGTTGCTGGCGGCGGCGGTGGTGCTGATCGTGTTCATTCGCGATTATGCCGAGCGGGCGGCAGATCAGGCGTTCGATCGGCTGCTGGCGGCATCGGCGCTGACCATTGCCGGGGCGGTGCAGGTCGAAAACGACACGGTGATTGTCGAGCTGCCTTTCGCCTCGTTCGGCATGTTTTCCGGGCGCGACCGGGTGTTCTATGCGGTGGAAGACCCGAGCGGGCGGGCGGTGACTGGCTATGAAGATCTGTCGGTGGCACTGCCGGAGTTGGCCTCTGCGGGACCCGTGTTTGCCGACACCATCTATCGTGGCGAACTGGTGCGGGTGGCCAGTGTCGGGCGGCTGACCTCGTCGGGCGGCGATGCCGATTGGGTGACCATCCACGTCGCGGAAACCCAGGCAGAGCGCGAGGCGCTGGCGGCGGAAATTCTCGGCAACGCCATCGTGCCGGTAGTGGCACTGACGCTGCTGGCCATTGCGCTGGTGTGGTTCGGCATCGGGCGGATGTTCGCGCCGCTGTATCAGCTGGAACAGGAATTGCGCGGACGGGCGCCGGATGACCTATCGCCAGTGGATGTGCCGGTGCCGGTGGAGGTGAGCCAGCTGGTCTCGGGCCTCAATGCCTTCATGGCGCGGCTGGGCAGCGCCATGGAGCGGGTCACCGGGCTGGTGGCCGAGGCCGCCCATGAGGTGCGCACGCCGCTGGCCTCGCTGCGGGCGCAGGCCGAAGTGGCGATGGATGAACAGGACCCCGAAGCGCTGCGCAAGCGGGTGCGGCGCATCCATCAGGGCGCGGTGCAGGCCAGCCAATTGGTCAGCCAGCTGCTGATGGAAGCGACGGTGTCGCATCGCCTGGAAAATCAGGAAACCGACACGGCGGCGTTTGGTGCGGTGGTCGAAGAGGTGCGGCAACGGCTCGATCCCGATCAGGCCGGCAGACTGATGGTCGCCCTGCCCGATGCCGTGGCGACGGCAATCGTGCGCGGTGACCGGGTCGCGCTGCGCGAGATGGTGCGCAATGTGGTGGACAACGCCTTGGTGTATTCGGATGGGCCGGTGGAAATCGGCGGCAGCATGAATGAGGGGCTGATCACCATGGCGGTGCGCGACCGGGGGCCGGGCATCGCAGCGGCGGAAAAGCCGCTGGTGCTGGAGCGGTTCAAACGCGGCAGTGCCAGCCGGAGCACCGCCGGCTCGGGGCTGGGGCTGTCCATCGTCAAACGGGTGGTCGAGGCGCATCGCGGCGCGCTGCGGCTACTGGACCGTCCCGGCGGCGGGCTGGTGGTCGAGATCGACCTGCCGCTGGCGGGACGCAAGGGCAAGGCCGAGCCGAAGCGGCGGGCGCTGGGCAGCATGGCGGTAGCCCTGCTTGGCCTGCTGCTGCTCGATCCGCGCGGGGCGCAGGCGGCCTCATCGACCTACCCGGCGCCCGATGGCAGCAGCAACACGGTGCTGACCATTGTCGGCACCACCGATACGCCGCTGTTTGTCGGCTTCGTAGCAGGGTTTCAGGCGCTCTACCCCAATGTGACGGTGGAGTATGACGAGCAGGATTCCCTGCCGATGTATGAGAATTTCCTCTCCGGGGCGATGCCGCCGCCGGACCTACTGATCAGCTCGGCTGCCGATCTGCAGATCAAGCTGGCCAATGACGGTCATGCCATGGCCTATGACAGCCCCTGGCTGGGCGGGCTGCCCGACTGGGCGCATTGGCGCAATGAGGTGTTCGGCTTCACCTTCGAGCCGGCGGTGATCATCTATAATCCGGGCCGCATCAGCGCCGCCGAGGTGCCGCGCACCCATCTGACGCTGGCCGAATTGCTGGAAACCCAGACCGAGCGTTTCCGCGGCGCGATTGCCACTTACGACATTGCCGTTTCCGGCGTGGGCTATCTGCTGGCGTCCCAGGACCAGGTGATTTCATCCAATTTCTGGCGGCTGGCGGCGGCGTTCGGACGGGTGGGCGCGGTGTTTTCGGGCTCGAGCCCGGCCATTCTCAATGGCGTTGCCGATGGCTCGCTGGCGCTGGGCTATAATGTGCTGGGCTCCTACGCCTTTGCCCGCAAGGCGGCGGGCGCCGAAATTGAAATCGTGGTGCCGGATGACTATGTGCTGGTGCTGACGCGCGCCATGCTGATCCCGCGCGACGCGCCGCATCCCGAATTGGGCAAGGCGTTTGTCGACTTTGCCCTGTCGCCGACCGGGCAGGCCATTGCGGCGGGAGCGACGGCGCTGGGTTCAGTGGTGCCGGGCGCCAGTGGTGAGTGGACCAGCGAAGCCATCGCCGCGCGCGGGCGCGGGGTGATCCAGCCGGTGGCGCTGGGGCCGGCGCTGATGGTGTCGCTGGACCAGCAGCGGCGGAAACGCTTCCTCGACAGCTGGGGCGAGATTGTTTCGCCCAAGCCGTGAGGGCCAATAAAGCCATGACAGACATGCGCATTACGCATGGATAAGACCTAAGTTGCACAATATTGGCAAATATTCGGGGTTTTTGAGGGTTAACGCCAAGATAACCACACGGAACGCATAGCTGCCCTGTCCTTTGCACCCTAGTAAAGCGGCAGGGGTGAGCCCATCTTCCTAGTCATGAAAGCGGCCCGGCAATTCGGTTGGGTCACAAGAGGAACTGGCACTATGAGCACCCCCCGTAAGTCGTTTTTTTCGACCCTTGGCACCTTCGTTGAAGTTTTCGGCAGCGCAACTGCTGTCTCCAACGCTGTCGAGGCAGGCCGTGCTCCGCAGGCCAAGCACTTGCGTAACCTGGGTATCGATCCCGACGCTTTCCGTTCGATCGGCCGGTAGCAATCCGGCGAGCGCTGGTTGCTTCATCCCTCCTGAAGCCCAGCCCGCCGCCTGAGTGATCAGGCTTGCTCCGTCGCTGTGGCGCGCCGCTCTCCTCCCTGTGTGCGGCCCGCGCCTTGCGGATGATCTGACGTGAGAAAGCCCGGATCCCTTGAAAAGGGCATCCGGGCTTTTGTTATTTCTGGGTTGGGTGATCAGTCTTCGTCGCTGGCCAGTTGGCCGAGTACGGCACCCTTGCCGCGCAGGCGGAGCCAGAGCGGCACCAGCACGGCGGCGGCGGCCAGCGCATAGAGCGTCAGCGCGATCGGCGACTGGATCAGCACCATCGGATCGCCCTGGCTGATGGCGAGACCGCGCCGGAGCTGTTGCTCGGCCATCGGCCCCAGGATCAGCCCGACCACCACCGGGGCGATTGGGTAGTCGAAGCGCCGCAGCAGATAGCCCAGAATACCGAAGGCCAGCAGCAGCATCAGCTCGAACGAGAAGCGGAACGGCCCCAGATGCCCGGACATGGCGCCATTGGCGCCCAGCGTGCCCAGCGTAGCGAACACCAGAATGCCGCCATAGAGCCACGGCTTGGGGATCGACAGCAGCTTCACCCACAGCCCGATCAGCGGCAGGTTGAGCACGATCAGCATGAAGTTGGCGACCAACAGGCTGGCGATCAGCGCCCAGACCAGGCTGGCATTGTTGGTGAACAGCAGCGGGCCGGGCTGCAGGCCGAATTGCTGGAACCCGGCCAGCATGATCGCCGCTGTAGCGGTGGTCGGCAGGCCCAAAGTCAGCAGCGGCACCAGCGTACCGGCGGCGGAAGCATTGTTGGCCGCTTCGGGACCGGCGACGCCTTCGATGGCGCCATGGCCGAATTCCTCGGGCTTTTTGGCGAAGGTCTTTTCGGTGCTGTAGGACAGGAAGCTGGCGACATCGGCGCCGCCGGCCGGCATGGCGCCGATGGGAAAGCCTACCGCCGTGCCGCGCAACCACGGCATCCAGCTGCGCTTCCAGTCTTCCTTGGTCATCCAGACCGAGCCTTTGACGGAGAGGACTTCGTCCTTGACCTGGCTACGGTCGGCGGCGGTCTTGAGGGTTTCGCCAATGGCGAACAGCGCCACGGCCAGCGTGGTCACCTCGATGCCGTCGAGCAGATCGGGAATGCCGAAGGAGAGCCGCGCCTGACCGGTTTGCAGGTCAATGCCGATCAGGCCGAGGCCCAGACCGATGAACAGCGCAGTGAGCCCGCGCAACGCCGAGTCGCCGAAGGCGGCCGACACGGTGATGAAGGCCAGCACCATCAGGGCAAAATATTCGGCGGGGCCGAAGGCCAGCGCCATCTTGACCACCCAGGGCGCGACAAAGGCCAGCGCCAGCGTGGCGATCAAACCAGCGACGAAGGAGCCGATGGCAGCGGTGGCGAGGGCGGGACCGCCCCTGCCTTGCCTTGCCATCTTGTTGCCCTCGAGCGCAGTGACGATCGAGGCGCTTTCGCCCGGCGTATTGAGCAGGATGGAGGTGGTCGAGCCGCCATACATGCCGCCGTAATAGATGCCGGCAAACATGATCAGCGAGCCGGCCGGATCGAGCTTGTAGGTGACGGGCAGCAGCAGCGCCACGGTCAGCGCCGGGCCGATGCCGGGCAGCACGCCGACGGCGGTGCCCAGGGTCACGCCAATCAGCGCATACATCAGGTTCTGCCACTGGAGTGCGGCAACCAGGCCCTGCGCGAGAAGTCCGAAAGTATCCATGTCAGCTAGGGTCCGATCAGGGAATAAGCCGTTCGAGCGGCCCGGATGGCAGCGACAGCTGCAGGCCCTTGGCAAAGAGGAACCAGACGATGAAAGCGACGACAGCCCCGATGGGGATGGTCTTCCACAGCGGTCCGCGGCCAAAACCCTTGGCGGTGAAGGCGAACAGAATGCCGGTCGCCAGCGAGAAGCCGATGGTGGACAGCAGCAGGATTTGCGCAATCAACCCGGTGACAATCCAGATGATCGGCACGAAATTATCATCAGCGCGGGCCGGAAAGGCGCCCCGCAGCGCCGACACCACGGTGCCGACGGACAGCGCCAGCAAGCCAGTGGCGATGACATAGGGGAACACGGTGGGGCCGACCTTGGCCTGGATCGGGGGGACCCGCATCTGGCTGGTCTGCCAGATGATGACCGCAGCGATGCCTGCCAGAATGGCCGCTATGACAAGCGCCGCCCCATCGGGGCGGCGCGAGAGGTTGGGTTGGCCTAAGCTCATTCGACCAGGCCAATGTCTTTCAGGATGGCTGCAGTGGCTTCCGTATCGGCAGCCAGCTGGGCGGTGAACGCGTCGCCAGCCAGATAGGTATCGACCCAGCCCTTGGTTTCGAGCGTGGCCTTCCACGAAGCCGAATTCACCATCTTTTCGATGTCAGCGGTGATGGCGGCCTTCTGCTCGTCGGTGATGCCGGGAGCGGCAGCAACCATGCGCCAGTTCTGCAGGTCCATATCGACACCGGCTTCACGCAGGGTCGGTGCATCGACGCCCGGGATGCGGGTGTCGCTGGAGACGGCGAGCAGGCGCAGTTCGCCGGCATCGATCTGAGCGGCAAACTCGGAATAGCCCGAGATACCGACAGTCACCTGGCCGCCCAGCAGGGCCGCAAGGGCTTCACCACCGCCCGAATAGGCGATGTAGTTGACCTGCGTCGGGTCGACACCAACGGTCTTGGCGATGAGGCCAGCCGTGATGTGATCGGCGCCACCGGCCGAACCGCCAGCCCACGCCACAGCGCCCGGCTCAGCCTTGAGCTTGGCCACCAGGTCATCCATGGTCTTCAGCTCGGAAGCGGCAGGGACGACGACGACGACGGCTTCACCGGTGAGGCGGGCAATCGGGGTCACCATGTCGAGGGTTACAGGCGAAGCGTTGGTGAGGATGGCGCCAACCATCACATAGCCACCGACGATCAGTGCATTGGCGTTGCCTTCGTCCTGATTGACGAACTGGGCGAGCCCGATGGTACCGCCGGCACCAGGAACGTTGGTCACCTGGACATTGCCCGAAATGCCGTCAGCCTGGAGGGCCTCCTGCATGGAACGGGCGGTCTGGTCCCAGCCGCCGCCGGGGGCAGCAGGCGCCATGATGGTGTAGTCGGCAGCGAAAGCAGGAACAGCCATTGCGCTCGAAATCAGCGCGGCCAGAAGCAGCTTGTTCATAAGTCCTCCCATATCAAAATCCGGAACGTCGTTGCGTTCGTGACAGGCAGACTAGGCTGGGGTCCCTGTCACCGTCCTGTCACCACGGCACGAAACGCCATGCGACTTCGGTCCGAGTGGATATTTCACCACCAGATTGCGCCAGCAGACGGGCAATTGCAACGGGGCGCGCGTGCCCCCCTCGCCTCTCACACCCAGCGGGTCATCCCGGCCTTGAGCCGGGACCCATCCTGAGATGGCTTCACCGGCATGATCTCGAGATGGGCCCCGGCTTTCGCCAGGGTGACATCGTGGCTGGGGTTAATACGTCGTCCGCCCACCCGACAGATCAAACACGCTGGCCGTGGTAAAACTATTCTCCTTGCTGACCAGCCAGGCCACCATGGCCGCAGCCTCATCGACTTCCAGAAACCGCCCACGCGGGATGCGCACCAGCATATAGTCGATGAATTCGGGGGTCAGGGTTTCCAAAATCCGCGTCTTGGCAGTGGCCGGGGTGATGGCGTTGACCGCGATATCGAACTTGGCCAGTTCCTTGCCCAGCGATTTGGTGAGGCCGATGACGCCGGCCTTGGCCGCCGAATAGGCCGACAGATTGGGATTGCCCTCCTTGCCCGCCACCGAGGAAATATTGACGATGCGCCCATAATTGCGCGCCTTCATCGAGGCGATCATCACCTTGTTGACGTAAAAAGTGCCGTTGAGATTGACCTCGACGACGCGCCGCCATTCCTCGGGATCGTAGTCCTCCAGGCTGGCATTGGTGCCGGCAATGCCGGCCGAATTGACCAGAATCGAGACCGGCCCCACCTGCTGCTCGACCTGGGCATGGGCGGCGACGAGGCCGGGATAGTCGGTAATATCGACCACCACACTGGACGCAGCGGCCCCCAGCGCCGCAATGGCCTGCGCCAGAATGTCGGCATCGCGATCCCACAGGCTCACCTTGGCGCCGCTGTCGATCAGCCGCTGGGCAATGGCAAAGCCGAGGCCCTGCGCGCCGCCGGTGACGACGGCGACCTGTCCATCAAGATCGATCTGGTTCATTGGGGAAGACTTTCACTGGCAAGGAATTAGCACCGCACGATAGAGCGCCGCGCCCGACTTGCCATCCCCAATCTGTCTCAAGCCTTGCCCGGATCACTGTCGTCAAAATGGCCCCATTCGGTGAAGATGCCGCCGACCAGCCGATTGCGCGAATTATCCGGATCAAGCGGTTCGCGCGGATCGGGCGTGCCCAGTTCGAGCGAAGTGTGGCTGGCAGCCCAGCCGAAATCGGGGTCCGGCGCGTTGACGAAAAAGGCATTGGGATTGTTGGAAATGCCGTACATCGTGCGATGCCCCAGGCCGGTCATATCGAGCGCGTGATCAACCAGGCCAGCCAGATCATCGCGGTTGAACCATAGCCGCGCCTCACGCGGAGTGCCCGGCTGACCGGCGGTGCAGATGCGGATATTGAGACATTCGATGCCGAACTTGTCGAAATACAGCCGGCTCAGACTCTCGCCAAAAGCCTTGGAGACGCCATAGAGCGAATCCGGCCGATACGGCGCGTCGACGGCAATCGGCACCTCGGCGGTCGGGTACATGCCCAGCGCATGATAGGACGAGGCAAAGATCACCTTTTTGACGCCAGCCAGACGGGCCGCCTCGAAGATATTGTAAGTGCCGATGATGTTGGCTTCGAGCACGGTCTGCCAGCCGGCCTCCTTGGCCATGCCGCCGAAATGCACCACCGCGGCAATGTCCTGGTTCATCAGTGCATCGACCGCTGCCCGGTCGGCCAGATCGGCGAGACTTATCTCGCCCCCATCGGCCGCCGGCACGATATCGGTGGGCAGATAGGCCCGGCCCTGCTGCCCAAACCACTGGCGCAAATGCGTTCCCAGCCGGCCCGAGGCACCCGTCAGCAGAATTTTAGCCATGCGTCAGTTCCTCAGACGGCGCATCGGCGCGCAGGCGGGGATCGGGACGGGGAACGGCGCTGATCAGCGTCTTGGTATAGTCGTGCTGCGGCCGCTCGCAAATCTGCGCCACATCGCCGATTTCGACGATTTTGCCATTCTTCATCACTGCCACCCGGTCACAGAAATAACGGATGACCGAAATGTCGTGCGAAATGAACAGATAGGACAGCCCGAATTCGGACTGCAGATCGCGCATCAGGTCGAGCACCTGATGCCGCAACGACACGTCGAGCGCCGAAGTGGGTTCGTCGGCGATGATCAGACGCGGCCGCACGGCGACGGCGCGGGCAATGGAAATGCGCTGGCGCTGGCCGCCGGAGAAAGCATGCGGATAGCGGTCGCCAATGTCCGACGGCAGGCCGACGCGTTCCAGCAATTCCTGCACCCGGTCCTTCATCTGGGTTTCGCTCATCTTGGTATTGGTGCGCAGCGGCTCGGAGATGATCTGATAGATGGTCATGCGCGGATTGAGCGAGGAATGCGGGTCCTGAAAGATCATCCGCACTTCGCCATAAAGCGACTTCATCCCCGCCTTGCCCAGCGAGGCGATATCGACCGAACTGCCATCACCGCGCCAGTAACTCACCTGGCCCCCGGTGGGGGTATAGACGCGCAGCAAAGTGCGGCCGAGCGTGGTCTTGCCGGAGCCGGACTCGCCCACCACGCCGACGGTCTCGCCCTGATTGATGGTGAGACTGACCCCGTCAATCGCCTTGAGATAGGCGGTGGGGCGCCCGAAAAAGCCGGCATTGAGCGGAAAATGCAGCGCTAGATCGTTGATCACGGCGATGGGCTTTTCGGCGACGGGCCGCTCGGGGCGCGGCGCCGGGGTTTCGAGCTTGAGCACCGAGCCGAGCAGCGCACGGGTATAAGGCTGTTGCGGGCGGGCGAACAGGTCAAAGACATTGGCCTCCTCAACCTTCTCGCCCCGGAACATCACCATCACCCGATCGGCAATCTGGGCGACAACGCCCATGTCATGGGTGATGAACAACACCGCCATGCCCCGGTCGCGCTGCAATTCGCGGATCAGCGACAGGATTTCGGCCTGGGTGGTGACGTCGAGTGCCGTGGTCGGCTCGTCGGCAATCAGGATTTCGGGATTGCAGGACAGCGCCATGGCGATCATGGCGCGCTGGCGCATGCCGCCGGAAAACTCGAAGGAATAGCGATCCAGCGCCGCGTCCGGATTGGGAATGCGCACGCGATCGAGCAAAGCGGCAGCGCGCTTGCGGGCCTCGTCCTTGCTGATCTTTTCATGCAGCAGGATGGTCTCGATGATCTGGTGGCCGATGGTGTGCACCGGAGACAGACTGGTCATCGGCTCCTGAAAAATCATGGCGATGCGGCGGCCGCGAATCTGGCGGATCGCCGGCCCGCTATTGCCCAGCGCCACGATATCGACCGAGCCGGTCTCGGTGGTCAGCTCGATCTTGCCGGCGGTGATTTCACCCGGCTTGGGCACGAGCTGGAGGATGGCGCGGGCGGTGACGGATTTGCCCGAGCCGCTTTCCCCCACCACGCACAGCGTCTCGCCGCGATGCAGGTCGAAGCTGATGTCTTTGACCGCATGCAGCACCGATTTGTGCATCGGGAATTCTACCGAGAGATTGCTGATCTTCAGGATCGGCGCGGCAGTGTCGATCATGGCAACCTCACTTGGCATAGGGGTCGGCGGCGTCGCGCACGCCATCGCCGAGGAAATTGAGCGACAGCACCGCCACCACGACGCAGACACCCGGCACGAACATCCACGGCGCCTGGGTGATGGCCCGCAAATTCTGGGTATCCTGCAACAGCACGCCCCAGCTGACGATGGGCGGCTGCAGCCCAAGCCCGAGGAAGCTGAGCGAGGTTTCGGCCAGGATCATATTGGGAATGGCCAGGGTGATGGCGGCGATGATGTGCGAATAGAGCGAGGGCATCATGTGGCGCATGATCAGGCGGAATTCGCTGACCCCGTCGAGCCGGGCGGCAATGACGAAATCATCGCTGCGCAGGCTGAGAAAGCGCCCCCGCACCACGCGGGCAATTTCGGTCCAGCCAATCAGCGACAGAATGATCAGGATGGAGAAATACACCTGGAGCGGCGGCCAGTCCTTGGGCATGGCGGCGGCCAGCCCGAGCCAGAGCGGAATGGTGGGCACCGAGCGGATGAATTCGATGACGCGCTGGATCACCCGGTCGATCATGCCGCCGCGATAGCCGGAAATGCCGCCCAGGATCATGCCGATCACCAGCGACAGCCCGACCCCGACGAGGCCAATGGACATGGAAATCCGCGTGCCGTGAATAGTGCGGCTGAGCAGGTCGCGGCCCAGCCGGTCGCCACCAGCGAGGAAAAACGGCTGGGTCGGATCGAGCGGGCCGATGAAATGCAGATTGGTCTCGAACAGGCCCCACATTTTATAGGGCTGGCCGGCGACGAACAGGCCGATGGGAATGATCGCACTCGGGTCGGTGGTGAAGACGCGGCGGAAGCTCTTCGGATCGAGCTGGATATCAAAGCCGGTGACATGGGGCTGGAACTGGCCATCGACAAACCAGCCAATCGCCTGTGGCGGCGCGAAGGTATAGCGCGGATCGAATTTGCCCGGATCATAAGGGGCGAGGAATTCGGCGAACAGCGCCACCAGATAGATGAACAGCACCACCACCAGCGAGATCACCGCCAGCTTGTGTTTGCGGAACTTGTTCCACATCAGCGTCCACTGGCCAGCGGCTTGCAGGCTTCCGCCCACGACCTGTTGGTCGAGCAGATGGTCGTCACTCTGGGGGAGAGGGGTTTCGAGGCTCATTGCAGACGGATCCTCGGATCGGAAATCGCCAGGAGAATATCGGAGACCAGGGTGCCGATCAGCACCAGGCCGCCACTGAGCAGGATGAAGGCGCCGGCCAGATACATGTCCTGGCTCTTGAGCGCCTGCAGCAGCAACGGGCCGGCAGTGGGCAGGTTCAGCACCGTCGAGACGATGAGTTCGCCCGAAATCAGTGCCGGCAACACCCAGCCAACAGTGGAAATGAACGGGTTGAGCGCCACGCGCGTCGGATAGGTCAGGATCAGCCTGGCTTCCGGCAGCCCCTTGGCGCGCCCAGCCTCGACATAAGGCTTGTGCAGCTCATCGAGCAGATTGGCGCGCATGATGCGGATCAGCGAGGCGGTGCCGGCGGTGCCGAGCACGAAAATCGGCACCCAGGCATGGGTGATGAAATCCCACAATTTGGCCAGCGACCACGGCGCATTCTCGAAGGCTGGCGAGAACAGCCCGCCGACCGAAACGCCGAACCACATGGTGGTGATGTAAAGCAGCACGATGGCCAGCAGGAAATTGGGCGTCGCCATGGCGAGGAAAGCAAAGGCGGTAGAGAGGTAATCGGTCACCGAATATTGGCGGGCGGCGGAATAGATGCCGATCGGCAGCGCAAAGGCCCACATCAGCACCAGCGTGCACAGCGAGATCAGCGCCGTCATGCCCATGCGGCCCCAGATCAGCTCGGTCACCGGCTGGCGCCACTCGAAGCTGTCGCCGAAATCGCCACGGGCAATGCCGCCGATCCATTTGAAATATTGCACCACCAGATTTTCGCCGAGGCCGTAGCGGTTGCGCAGCGACTCCAGCAGCGCGCTATCGACGGCCTCGCCGGTCTGGGCAATCTGGGCGGCATAGGTGGAGACATAGTCGCCGGGCGGCAGCTGGATCACCACGAAGGCCAGCACCGAAATGGCCAGCATGGCCGGGATCATGCCGGCGATCCGCTTGAGAATATAAAACAGCATGACGCGCGACACTCCGTGCGGGGATGGCCCGGCCGACTGGCGGCCGGGCCTCAAGCGGGGACTACTGCTTGAAGTAGAACTGCTCGGTATTCAGCGTGCCCGGATCAGGGTGGATCCAGCCGACCGGAGTATCTTCGGGGACGTTGCCGAGCGTATTGCCCACCACGGCAAAGCTGTTGATCGCGGTACTGACGCCGATCTGGTAGAATTGATCGGCCGCAATATCGAGGATCTGCTGGAACAGCGCCGCCTGCTTGTCGGGGTCCGACGTACCCTTGATCTGGTCATAGAGCGACCACTGGTCCTTGACGTAAGCTGGCGGTTCCTCGCCGCCGTCGCCGATATAATATTTCGCCCAGTCGATGGCGAAATTGGTCTCGGTGGAGAAGGGGAAATAGTCGCGTGGGTCGATGAACACGTCGATGCCGCCCGAGGTTGCGCCCCAGACCACGATGTCATGCTGGCTGGCGGTCTTTTCCTCATAGAACCGCGTGCGGTCCATGGCAGCGAAGCGAGCATCGACGCCCACGGCCTGCCAATATTGCACGAACAGCTCAGCCGCATCGGCCATGGCGCCCAGTGCGGTCACTGCCGCGACATTGACCACCAGCGGACTGCCATCGGGCGCCAGCCGCAAGCCATTGCCGCCCCGCTTGTCGAGACCGATGGAGTCGAGCAGGCGGTTGGCTTCAGCCACGTCATATTCGAGATACTGGGTAGCCAGCTTCTCATTATAGAACGGCGTGCCCTGGCGCGGCGACACCTGCTGCGGCGTGCCCTGCCCCAGATACAGCGTGTCGATGATCGCCTGGCGATCCAGCGCATGGGACAGCGCGACGCGGAAGTCCTTGTTCTGGAACACCGGCTGCTTGACCGGATCGTGCGAGTTGAGATTGACCGAAATGGTCATCGCATTGCCGACGCGGGATTCACGGCTGCTGATATGATAATTGCCGGCATCCATGCCCTCGGCCAGCACCGGCAGATTGGGCGGATTGGCGATGTGGCGCACTTCATAGTCGATTTCGCCGGCCAGCACGCCGAGCAGCAGCGTCTGGGCTTCCGCATTCACCGAGATGCTCAGATCGTCGATATAGGGCAGCTGGTTTCCGGCAGTGTCGACCTTCCAGTAATAGGGATTGCGCTCCAGCGTGACGCGGGTGGCGCCGGCCACATAGGGATCGATGATACGCCATGCCTCGATGGTCGGGCGTTCCGGATTGCGCCAGCGCTCGATGGCCTCGATGCCGATGCCGCACATGGCGATCATCCGCTCGGCCCAGTCTGCCGCCCCGGCCGCCTTGGCAGTAGCATCCGCCTCGGCGTTATATTTCGGCAGAAACGGGCTGCAATAGGCCTTGCTGAGCATCGCCAGCTGCACGCCATAGACGCTGGCGGCATTGATGATGAACAGCCCGTTCGGCTTGGTCCAGGAAATGGTGAATTCGGTCGGCGAGGTCACGGCGATGGTCGGCAATTCGCCCTCGACCGTCAGCCAGCCCGGCTTGGTCGGAAACAGCTTGGCGTCGGGGAGGACATCTTCGATGAAGAAGGCCACATCGTCGGAGCTGAAGGGCGAGCCATCCGACCACTTCATGCCCTCACGCAGGGTGAAGGTGAAGGATTTGCTATCGGCGCTGGCGGTGTAGCCGGTGGCGATATTGGGCACCACTTCGCCGGTCCAGTCGGCATCCCAGGCCAGCAGCGGCTCGTAGCCAAAGTGGGTGAAAAGCATGTTGCGGTCATTGCCGCCAACCATGCCACCGCGGAACGTCCCCCCATACTGCCCCACTTCTGCCACCGGCACGATGACGCGCGGATTTGCACTGACCCGCTCGGCAACGGCCGGCAGCGCCCCGCTGGCGACCAGCGCGTCGAGTTCAGGGGCCTGTTTGTAGTCCTGAGCGAATCCCGCACTGGCCAGGGCCAATACGGAGATTCCCGCTAATGCGGCTCGTGTGAAATGCTTCAATGTTCCCTCCCATCAAGCTTTGATCGATGGCACTTTCGTATGACAGCAACATTCTTGTCAATAAGAAATCATACTTCTTTTAAGACGCCCTGATACAGCCCCCAATTTCTGGCGTTGACAGGGCGCGTTTGGCAATGTTAGCTCGAAGCAATCATACTACTTTCTTTGCAGCAGGAGACTGACGTGACCTTCGACGAAATCAAAGCCAAGATCGGTACGGGCCTACTGTCCTTTCCGGTGACGGACTTCGATGCGGCGGGGGAGTTCGACCGCGACTCCTATGCGAAACGCCTGCAATGGCTGTCATCCTATGACATCTCGGGCCTGTTCGCGGCGGGCGGCACCGGCGAGTTCTTCTCGATCGGCTATGATGAATATGACGATGTGATCAGCACCGCCGTGCGCAACAGCGCCGCCAATGCGCCGGTGCTGGCCGGCGTCGGCTATGGCACCCGCCTCGCCGTCGACCTGGCCAGGCGCGCCGAAAAGGCCGGCGCCGCCGGCATTCTGGTGCTGCCGCATTATCTGATGTTCGCCGAGCAGGAAGGCATCATCGCCCATATGAAGGCGATCTGCGACGCGGTGCGCATCGGCGTCATCTATTACGCGCGCGACAATTCGCGACTGACCCCGGACTCGCTGGCCCGCCTCGCCGAGATGTGCCCCAATTTGATCGGCTACAAGGATGGCATTGGCGATCTGCAACTGATGGTGCAGGTGGCCAGCCGGATCGGCGACCGCATGGTGCATATTGGCGGCTTGCCGACCGCCGAAGTCTTCGCCCAGCCTTATCTGGAAATGGGCGTCACCACCTATTCCTCGGCGGTGTTCAACTTCGTCCCCGAGCTGGCGCTGCGCTTCTACAACGCCGTCCGGCAGCGCGACAGCGCCACGGTGCAAAGCCTGCTCAAGAGCTTCTACCTGCCGCTGATCGCGCTACGCGACCACAAGCGCGGCTACGCGGTGTCGATGATCAAGACCGGCGCCGAACTCGTCGGCCGCCCGGCCGGCAACGTCCGCAGCCCCCTGATCGACCTCGACCCGCATGAACGCGAAATCCTCGCCGGCCTGATCGCCGCGCACCGCTAAACACCCTCCCTGGTGTCAAAAAGCCCGGACCAGAAGGTCCGGGCTTTTTGGTTTGTACTGGGGAATTGAGCCTTACCCCCACCCCGAAACGCGATGTCATCCCGGCCTTGAGCCGGCCCCATCCTGAGATGGTTTCATCGGCATGATCGGGGGATGGACCCCGGCTCAAGGCCGGGTGACACCGCGGGTGGGGGAGAGTAACCCGCCAAGCTACCGCCCATACGGGTCCCAGCCATTGGCCTGAAACAGCGCAATAATATAGCCAAAGGTGAAGGCAAAGGCGGTTTCAAACGGCGCGGCGCCATCAATATCGGGGACGTGATCCGGCATGATCATGCAGTCGACGCCCACCTCCTTGTAGAGCCGCAGGCTGGCCGGCATGTCCATGTCGCCGGCATCGGGAAATTCCTCGGTGAAGGAGAAACGCCCGCCCTTGATATTGCGGAAATGCACGTTGAAAATTTTCTTCCGCTCGCCGAACCAGCGGATGATATCGCCGATCTCCTCACGCGGATTGACCAGACTTTCCGCCACCGTGCCCTGGCAGAAATTGAGCCCGTGATAGGGGCTTTCGGCGATGGAAACGAATTTCTTGAGCCCTTCGGCGCTGCCCAGCACCCGCTCCTCCATGCCCCGATAGCCCGGCGGCGTCAGCGGATCATGCGGATGGCAGGCGAGGCGCACCTTGCTGGCTTCGGCCACCGGCACGACGCGCTCGAGGAAATAGGTGATGCGCTCCCACATCTGCTCGGCACTGACCTGCCCGGCCCGCGTCAGCACCTCGCCATCACTCGCCTGATCGGCGCGATAGGTGGACAGCAGCGCGCCGCCGCGGCCGCGCTCGGAGGTGGTGCGGGGAATGCCCATCAGGTTGAAATTATACTTGGTCGCCTTGATGCCGAGATCATCGCCCAGCATCTCGATCAGCCGGCAAATGCCATCCAGCTCGCGCTCGCGCTCCGGCTCCTGCCCCAGCACGATGCCCGGCGATTTGACCCTGTCGACACCGGCCGAGGAGAGCGGCAATTGCACCATGTCGAGCACCAGCCCGGCCGCATCGATGCGGTCGATGTGCCGCGCCAGCACGTCGCGCGTCCAGCTATAGGGACTACCCGCCGGATCGATGCAGACATGGACAATGCCGAGCTGGGCCAGTTGCCGCAGATAGCGGTCGCCCACCTCTTCCAGCTTTTCGCCACTGAGCTGGGTGCCGATATACATGTCTCGCCCTCATGTTTTATGATTTCTCCAAAGTTGTATGAAATATTTGGCCATGCTACAAGAAAAATGCGCGACGAGGGGCGTGCAGAGCAGATATTTCCTGCAGGCGCGACGCGGCGCAGGATGATATGTTCGCTCACCTTGGTATTGAGATGCGGCAAAGGACAAATGGCGGAAATCCCAGCGATACGACTGACGGATCGGGTGAAGAGCGGCCTGGTGCAGATGATCCTGCAAGACAATCTGCAGCCCGGCGACAAGCTGCCGACGGCAGACCGGCTCTGCGAGCAGTTCTCGGTCAGCCGCACCGTGGTGCGCGAGGCCATTGCCAGCCTCAAGGCGGAAGGCCGGCTGCGCTCGCTGCGCGGCAGCGGCGTCTATGTCAGCGCCCCGCCCAAGCCCTCGGGCGGTTCGATGTTCATGGAGGCGCCGCAGGATATCGGCGACGTGCTGGATTTCATGGAATTCCGCATGAGCGTGGAAATCGAGGCGGCGGGGCTGGCGGCCGAGCGGCGCACCGAAACCAATCTGCTGCGCATGGAGCAGGCGATGAGCCAGTTCGCGCGGCATCTGGACGACAATACCCTGGCCACCGACGCCGATCGCAGCTTTCACCGCGCCATCGCCGACGCCACCAACAATACCCGGTTTCGCCTGTTCGTCGACGAAATGGGCGAGCGGCTGATCCCGCGCCGGGCGCTGGGCGCCAGTTTCAGCGACGACACCGACAAGGCCGAGTTCCTGCGCAATATCGACAGCGAGCACCGGCTGATTTTCGAAGCCATCACCGAGCGGCAGGCCGACGCCGCCCGCAGCGCCATGCGCCAGCACCTCGAAGGCGGCCGTCGCCGCTACCGCGAATGGAGCCTGGCGCATGATGCGGTGTGAGGCCTAAGGGGCGCGATCCTGCCCGCGAACAGAAAGCCAAAACCATGCACCAACCCGAGATCACCATGGTCATCGCCGAGCGCTTTGGAGTGGGGGAGAGCCCGGTCTGGGATGCGGCGCGGCAATGGCTGTGGTGGTGCGATATTCCGGCCGGGATGATCCACGCGCTGGATGTCGCCAATGGAACGCGACAGCGCTGGGCGTTTGACGAGCCGGTGCCCAGCTTCGGGCTGGCGCAGCAGGGCCGGCTGGTGGTGGCGCTACGCCATGATGTGGTGCTGTTCGATCCGGCCAGTGGCCGGCGCGAGACCGTGGCGCGGATTGCGCATGCCAAGCCGGAGATGCGGCTCAATGACGGCAAGGTCGGGCCGGATGGCGCCTTCTGGGTCGGCAGCATGGATGCCAGCGGCGACGGCCCGCCGGCCGGCCAGCTCTATCGCGTCGGCCCCGATGGTTCGGTGCGGGTGATTGCCGAGGGCATCGCCATTGCCAACGGGCTGGCGTGGAACGCTGCCGCGACGCGGCTCTATCATTCGGATTCACGCGGCGATATCTGGCTTGATTGCTGGGATTTTGCCGTCAGCGACGGTGCAGTCAGCAATCGCCGTCGGCTGCGCGAGCATGACGAAGCGGCGGGCCGGCCCGATGGCGGCGCCTGCGATCTGGACGATATCTATTGGTCAGCCGGCCCGTCGGCGAGCCGGATCAACCGGTTTTCGGCTGATGGGGACTTGCTCGGCTGGGTCGACGTGCCATTGCGCAATCCGACCATGCCCTGCTTTGGCGGGCCAGATCTGCGCACCATCTATGTGACGAGCCTCGACTCCAAGTCCGACGCCGCTGGGCTGGATGGCATCATCAGTTTTCGCGTCGAGACCCCCGGCGTGCCCGTCGCCCGGTTTGGGACCTAGCCCTTGCCGTAAGTCGATGGCGGCGCGCCGACCACCCATTGCTCCAGATCGGTGGCGGTGCCGGTTTGCAGCCCCGACAAATCTGACAGCAGGTAGATGGCAAGCCGCGCCACTTCACTGGCCGACAATAGCCGGTCCAGTGGCAACGTGCTGGCGGCGGCGTCGACCCAACCTGGCCCCTTGCCCAGAATGTCAGCCTGCATCTGTTGCTCGCCGGTAGTGTTGGCCCAGCCCATATTGATGGCGTTGACCCGGATGCGGTCGGCGACATGGGCATTGGCGGCATTGCGGGTCAGCGTCGCCAAGGCGCCCTTGCTGGCCGAATAGACCGCCAGGTCCGGCGCGCCGCAATGGGCGTTCATCGACTGGATATTGACGATGGAGCCGGGCGCGCCGCGCTGGCGCAGATGGGTGATCAAGCCGCTCATCAGCAGGAACGGCGCGCGGGCATTGACGGCAAACAGCCGGTCCCACAGCTCGGCCGTGCCATCGAGAAAGCTGCCGCGATCCGTCGCGCCGGCAGCATTTACCAGCCCATCCAGCGGCCCATTTTCCAGCGCTTCGGCCAGCAGCCGCGGCGGCACCTGCGGATCGCTCAATTCGCCAAACACCAGTTCGGCCTTGGGCAATTCGGCCCGCACCGGCCCGGCCTTGTCCGGATTGCGCCCGGCCAGCACGATACGGCTGGCGCCATTGGCGTGAGCGTGGCGGGCGATTTCGAGGCCGACGCCCTGAAAGCCACCGGTGATGAAAATGGCTTTGCCCAGCAGGGCTTGTCCAAACGGCGCAGTCATCGGCCTCGTCTCCGAAAAATCAGCTTTGATCGGTCAGCCGCACATACAGCGCGGTGACCACCAGAATGATGGCGCCGAACAGCATGCGCCGCGCGCCCTCGGGAATCTGTAGCAGGGTGAGCAGCGTGCCCAGCACGGTCAGGATCAGCGCCCCGACAATGGTGCCGGAATAGCTGCCGCGCCCGCCAAAAATCGAGGTGCCGCCAATGACCGCAGCGGCAACCGAGGGCAGCAGCAGCGAATTGGCCAGCGACAGCGATGGCGCGCGAATAATGCCGACATAAAGCAGGCCGGTGAGGCCGGCGATCAAGCCAACCAGCGTATAAAGCGCCATCAGCACCTGCCAGGAGCGCACGCCCGAGAGGCGGGTGGCGTTCTCATTGGCGCCGATGGCGTAGAGCAGCCGGCCAAAGCCGGTGCGCCGCAGCCCCCAGATGATGAGGATGGCGAAGGGCACGAACAGGTACAGCGCATTGGGCATGCCCATGGTTCGGCCAGTGCCCAGCCATTCGAACATCCCAGGAATTTCCGAACCGGTATTGATGACATAGCGCTGATAGACCTGCAGACACCCGGTGCCGATCAAGCCGGTGCCCAGCGTCATAATCAGCGGATGGACGCGGCAGATGCCGACGCCGAAGCCGTTGACCAGCCCCATCAGCACCGCCGGCACCAGCGCCAGCGCGATGGCCGAAGGGCCGCCGACCAGCGGCGTCAGCGAGGCCACGACAAAGGCGCTGACCGTGGCGACGACGCCGGCCGACAGGTCGATGCCGCCGGTGAGCATGGTCAGGGTCTGGCAGGCGGCCAGCATGGCCAGCGGAATGGCGAAGCGGATGGTGTTGCCGATCCAGCGTTCGTTGAAAATGCCCGGCTGCAGAAATTCGAGCAGCCCGATCAGGGCAAACAGCAGCAGCACCAGCGGCAGCACCGGGTTTTCACGGATGATCCGGGCGCTGTGTTGCAGCGGTGACAGGGTCTCGGCTGGCATAGTCATCAGCGCCGTCCTTTCATGGCCAGCAGGCCGCCGATCATCACCACGGCGACCATGATGATGCCTTCGATGATGGTGGTGACGTTGGGATCGACCGAGAGCAAAGTGAGATCGAGGCGCAGAGTGCGCAGGATGAAGACGGCGATGATTGGCCCGAGAAGGCCGCCGCGTCCGCCCGTCAGCGAAATACCACCGAGCACGACGGCGGCCACGCTGGCCAGCAGATAGGGGCCGGGGATCGGCTCGCCGATGCCGGTGCTCAGGGTGATGGCGATCCCGCCCAAAGCGGCGAACAATCCGGCCAGCGCATAGGCGGCAATGCGGGTCAGCCCGATCGGCACGCCGGAACGGAAGGCCGCATGCTGGTCGCTGCCGATGGCGTAGATGGACAGGCCCAATTTGGAGCGGCGCAGCGGCAGCCAGATGATGGCGGTGAAGGCGATGAGCACCACCAGTGCGCGCGGCAGCCAGGCGGTCCATTCGGGTGGCAGGCCGGGAATGGTGACGCTGCCGACCACCAGCGCCCGCAGCCACGGCGTCGCCGCGCCGCCGGGGGCGTTGAGGATCAGCAGGGCCACGCCCTCCCAGACGAACAGCATGGCGAGGGTCACGACGATGTCGGGGACGCGGCTGAGCACGATCAGCAAGCCATTGAGCGCGCCCATGCCGGCCCCGGCGAGCAGCACGATAAGCACGACCAGCCCGGCATTGGCCTCGCCCATTTGCTGCATCAGCAGCGCGGCGATGACCCCGGCCACTGCCATGATCGAGGCGATGGACAGATCAATGCCACCGGCAATGACCACGATGCCCATGCCGATGGTGGCGAAGGCGAAAGGCAAAGCGGCGCGGGCCAAAGAGTCGAGGCCGGAAACGCCGAAATTGGGCTGGATGATGCGGGTCGAGACCAGCAGGATCAGCAGGATGACGCCGAGACCCAGCGTCCAGCCATGGCGGGAAAGCACGGCACTCATGGCTGGGCTCCGGCGTTGGCTTCGGCCTCGGTCAAGCCATAGGCGGCGCGCATCAGGTTTTGCTCCGTCGCGTCAGCGGCGTCGATGATGTCGACCACCTTGCCGCCGAAAATGACAATGGCGCGGTCGCAGGCCAGCGCCACCTCACCCAGCTCGGAGGTATAGAACAGGATGGAAGCCCCCTGCGCCGCCAGCTCGCGCAGCAGCGGGTAAATCTGGTGCTTGGTGCGCACGTCGATGCCGCGCGTCGGGTCGAACAGCAGCAGGGTTTCCACCCCGGCAGCGACCCAGCGGCCAATGGTGACCTTTTGCTGATTGCCGCCCGACAGCCGCCGTACTTCGGCCTGGGCGCGCATATCGATCTGCAGCCGCGCCACCGCATTGGCGACCTGCGCTGCTTCCTGCCGCATCGGAATGGCGCCCCATTTCGAGGGTCGCGCCAGCAGCGGCAAGGCGATGTTTTCGCGCACGGAACGCAGCATCAGCAGCGCGTCCTTGCGGTCACCGGGCACCAAAGTCAGCCCGCGCGCGATGGCATCGGCGGGATGGCCAAAGCTGGCCGGCTTGCCATCGACCGCGATGCTGCCGGCCTGGGCGCGGCGGAAGCCGGAGAGCACGTCGAACAGTTCATCCTGTCCCTGCCCTTCCAGCGCGACGACGCCCAGCACCTCGCCGCGATGCAGGTCAAACGACACATCCGCCAGCTTGGCCCCGGCGCTGATATTGCGCACCGCGAGGCGTGGCGTGCCGGTTCGGGTATCGGCCGGCCGCTCCCCACTCACCTCGACGCGGGTGGGCACGCCGCCCAGCATCAGCTCGACAATGTCTTCCTCGATGCCGGGCGCAATGACAAAGTCACCGACGGTAACGCCGTCGCGCAGCACCGAGGCACGGTCGCAGACGCGGGCGATTTCGGCAAAGCGATGCGAAATATAGATGACCGAGCGCCCGCTATCGGCCTGAGCGCGAATAACCGTCAGCACCCGCTCGACCAGATCGGTCGGCAAAGCGGCGGTCATCTCGTCGAGCAGCAAAACCTTGGGCTCCTTCGCCAAGGTCATGGCCAGATCGAGGATGCGCAACGTCGCCAGCGGCAAATGCGCAATAATAGCATCGAGCCGCAAATCGGCGATGCCCAGCTCGCTCACCCAATGGCGGAACGGCGCCAGTTTCACATCGATCAGCCGCAGATTGTCGGCCACGTCGAGGTCGGGGATCAGCGAGGGCTCCTGATAGACCGGCATGATGCCGGCGCGGCGCGCCTGCGCCGGCGAGGCAAAGCGGCGGTCCTGCCCATCGAGATGGATATGACCGGCATCGGCCCGCAGGGCGCCGGTGAGAATTTTGACGAAGGTGGATTTACCCGCCCCGTTGGCCCCCATCAGCGCGACGATTTCGCCGGCGGCCACGGTGAGCGACGCATCCTTGAGCGCCACGACCGCGCCGAAGCGCTTGGTCACATTGCGCGCGTCCAGCACAGGACGCACCGAAGCTGCTTCCGTCATATAGGCGACACCCTACCCTGGTCGGCCGGTAAATTGTCCCCGGCCCGCAGGCCGGGGACAGCGATCAGATCACTCGCCGGGCCCCTTGCAGGCGATGATTTCCTCGGTGGTGTAGGTGGTAAAGTCCGGAATCGAGGTGCTCACCGGCCATTCGGAATCAAGGTTCGGGTTCTGCGCCGCGGCGATCTTGGCCTTGCCTTCCTCCGAGACGTTGTCCCACAGCTCAGGCGTGACCAGCACGGTCTTCTCGGCTGGCGCCTTGCCCTGAAGAATCTGCAACGCGACGGTGACGCCGGCCCCGCCGATCGAGCCCGGATTGGTCACTGCTGCACCGACGAGGCCTTCGACGCTGGCCAATTGGCCAACAAAGCCGGCATTGTCGGCGCCGACGACCGGCACCAGCGGCGTTTCGGATTCGACGAAGGCGTCGACGATGACGTTGTCGATGCCCGAGGTCCACACGCCGTCAAACGGGATGCCGGTGGCCATATAGTCGAGGATCTGCTGCTTGCCCTGGTCCTGCTGCCAGTTGGTGAACACTTCCTGGCCCACTTTCACGTCCGGATATTCGGCCAGAGCGCGCTTGAAGCCTTTATCGCGATCATCATCGGCCGAGGCCCCGGCGGCGCCGCGCATATAGACGACGCTACCCTTGCCGCCGATCTGCTCGAACAGCCATTTGGCGCCGAGATAGGCGTATTCTTCCTGGTTGTTGGACACCACATAGGCGGAGGGCTCCGTCACCGCCTGATCGACCGCCACCACGACGATGCCGGCATCGGTGGCTTCCTTGATCGCCGAATTGATGCCTTCGGGATTGGCTGGATTGACGACGATGGCGTCGACACCGGCCTGGATCAGATTGCGGATGTCTTCGAGCTGACCGGCCGCGTCGGTATTGCGGTGCGCAATATTGAGCGAGGCGACCAGACCGGAATCGAGGGCCTGCGCCTTGATGGAGCAGATCATTTCCTCGCGCCAGCCATTGCCCTGCACGGTGTTGGAGACGCCGATCTTGTATTCCTGGGCCGCAGCGGCGCCGCTGAGACCAAGTAGAATAGCGACCGCGCTGGCGGTCATGAGCAGCTTCGTCATGGTAGTCCTCCCTTAAGACTATGGTCAGTCTTGCATATTCTTTTGATCACTTCACGTATGGATTGAGTACATCGCGCGCCAACAGGAAGCCGCGCTTGAGTTTGTCGTCTGTGCCTTCAAAATCGCGGTCTTCATGCTCGATGATAACCGGACCGTCATAGCCGGCGCGGTAGAGGCCGGAGAAGAACTGGGCCCAGTCGATATCGCCAAGGCCCGGCATGCGCGGTATCTGCCAGCCGATACCGACCGACATGATGCCGTTTTCATACAGCCCGTCGCGGTCGATCATCACGTCCTTGGCGTGGACATGGACCATTTTCGGGCCGAATTCGCGGATGAAGCGGGGCTGGTCGATCATCTGCCAGACCAGATGGGACGGATCGTAATTCATCCCGACGCCATCGCCCCAGGTCTCGAAAATGCGCCGCCAGATCCTTGGCGAATAGGCGATATTGTGGCCGCCCGGCCATTCGTCCTGGCTGAAAATCATCGGGCAATTTTCAAAGGCCAGCGTCACCCCGGCGTCGCGCGCATGGGCCACGATGGGGGCAAAGATGGTCTTGGCCCGCGCCCAGTTGTCCTCGACATTAAGCGCGCGGTCGCCGCCCATAAAACTGTTGACCACCTTCACCTTGAGCAGGCCGGCGGCAGTGATGACCTGCTTGAGATGAGCAATGACCGCCTCGCGATGGCCCGCATCGGCATGCAGCGGGTTGGGATAATAGCCCAGCCCGGAAATGCTGAGCCCCCGTGCGGCAAGCTCCTGATTGATATCCGCCGCCTGCCCGGGTGACAGCGTGGCCACATCGATATGCGAGGTGCCGGCATAGCGCCGCGTCTCGCCGCCGCTGCGGGGCCAGCAGGCGATTTCCAGCGCGGTAAAGCCGCTGCTCGACGCCCAGTCGGCGACATCCATCAGCCCTTCATCGGCAAAGGGCGCGGTCAGAATTCCCAGCTTCATTGGCTCACTCCCACATCGACCCAGCGTCCCTGTTCGGCGCTGCGCAGCACCGCATCGCAGAACAGCATTTCTTCATGGCCATCTTCAAAACTGGCGTAAGTCGCCGACGCCGACCGCCCGCCGGCCAGCACATCGGCATAGACCGCGCGGAACAGCGCAAAAAACGTATCGGCAAAGCCTTCGACATGCCCGCCGGGCAGGCTTGCCGCCGCGCTGCCGATGGCATTCAGCAGCCCCGGATCGCGCTGCAGCAATTGATTGGGCGCATCGCGATGGCCGAGCCAGAGCTGCTCGGGCTGTTCGGAGTGCCAGGCGGCAGAGCTGGCCGAGCCGCTGATTTCCCAGTTCATCGCATTCTTGCGGCCATGGCTGATCTGGCTGGTGGTGATGGCGCCGCGCGCGCCATTGCCGAAGCGCAGCAGGATCAGCGCCGCATCATCGGTTTCGATGCGGCGGGTTTCGCTCGCCTGCGCCCCGGACCTGGCGAAGGTTTCCACCGGCCCCAGCGGCCGCTGCCGCTCAGGAATGAAGGTGGCGAGATCGGCGAGGATTGAGGTGGGCCGCAAGCCGCTGATGAAGCTGACCAGATCGAGCAGATGAGTGCCGATATCGCCGACCGAGCGCAGCGCCCCGCCCTGCCCGACCTCCAGCCGCCAGTTCCAGTCGCTCGGCTCGGCCAGCCAATCCTGATGGTAATGCCCGGTGATCAGCCGGATCTCGCCCAATTCGCCCGCCGCGACCATGCCCCGCGCCTGCTGATTGAGCGGATAAAACCGCGTGTTGTAGCAGACGGCAGCGCCGCGATTGCTGGCGCGGGCCAGCGCAACCATTTCCGCCGATTCCGCCGAGGTCATCGCCAGCGGCTTTTCGCAAATGACATGCTTGCCGGCCGCCAGAATGGCTTTGACCTGCGCATAATGCGCATGATTGGGCGAGGTGACATGCACCACATCGACGCCCGGATCGGCCAACAGCTTTTCCAGTGAGCCATAGGCCTGAGGCACGCCAAGCGCCGCCGCCCGTTCGGCACCGCGTTCGGCGCTCGAGCCGAGCACACCGGTGACGCGCACGCCCAGCCGCCGCAGCGCCCCCAGATGCACGCTGCCGATAAAGCCCGTGCCGATGATGGCAACACCCAGATCATGCAATCCGGTCATAAATCCTCCCGCGCCTAAACCACCGAATAACCCCCATCCACCGGAATGCAGGCCCCGGTGATGAAGCCCGAACCTTCCGAAGCCAGAAACAGCGCCACCCCGGCAATGTCGTCGGGCTGCCCCCAGCGCCCGAGCGGGGTGCGCGTGGTGACATTGGCGACATGCACCGGATCGGTGCGGCTACGGGCAGATTGTTCGGTGACGATGAAGCCGGGCGCGATGGCGTTGACCCGCACCCCGTCCGGGGCCCAGGCGATGGCCAGCGATTTGGTCAGCTGCTCAATCGCCGCCTTGCTGGCGCCATAGGCCGGATTGCGCGGGCTGCCGAAGCGGGCATACATCGAGGCGATATTGATCAGGCTGCCGCCGCTGGCCTTGAGCTGGGGGTAAAACGTCTCGGCGGTGCGGAAACTGCCCAGCAGATTGACGTCGACCACCTTGGCGAAAAACGCCGGGTCCATTTCCTCGCCGCGCGCGGTGATGGCGGCGCAATTGACCAGAATGTCGAGCCTGTCGATGCTCTGCCCCAATGCGCTGACGGCAGCGCCATCGGTGACATCGAGCTGAACATAGCGGAAGCGCTCGCGATCATCCTCGGCCGGCTGGTCTTCAACGCCGGTGATGGTGACGTTGGCGCCCGCCGCCTGAAACGCGCGGGCGATGGACGCACCAATGCCGGCCCGGCTGGCGCCGACAACCAGCACCGACGCGGCAGAAAAATCGAAGTTGACCTGCATCGGCAAACTCCCCCCTGTCCCCACCATCGCCGAGGATTGGCCGTCTGGCAATCGGCTCGATGCGCGACAATGCCAAGCACCTTGCCCTCGATGGGTGCGCCATGGTCTCGTGGGCCAAATCGGAGGGCAAAATGCGCGCACCAATCAGAATTCTCGTCATCGGGCTCGGCACCATGGGGCGCTCGCATGCGCTGGCCTATCTGCACAATCCGGGCTTCGAGATTGTCGGGCTGATGAGCCGGTCGATCAAATCCGCCAGCATCCCCGACGAGCTGCAGGGCCTGCCCCTGTTCGAGGATTTCGACACCGCGCTGGCCACCACCAGGCCCGACGCCGTCTCGATCAATTCCTGGCCCAATACCCATGCCGAATACGCCATCAAGGCGATGGAGGCCGGGGCCCATGTGTTCATGGAAAAGCCCATCGCCACCAATGTCGCCGATGCCAAGGCGGTGGTGGCGACGGCGCAGCGAACCGGGCGCAAGCTGGTGCTGGGCTATATTTTACGGGTGCATCCGAGCTGGATCAAATTCATCGAACTCAGCCAAACCCTGGGCAAGCCGCTGGTGATGCGGATGAATCTCAACCAGCAGAGCAATGGCCCCGCCTGGTATGGCCACAAGAACCTGATGGACTCGCTGACCCCAATCGTTGATTGCGGCGTGCATTATGTCGACGTGATGTGCCAGATGACCGGCGCCAAACCCGTCCGCGTGCATGGCATCGGCGCCAAATTATGGGCCGACGCCGACAAGCAGAATTACGGCCATCTGCATGTCACCTTCGATGACGGCTCGGTCGGCTGGTATGAGGCCGGCTGGGGCCCGATGATGAGCGAGACCGCCTATTTCGTCAAAGACGTGATCGGCCCCAAGGGCGCGGTGTCGATGGTGCCGGGCTCGTCCTCGGGCAAGGACCAGCTGCACGAGATCACCGACTCCGCCGATATCGACCGCCACACCAAAACCGACATGCTGCGCATCCATCATGCCGAAGTCGGGCCGGACAAGAATTTCCTCCGCCCCGACGAATTCATCTCGACCGAGGACGAGCCGACCCACCAGGAATTATGCGACCGCGAACAGGCGTTTTTCCTCAAGGCCATCATCGAGGATATCGACCTCAGCGACGCCATGGCGGCGGCGGTGAGCAGCCTCGAAATCGTGCTGGCGGCCGAGCAGTCGATTGCTGAAGGGCGGGTGGTCGAGCTGTAGCCCGGCCCCACCGTGCTCCCTTCCCAACGATGACAAGACCAGACGTTATCGATATCAGTAGCGCCTCGTCTGGAGGAATGCCCAATGCAACGCAGATCGCCGACAATGGCCGACGTGGCCCGATTGGCCGGCGTGACGGCGATGACCGTATCGCGGGCGCTGCGGCAGGAGGGCGCGGTTTCCGAGGCCACGCGCCAGCGCATCCAGGCCGCCGCCGAGACGCTGGGTTATGTGCTCGACGGTGCGGCGGCAGGGCTGAAGGCGGGGCGCACCGGCTTCGTCGCCGTGGTGATTCCGACGCTGAACAATTCCAATTTCGCCGAGACGGTGCAGGGGTTGACCGACCGGCTGGCCGGCTCGCGGCTGCAGGTACTGCTCGGCTACACCAACTACCAGATCGAGGAAGAAGAGCGCGTCATCGAATCCCTGCTGGTGCGGCGCCCCGAAGCGATCGTGGTGACCGGCGGCGACCACACCGAGCGCGCCCGCCGGCTGCTGGCCAATGCCGGGGTGCCGGTGATCGAGATGTGGGAAATCCCCAGCGCTCCCATCGGTCAGGTGGTCGGCTTCTCCAATTTCGACGCCGGCAGGCTGATGGTCGAGCATCTGCATGCAGCCGGCTATCGCCGCATTGCCTTTGTCGGCGGCACCGCCGCGCAGGACGCGCGTGGCATCGAGCGGCGGCGCGGCTATGAAGCGGCGGTGCTGGCCGCCGGCCATGATGCGCCGCGCGTGCTGGCCTTTGGCGAGCCGCCGATCACCCTCAAGCAAGGCCCCCAGGCGGTACAGGCCTTGCAGGCGCGCTGGCCCGATCTCGACGCGGTGATCTGCGTTTCCGACCTGCTGGCCTTCGGCATGCTGGCGGAATGCCAGCGCCAGGGCATCGCCGTGCCTGGGCAATGGGCCATTGCCGGCTTCGGCAATTACGATGTGTCGGAGGCCACCATGCCGGCGCTGACCACCATCGATGTGCAGGCCCGGATGATCGGCACCCGCGTCGGCGACGCCATGCTCGAGGCCATCGCCGCCGGCGGCAACGCCGAGCCCCGCATCCTGCTCACCGATATCAGTCTGGTAGTGCGCCAAAGCACATAGGGGTATCGCCATTCGGAGGCTTGTCGGCCATGACAGTTATCGATAACAATGCTTATTATCAATCAAGGCTCGTATTCGATAATCTGGCGGCCCAGTTCGACGGCCATGCCGTGCTCACTCCGGTTATTTGAGGTCACCATGCGTTCCATCGTCATTCACGCCCCCAAGGATCTGCGCATCGAAGACAGCGCCGCCGAGGCCCCCGGCCCCGGCCAGGTGCTGGTGCGCATCGAGCGCGGCGGCATTTGCGGCTCGGACCTGCATTATTACAATCATGGCGGCTTCGGCACGGTCCGGATCAAGCAGCCCATGGTGCTGGGCCACGAGGTCTCCGGGCGCATCGCCGCGCTGGGCGAGGGCGTCACCACGCTCAAGCTGGGCGATCTGGTGGCGGTCAGCCCGTCGCGCCCCTGCGGCCACTGCCGCTATTGCCAGGAAGGCAAGCAGAACCACTGCCTCAATATGCGCTTCTATGGCTCGGCCATGCCCTTCCCCCATATTCAGGGCGCCTTCCGCGAGGAGCTGGTGGCCGATGCCAGCCAATGCGTCGTCGCCAACGGCCTCAGCGCCGGCGAAGCCGCGATTGCCGAGCCGCTCGCGGTCTGCCTGCACGGCGTCCGCCAGGCCGGTGAAGTCCTCGGCAAGAAAGTGCTGATCACCGGCAGCGGCCCCATCGGCGTGCTCTGCGTCTTGGCCGCCCGCCGCGCCGGCGCCAGCGAGATCGTCATCACCGACATCACCGACCAGACGCTGGAACACGCCAAGCGCGCCGGCGCCGACCGGACCATCAACACCGCAACCGATACCGAGGCGATGACCGCCTATGGCGTCGACAAGGGCTATTTCGACATTCACCTCGAATGCTCGGGCGCGCCGGTGGCTTTGGCCAGTGGCATTGCCGCAGTCCGACCCAAGGGTGTGATCGTGCAAGTCGGCATGGGCGGCGACATGAATTTGCCGGTGCAGTCGATCACCGCCAAAGAACTCTCGCTCAAAGGCTCGTTCCGTTTCCATGAGGAATTCGAAACCGCCGTCCGCCTGATGCAGGGTGGCTTGATCGACGTAAAACCGCTGATCACCCACACCATGAAGCTGGCCGACGCCGTGGCGGCGTTCGAGCTGGCGTCGGATCGCAAAGTGGCCATGAAGGTGCAGCTCGAAATGGCTTAGGCCGTTTCTGCAAACCACCAGAAAACCGTCAGCATGCTGCAAGAAAAGGGGCAGAAACCGGCCTCTTTTCTTGCTGCTATCAGCGCCAGGCGCTGACTGCCTCGACCATGCCGGCCAGCGGCTGGGTGCCGTCGACCATCAACACATCCGGCTCATTATTCGGGCGTTCCAGCGTGCGCAACTGGCTGTCGAGCAGCGCCGGCGGCATGTAGTGGCCAGTCCGCTCGGCCATGCGCTGCTCCAAGACGGAACGGGGCAAATCGATCATGACGAAGCGCAAATTGGGACCAACGGCCAAGCGCAGCCGGTCACGATAGGCGAGCCGCAGGGCCGAGCAACTCGCGACCGCGCCACGATTTTCTGTGACAATCGCCGCGCCGATACGGTCGAGCCAGGGCCAGCGATCAGTGTCATCGAGCGGAATGCCGCCGGCCATTTTGGCGACATTGGCCGGGCCATGCAGCTCGTCGCCCTCGATATAGGGCACGCTCCAGCTGGCGGCCAGCGCCTCGGCCAGCGTCGATTTTCCGCAACCGCTGACCCCCATGACGATGAACTGGCTCGTCATTTTCAGAGCGAAACCGTAATGCCGCCATCGACATAGAGCGTATGGCCATTGACGAAGCTCGACGCATCCGAGGCCAGGAACACCGCAGCGCCAACCAGCTCATCGACATTGCCCCAGCGCCCGGCGGGGGTCCGCTTTTCCAGCCACGAGGAGAATTCAGGATTGTCGACCAGCGCCTGATTGAGCGGCGTCTTGAAATAGCCCGGCGCTATGGCGTTGATCTGGATGCCATATTTGGCCCAGTCGGTGCACATGCCGCGCGTCAGATTGCGCACCGCGCCCTTGGTGGCGGTGTAGGGCGCGATGCCGGGGCGCGCGAGTTCGGCCTGCACCGAAGCGATATTGACGATCTTGCCGCGCCCGCGCGCGATCATGTGTCGGGCCACGGCCTGGCCGGTATAGAACACGCTCGACACATTGGTGCGCAGCAATTGCTCCCAGCGGTCGACGGGGAAATCCTCCAGCGCGCTGCGGAACTGCATGCCGGCATTGTTGACCAGAATTTCGATGGCGCCGAAGCGCTGCTCGACCGCATCGACGCCAGCCACCACCGCGTCATGGTCGGTCACGTCAAAGGCGGCAATCTCCACCGCCAGCCCGTCGGCCCGCAAACTCGCGGCGGCGGCTTCGAGCTTGTCGGCGTCACGGCCATTGAGCACCACCCTGGCGCCATAGCCGGCCAGACCCCGCGCCAGCGCCAGGCCAATGCCCTGGCTTGAGCCGGTGATCAGCGCCAGCCGGTTGCTGAGATCGAAATGGTGAGTGCTCATGCTGTCATCCTGTGTGGGTATGAGGCGGGTGCTAGAGCACCGGCGAGGGCAAGGGCTGGCCGGAAAAATGCGCATCGAGATTGGCCAGCACCAGCCGGCCCATCTGCTGCCGGGTTTCCGCGGTCGCGGCGCCGATATGCGGCACGACGAGCAGATTCCCGGCGGCCAACAGATCGGTGGCGACGTTGGGCTCGCTTTCAAATACATCCAGCGCCGCGCCCCGCAACCGGCGCTCGCGTAGGGCGCTGGCCAGCTCGACCTCATTGACCAAAGCGCCCCGGGCGACATTGATCAGCAGGCCATCGGGACCAAGCGCATCAAGCACCTCGCGCCCGACGATATGGCGGGTTTCCGGCGTCGCGGCAGCGGCGAGGATCAACACATCGCTGGCCGCGGCCAGTTCAAGCAGTGACGGATAATAGCGATAAGGCACCTCGCGCTGCGAGCGATTGGCATAGGCGATACTGCCGCCAAAGCCCTCGAGGCGCCGGGCGATGCTGGCCCCGATGCGGCCCATGCCGAAAATGCCATAGCGCGCACCGGCGACCTTGCGGCCGAGCGGCATTTCGCCGGCGGCCCAGCTGCCGTCGCGCACATAGCTGTCGCCGCGCACCAGCTGGCGGTTGAAACCGACCAGCAGCCCGATCGCCAGATCGGCGACATCATCGGCCATCAGATCGGGCGTATTGGTGACGCGAAAGCCCTGCGCGCGGGCCTGTTCGAGATCGATCTTGTCATAGCCCACGCCATTGATGGCGACGATTTCCAAGCTGGGCATCGCCGCCGCCATGTCCTTGGCCAACCCCAGATGGCCACCGGTGACCACGGCGCGAACCACTGGCCCCACCTGCTGGAGAAACCTGGCCGGGTCGGACTGCTCATGCCAGCGATGCACGGAGAAACGCTGCGCGAGTTCGGCTTCGATGGCCGGCATGAGCGGATAGGTGAGGACGAGATCAGGCTTCACGACAAGTCTTTCCAGCAGGTCAGCCGCGGCCGACGAAAGGCATCTGGGTGGCCATGAGCGTCATGGTGAGCACATTGGCCGAGAGCGGCAGCATTGCCATATTGGCGACAGCCTGGCCGATCAGCGCACTGTCGATGGTGGGCTCCATCGCCGTCGAGCCGTCCGCCTGCAATGCACCGGTCCCGGCAATCTCCTTGGTCATGTCGGTGCCGGCATTGCCGATATCGATCTGGCCGCAGGCGATGTTGAAGCGCCGGCCATCGAGCGCCGACGATTTGGTCAGGCCGGTGATGGCGTGTTTGGTGGCGGTATAGGGCGCCGAGTTGGGACGCGGCGTGGTGGCCGAGATCGAGCCGTTATTGATGATGCGCCCGCCCTGCGGGCTTTGCGCCTTCATCTGGCGGAAGGCGGCCTGCGTACACAGGAAGGCCCCGGTCAAATTGGCCGCCACCACCTGATTCCAGATCTCGAAATCCAGCTCATCGATGGGCACCGCCGGGGCCGACATGCCGGCATTATTGACCAGCAGGTCGAGCCGCCCATAGGTGCTGACCACGGCGGCGAACAAAGCTGCCACGTCAGCCGGCACGCCGATATCGGCGGCATGCACCATTGTGTCGCCACCCAGTTCGGCAGCAGCCGCCTGCAGCACCGCTGCGCGGCGGCCGGTCATGACCACCTTGTAGCCGGACTGCAGCAGGGCTTTGGTGATGGCCTTGCCGACGCCGGTGCCGGCGCCGGTGACCAGGGCAATACCGCCGCTCATGACAGGGTACCTCCCAATTCGTCTTCGATATGGGCGGTGATGATCTCGGCAAAGGTCTGTTCGGCGCGGAAGCCGAGCGACAACGCCAGGGTCGGGGCATAGTCATAGGCCCAGCCATCGACGATCTTGATGATGCGCGCATCGGGCTCGCGGCGGATCAGGCGGACGGCCTTGTCGCCGGCCACGCTGCGCAGCGCCTCGATTTCGTCGGCAACGGTGGCCGACAGGCCCGGCATGATCAAATTGCGGCGCGTGCCCAACCCGCTCAGGTCGATACTGGCGCCATGCAGCAGGAAGCCGATGGCCGAGCGCGGGCTGGCGAACCAGTGGCGCACGCTGTCATCGACCGGCAAAACCGCCTCCTGCCCCACCAGCGGCTCGCGCAGGATGTTGGAGAAGAAGCCCGAAGCCGCCGCGTTCGGCGTACCGGGGCGAATGCAGATGGTGGGCAGTCGAATGCCGATGCCATCGAAAAAGCCGCGCCGGCTGTAGTCGGCCAGGAGCATTTCGGTCATCGCCTTCTGCGTGCCATAGCTGGTCGAGGGCGCGGTGAGGAAGTCATCGCCGATGGGCGAGGCAAAGGGCGGGCCGAACACCGCCAGCGAGGAGCAAAACACCACGCGTGGGCAATAGGGTTGCTTGATGCCTTCGAGGCGGATCGCCTCGAACAGATTGCGACCGCCATCGAGATTGATGCGGTAGCCCTTCTCGAAATCGGCTTCGGCTTCGCCCGAAACCACGGCGGCGAGATGGAAAATCACGTCGGGACGGCCGGCCACCAGCGTGGTTGCGGCGCCAGCGACCGACAGATCGGACACCACCTGCTCGATCTTGCCAGCGAACCCGGTCGGGGCCGGCGGCTGGATGATATCGGTCAGCGTCAGGGTCTCGATCGGCTTGCCCGCCACTACCCCATCGGCAGCCAGCCGGCTGGCCAGCTTGCGGCCGATCATTCCGGCCGCCCCCACGATCAATACATGCATTTACTTATCCTGTTTACGAGAGCGGTCGGGAGCTCGAATCAGTCGGACCAGACGCAACCCTTGGAGCGCATCATCTCATAGCGGTCCTCGATCGACATTTGACCCTTACGGTGCATCTCGATCAACTGGCTTTCGGTATCCTCGCGATCCTGGCAGGCCTTGGCCAGCTTGGCGACATTGTCGGTCCGCACTACCACGACGCCATCGTCATCGCCGACAATGATGTCGCCCGGACGGATCAGTTCACCGCCGACAACCACCGGATTGTTGATGGTGCCCAGCGTGTCCTTGGAGGTGCCCTTGATGCACAGGCCCAGCGAGAACACCGGGAAGCCGATGGCGCGCAGGCCAACGCCATCGCGCACGCCGGCGTCGATCACCAGACCGGCAATGCCCTTGCCGATGCAGGCCGCCGCCAGCACGTCGCCAAAGCCCCCCTGATTGGGATTGTTGCCGGCGCTGAGCACCAGAATGTCGCCGGGCTGGGCCAGGTTGATGGCCTCGAAGATCATCAGATTGTCGCCGATATGGCACTGCGCGGTTATCGCGGGGCCACAGAATTTCAGGCCCGGCTTGATCGGCTTGATCTGCGGATCGAGCGCACCCAGCTTGCCCTGCGCTTCGTGAATCGTCGCCGGGCTGAACTTGCCGATGGCTTCGAGGTCGGCTTTGGCGGGGCGCTCGAAATTACGGATGACATGGGCCATTTGGAAAACCTTGGGGTTGGATTGGGGGAGGCAGGAACGAGCGCAGGACAGGGAGACGACGCGATGGTCGCGACGGCCTGATTGCGCCGGTTTCGCCCCCATTTCGGTGTTGGTATTGAGCGAAGTCTGGCGGGATCGCAGGAGGCTGACCAATACCGAATGTCCAATCGGGCTATAGAAAACGGCTATGGCTTGGCCGCCCCTATCGCTGGTCCTTATGGCCTAAGAACAAGACGCGCTTGGCCGTGCCCGCCGTTCATTCCTAAATTGCGGGCCACTTCCCCAGAGATGAAAACCGTTGAGCATGGACGCCACGACAATCGCCCCGCCCGCGACCCATGCAGCAGAAAGCGGGCTGACGCTGAGCTTTGTCGGCTCGCGCGCCCTCATGCTGGATGCGCCGGGCGACTTCGAGATCACCGTGCAGCAGCGCGTCTGGGGCCTGGCCGAACATCTGGCCGATTGGAGCGAGGTCGCCGAAGTGGTCATCGGCGTCACCAATCTGCTGGTTATCCTGACGCGCAGCGGCTGCGCCGATATCGAGGCGGTCAGCCAGCGGGTTCGCCACGCCTGGGCCAATCTGCCGCCGACCCGGATCGCGGGCCGCTGCATTGAAATTCCGGTCACCTATGGCGGGGAGCTTGCCATCGACCTGCTGGCCGTCGCCAAACGCGCCGGCCTGACGCCGCGCGAGGTCATCGAAATTCATGGCGCGGGCCACTATACCGTGGTCACCGTCGCCAGCTCGCCCGGCTTTGGCTATCTGCATGGGCTGGACCCGCGCATTCACATGCCGCGCAAGACCACCCCCTCGCTGAGCATGCCGACCGGCTCGGTGACCATTGGCGGCATGCTGACCGGCGTTGCCGTCACCACCGGGCCCAATGGCTGGAACGCCATCGGCCATTCCGAGATGAAGCTGTTCGACGCCACCCTGGCCGAGCCTGCCGTGCTGCGCTCCGGCGACCGGGTGCGGTTCCGCGCCGAGAGGATTTTGCTGTGATTGAGATCGTCGACTGCGGCACGCTCAATACCGTGCAGGATCTGGGCCGCTTCGGCCGCCGCTCCATCGGCATCGGCACCTCCGGCGCCATGGATGAGCTGGCCCTGCGGGTCGGCAATATCCTCGTCGGCAATGAGGAAGGCGCCGCCGGCATCGAGCTGCAGACCTTCCCGTTCCGCCTGCGCTTTACCCGGACCACCCGCTTTGCCGTGACCGGCACCGACGCGCCGGCCCAGCTCGACGGCACCCCCCTGCCGCCCTGGTGGACGAGCCAGGCGCAGGCCGGCCAGGAATTGCTCATCGCGGCGCCCGAACGCGGCGCGCGGGTCTATGTCACCATCGCCGGCGGGCTGGCCGTGCCGCTGGTGATGGAGTCGCGCAGCACCCATCTGCGCGGCGGTTTTGGCGGCCTCGACGGCCGGGCCTTGCGGGCGGGCGATCACCTGCCGCTCGGTCCGGCGGCGGCGTCATCGGCCTGGGAGATCGGCGCCTTGCCACCGGCCTATGCTGCCGGCCCGGTGCAACAGGTTCGTGCGATTGTCGGCGCCGAATTCACCCTGCTGCCGCTGGCGCTACAGGCCGAATTCTGGTCGGCAGACTGGACCATCTCGGCGCAAAGCGACCGGGCCGGTTATCGGCTGCGCGGGCCGGAGCTGAAATTGCCCAAGCCGGTGGAAATGCGCTCCTATGGCGTGGTGGCCGGCATCGTGCAGTTGCCCCCCTCGGGCCAGCCCATCGTGCAGTTGAGCGACGCCAATACCGCCGGCGGCTATCTCCGGCTGGCCGGCATCATCGAAGCCGACCTGCCCCGGATCGGCCAGGCCCGGCTCGGCAGCCGCATCCAATTTGTCGAAGTCGACTTCGCCACCGCCCAGCAGGCCATGGCCGACATCGACGATTATCTGACCGACCTGCGCCAGACCCTTGGCGCGCTGCACATTGCCCACACTCGATAGACGGAGACACCAGTGAAGCTCGATATCAATTCGGACATGGGCGAAGGCTTCGGCAATTATTCGGTCGGCGATGACGCCGCCATTCTCGGCTCGGTGACCTCGGCCAATGTCGCCTGCGGCTTTCATGCCGGCGACCCCAGCATCATGGCGCATACCGTTGCCATGGCCAAACAGGGCGGCATCGGCATTGGCGCCCATCCCGGCCTGCCCGATCTACTGGGCTTTGGCCGCCGCACTATGGCGGTCGACCCCAAGGACATGCGCAACATGCTGATCTACCAGATCGGCGCGCTGCAAGGCTTTGCCGCCGCTGCTGGCCATGAGGTGACCCATGTCAGCTATCACGCCGCCTTCGGCAATATGGCGACCGCCAACCGCGAGCTGGCAGATGTGATGACCCAAGCCATCGCGGCGGTCGATCGCGATCTGATCGTGTTTTCCATGCCCGACACCGAGGTCGAATTCTCGGCCCGGGCAGCCGGGCTGCGCACCATCCAGATGTTCCTCGCCGACCGCGGCTATCGCGAGGATGGCTCGCTGGTGCCGCGCGGCCAGTCCGGCGCGCTGATCACCGAGATCGACAGCGTCAAGGCGCGCATCCACCGCTTCGTCGAATCCGGCACCGTGCTCACCGCCGACGGCCAGTCCATCGGCATGCGCGCCCAATCCATCCTGATCCACAGCGACACGCCGGGGGCCGCGCAGATCGCTGCGGCGGTGCGCCAAGCCATCGTGGAGGCCGGCGGCGCAGTAGCCCCGGCGACCGAGATTGCCGCCTGAGGCCGATATCTTCATTTGGTACTCAGCGGACCGCGCATGATACAGCACGCTGGACTAAAAAATGGGGATCGTCATGGACATCCGTCGCCTTAACGCCTTTGTCAAAGTCGTGGATCTGGGCAGCGTGACGCGGGCCGCTGGCGTGCTGCGCCTGGCCCAGCCGGCGTTGAGCCAGCAGATCGCCGGTCTCGAACTCGAATTCGGGGTCAAGCTGCTGGTGCGCAGCCCGCGCGGCGTGACGCCGACCCCGGCCGGCATGGTGCTGTATCGCTATGCCAGCGCCATCCACCGCCAGCTCGAAGAAGCCCGCCGCAACGTCAAGGACACGGCGGGGGGCCTGTCGGGCAATGTCACCGTGGGGCTGGCGCCATGGAGTTCGGCCTCGCTGCTCGGGCCGGCTTTGCTGCGCGCGGTGCGGCGCGAGCATCCCGGCATCCTGCTGCATATCTTCGATATTTTCGGCATGGCCTTCAGCGAAATGCTGCTGCGCGGCCGGATGGATCTGGGACTGCTCTATGGCGATTCCGCGCCCCGGGGCCTGCACTACAAGACGCTGTACCAGGAAGAATTCTGCCTGATGGCGTCGGAAACGCTGCTGCCGGCGGAGCCCGGTCCCATCGACCTGCAAACGCTGGCGAGGCTGCCGATGATCCTGCCGACCGAGGAATCCTTCCTGCGCCAGATGGTGGACCGCCACTGCCGCAGCGCCGGGCTGACCCCGACCATCGTCGCCGAAGTGCAGTCGCGCCACGTGCTGGCGGCGGCGCTGTCGGATGGGCTGGGCGCGGCGGTGCTGCCGGCCAGCGTCGCCCGCTCGATGGTGACCGGCGACAGCGTCACCCTGCGCCCGCTCGCGCCGGCCATGAGCATGCCGGTCTCGCTGGCGATCCCCGACAGCACCGGGCTGAGCGATGCCGCCTATGCGGTGCATGAATTGCTGGTCGGGCTGATGCGGGACAACTCATCCTTGCTGCTCGACGCCCGCCTCTAGCAGCGTCTGGACCACCCACCATCAGCGGGTGGTCCATTTTGGCGCTTAATGCATGCCCTTGCAGAAGCTGATGATCCGCTCGCAGGCCAGTTCCAGCGAGGCGGTGTCGGTGGCGTAAGAGATGCGGAAATACGGGCTCGTGCCATAGGCCGTGCCCTGCACGGTCGCCACGTGATGTTCCGCCAGCAGCGCAAACACGAAATCGGTATCGCTATCGATCTTGCGCCCGCCCGCCGTGGTCTTGCCGATCAGGCCGGCAATATTGGCGAACACGTAAAACGCGCCGGATGGCTTGTGGCAGGTGATGCCGGGCGCCAGCCGCAACTGCTCGACCACCATGTCGCGGCGGGTGCGGTAGATTTCGGCCTGCTCGGCCAGCAAGTCCTGCGGACCGTTCAGCACCGCCACCGACGCGGCCTGCGCCGGGGTGCAGATGCCGCCGGTTGCCTGCAACTGGATGGCGTTCATAGCGGCAATCAGCTCCCGCGGACCACCGGCATAGCCGACGCGCCAGCCGGTCATGGCATAGGCCTTGGAGACGCCATTGACGGTCAGCGTCCGCTCCTTGAGGCGGGGCTCCACCTGGGCGATGGTGGCGAATTCGGCGCCGTCATAGATCAGATGCTCATAGATGTCGTCGGTCAGCACCCAGACATGGGGATGCTCCAGCAGCACTTCCGCAATGGCCTCCAGATCCGCGCGCGGGCCGGCGGCGCCGCTGGGATTGTTGGGGAAATTGATGATCAGCCAACGCGTCTTGGGGGTGATCGCCGCGCGCAGATCCTCGGGACGGAGCCGGAACAGCGTCTCTTCCGGGCACGCCACCGCCACCGGGGTGGCGCCCGACAGATGCACGATATCGGCATAGGTGATCCAGCCCGGCGACGGGATGATCACTTCATCGCCCGGATTGCAGGTGCCCATGATGGCGTCGAAGATGATCTGCTTGCCGCCATTGCCGGTGAGGATTTCATCCAGAGCGTAATCGAGCTGGTTGTCGCGCTTGAACTTGGCCTGGATAGCCTTGAGCAGCGCCACGGTGCCGGTCTGGGGCGGATATTTGGTGTCGCCGGCCAGCGCCGCCTGATGCGCCGCCTCGATGGCGTGGGCCGGAGTCGGGAAATCGGGTTCACCGGCGGCCAGGGAGATGACTTTCACCCCGGCGGCGCGCAGTTCGCGGGCCTTGTCGGCCATGGCGGCCGAAGCTGAAATGGTGACGGACTTAAGGCGGTCGGCGGGTCTGAACATTTCGGGAAAGCACTCGCGGTTGAAGGAGCTATCCGGGTAAAGCGGGGATAGCGGGCCAGGGCGGCCGGCTCATAATGCCATGGCGGGAGGCCGGTCCCGGTAGCCCCGGAATTGCTCTCCCGCCATAAGCCAGAGCGATGGATGAAAAGAGCCAGCGATATGACTGAAGCAAATCGCCGGCTCTCATTCTCGTCGGAAGAGTAGTCGCCTAGCCGCCGAACAGCGTGTTGGGTAGCCACAGCGCGACCTGGGGGAACCAGACCAGCAGGGCGACCGCGACCACCATCAGCAACAGGAAGGGGATGGTGACCTTGGCGATATAGGACAGCTTGTCGCCGGTCAGTCCGTTGATGACGAAGAGGTTGAACCCGACAGGCGGCGTGACCTGGGACATTTCCACCGCGATGATGATGAAGATGCCGAACCAGACCTTGTCGAAGCCAGCAGCCAGCGCCAGCGGCAGAAACACCGGCAGGGTGGTGACGATCATGGAGAAGCCATCCATGAAGCAGCCCAGCACGAGATAGACCAGCAGCATCATGGCAATCAGCATGAAGGGCGACAGGTTCATGGTCTCGACCCAGCCATTGATGGCCTGGGGATAGCCCATGATGGTGCTGACCGTGCTCAGCACCGTGGCGCCGATCATGATCAGACCGATCATGGCGCAGGTCTGGATCGAGCCATAGGCCACCTCCTTGATCGCCTGCCAGCTCAGCGTGCGATCGATGGCCGCGACGATGGCCGCACCGATGACGCCGATGGCGGCAGCTTCGGTGGGGGTGGCGATGCCGGCATACATGGTGCCCAGAATAAGCAGGATCAGGCTGAACACCGGCACCAGATGCTTGGTGGCGGCCAGTCGCTCACGCATGGGCATCTTGCTGAGGGCGCGTTCCGATTCCGGCACCAGTGAGGGATTGAGCAGTGTCTTGATGATGATCAGGCTGCTGAACAGCATGGCCAGCATCACGCCCGGCACAACGCCGGCCGCAAACAGGCGCAGCACCGATTCCTGGGCCAGCACGCCATAGATGATCATGATGGTGCTGGGCGGGATCAGGAAGCCGAGCGTGCCGGCACCAGCCAGGCTGCCGATGGCGATATCGCGGTTATAGCCGCGCTTCAGCAGCTCGGTCAGCGACATGCGACCGACCACCTGGGTAGTTGCTGCCGACGAGCCCGAAATCGCGGCAAAGATGGTGCAGGCGATAATATTGACATGCAGCAGGCGGCCCGGCAGCAGGCCGGCCCAGGGCGCCAAGCCCGAGAATAGCGACTGCGACAGCTTGGTGCGGAACAGGAACTCGCCCATGATGATGAACAGCGGGAGCGCGACCAGATCGGGCGTGGTCAGGATGTTCAGCGAGTACTGTGCCAACAACCCGCCAAGCGGAATGCTGGTGAACAGCACGACCATGGCCGCCGCGGTGATCAGCAGGGCCAGCCCGACCCACACGCCGAGCGCCAGGCTGGCAAACAGCATACTTACGAATACGATAGATGACAGCGCCATGAGACGTCCTCGTCGACTTGCCCTGGCCAGCGCCCGGCAGCCTCGGTTCGATTTGCAGTAGGGGTTTATTCGCTCGGGGCGCCGACGAAACTCTTGTGTCGCTCCGGGGGCAGGCCAGCGATCAGCGCGATGATCCGCGCCAGCAATTGCAGGCTGAACAGACACGCCGAGAAGGCAAAGGCGCCCTCTGGTATCCACATCGGGGTCAGGCTCGCCGTGGACAGGCTGTTGCCGATGATCGACCGATAGGTCATCACCACCAGCGCCTGCGCCAGCAAGGTCACGATCGACAGCGCGATCAGCGACGCCAGCACGTCAAGCCAGCGCTTGTAGCGGTGTGGCACGTTGTCGAAGATGAGATTGACCCGGATATGCCCGCCCTGGAACAGGGTATAGGGCATGGCCAGCATGAAGGCAGCGCCCATCAGGTAACCGGCATATTCCCACGATACCGACATCGCGCCGCTGGCCGCCGGAAAGGTCCGGCTCAGCATGCCTGCCAGCGTCTGCGCCAGCACCAGGCCCAACAGGGCCACCAGACAGATGATGGCCAGCAGTCCGGCAAAGTCGGAGAGCCGCGCCGCCATCGCTACGAGGGTTTTCGCCAATCGCTGGAACGGTGTCGACTCGAGGGTCGACACGTCCTGATAGCTGTCGGCAACCCGGCTCTCCTGGCTCATTTTTAGCGTCCCATTTCCGTGAGGTATTCGCCAACCAGGGCCTGCGCACCCGGCATCTGGGCCAGCTTGCTATCGAGCAGCGGGCGGGTTCTGGCCAGCATGTCGTCGCGCATCGCCTGCGGATAGTCGACAACGATCATGCCGTTTTCGACAAGCGTCTTGAGCGCTGCCTCACCCTGAGCGGCCGACAGGCCCCAGAATTCCGGCTCAAGCCGGGCGGCGATCTCTTCGATCTTGGCCTGGTTCTCGGGCGAGATCTGGTTCCAGGTATCGAGATTGATGCTGACGATATGGCTGAGGCCGGTGCCGTTCACCAGATAGACGTATTTGACGAATTCCCAGAAGCGGCCATCGACCGCCGAAGTCGCCGAGGTCACCACCGCGTCGACACGATTGGAGGCCAGGGCCGGGATCAGCTCACCCCAGGGCAGAAAAATGCCAGACATGCCGAGCGCGGTGACCACGTCCACGCCGCTCTTGTCGCCGGCACGGGTCTTGAGGCCAGCGAGCGCGTCCAGATTGTCGACCTCGACCTTGGTGTAGAGGTACTGGGAGGGCGTCGGCACCATATAGAGAAACTTCTGGTTGAACTCGGCCGCGACGGCGTCGAGTTCAGGGCGCAGATAGCCATGCAGGGTGCGCAGCTCGTCCTGGTTGTTGACCAGGAAGGGCAGGCCCTCGGTATCGAACAGCGAGTTTTCGCCATTCTGCTGCACGCCGGGGATATTGGCCATCGGCACCAGACCGTCGCGCACCGCGCGGAGCAGTTCGGGGCCCTTGAAGCCGAGCGAACCACCGGCCTGAACCGTGATCTTGACGTCGCCAGCAGTGGCGACGGCCACTTCCTCGGCAAACTGGTTGGCGGCGGCCACCATGAAATTGCCGTCCGGCAGGATGTCGGCTAGGTTGATCTGTACTTGTTGGGCACTTGCAGGGGTGAGGCTCGTCGCCAGCATCGCGCCGGCCGCCATCAGACCCAGAATATGTCTGCGGGAAATCGTCATAGTTCAACTCCAGATGCGGGGTATGGCCCCAGTCGTTATGGTGAAAATCGCTACGATTGTCTGGCATGCCGGTGGGCCGGCAAATTCGTCATTCCTCCGTCAAGACCTGACGCTATTGTTCGCGGACGCCTTGCACCAAGAGCAATTCACACTTGGGGCATAAGCTGGGCCGCTGAATGACAGCGGCCCGCGCCATCACAGCATGGGCTCGTATTGGCAGTGCACCAGCAGCTCCGATACCGCAGCATTGTTCGGCAGGTTGATGGCCATTTCCACCAGGGCCGCAATGTCCTCGGGCTGGCTCATTTCGTGGCGGGCGATTTCGGTTTCGCCGATGGTCATATCAGTGGCGACATAGCCCGGACAGATCACCGTCGCGCGGATGCCGGCGTCACGGCCCTCGCGGCGAATGCCATGGGTCAAGGCGAGTACGGCAAATTTGCTCATGGCATAGCCGACATTGGACGCCACGCGCTTGGCCGATAGCGAACCCAAATTGATCACCCGGCCATAACCGCTTGCCGCCAGATGCGGGAAGGCGGCGCGAACAACCCGCAGCGGGCCCTTCACATTGACGCGCCACATCTGATCCAGCTCGTCTTCGCCATCATCGGTGACGCGGACTTTTGGGTTGATCCCGGCCGCATTGACCACCGCATCGATGCGCCCGAACCGCTCCATCGTCGCGGCCACCCAGGCTTCCGCCGAATTCTGCTCTTCCGCATCGAAGCGGCAGGAGAGGACGTTGTCACTCTCGGGCAGCTTTGAGGGATCGCGCATCCCGCCCGACACGCGAAAGCCGGAGGCCACCAGACGGTCGGCGACCGCCCTGCCCATCCCGCGCGATGCGCCAGAAATCATTACCACACGCCCGTCTGCGCTCAGCATTGTCGCCGTCCTCCATGTTCGCGTGGCCGCCAGGGGCCACTTGGCTGCCGTAAGCTAACCAGCCGGCCGCCAAAGCAGACAGACGAACTCGGTCTCCGGGCATAAGCCATGCCAATGGCCTCAGGCGAGCGCGACCAAAGCCTGACCAAAGCCGATCATCCCGCCCTCCTCCGCCAGGATCGCCACCACGCGCCCCCCCGCCGTCGCCCGCACCGCCGTCAACACCGGCCCGGCCGCCAGCATGGCGACGATCTGGTCGGGCTCCACCGTATCGCCGGGCCGAATATAGGGCTCGCCACCCGCCGGATGGCTCAGCAGCAGGCGACCGAAGCCCGAACTGACAATATTGCTGGTCGGCAGCGGCTGCTCATCCAACGTCAGCGCCAGCCTCTGCCCCTCAGACTCAAACGCGAGCTGGGCAAAGCCCCCCTCCCGCATCCATTGCAGAATGGTCTCGATCTCCCCGAGTTCGGGCGGCAGGTTCGTCACACTCATGATTGGGACTCCGCAGTCGCTGCGGCGCGCCGGGCGAGCCAGTGGCCGAGATAATGGATATCCTGGCTGCCCGCAGCAAAACCGGGATCGGCAATCAGATCGGCATGCAACGGGATATTGGTCAGGATGCCCAAGATTTCAGTGGCCTGCAGCGCTTCAGCCATGCGGGCAATGGCAGCCGAACGCGTCGGCGCATGCACGATCAGTTTGGCGATCAGCGAGTCATAATTGGGCGGCACCCGCTTGCCATTGCGCAGATGGGTATCCAGCCGAACCCCCTCCCCGCCCGGCGCCGTCAACGTCTCGACTATCCCAGGCGCCGGGGCGAAGCTGAACGGATGCTCGGCATTGATGCGGCATTCGATGGCGTGGCCGCTCACCACGATATCGGCCTGCTTGATGTCCAGCGCCTCGCCCAGCGCCACGCGCAGTTGCAGATCGACAATATCGAGCCCGGTGACCATTTCGGTGACTGGATGCTCCACCTGCAGCCGCGTATTCATCTCGATGAAATAGAACTCGCCCTTCTCATAGAGGAACTCGAAGGTCCCGGCCCCGACATAGCCAATGCGTCGGCAGGCCTCGGCGCAGCTCTCGCCGATAGCGGCGATGGCCGCCCGATCGATGCCGGGCGCCGGGGATTCTTCCAGCACCTTCTGGTGCCGCCGCTGCATCGAGCAGTCGCGGTCGCCGAGCCACAGCGCATTGCCGTGTTCATCGCACAGCACCTGGATTTCGACATGGCGCGGCTGCAACAGGAATTTTTCGAGATAGACCTCGGCATTGCCGAAAAACCGGTCGGCCTCCTCGCGCGCCGCCGCGACGGCGTCGGCCAGTTCACCCGGCGCTTGCACCACCCGCATGCCGCGACCACCACCACCGCCGGCCGCCTTGATCAGCACCGGATAGCCGACGGCCTCGGCCATCGCCGCCACCGCAGCGTGATCGTCCGGCAGCGCACCGGGCGAGCCGGGCACGCAGGGAATGCCGGCCGCCTGCATCGACAGCTTGGCCGCCACCTTGTCGCCCATGGTCTCGATGGCCGAGACCGGCGGGCCGACAAATACCAGGCCGGCGGCGGCGACGGCTTTGGCAAAGCGGGCGCTTTCGGACAGAAAGCCATAGCCCGGGTGAATGGCCCCGGCCCCGCTGGCCTTGGCCGCCAGAATGAGTTTGGCGGCATCGAGATAGGATTGCTCGGGCGACGCCGCGCCGATGCAGATCGCCTGATCGGCCTCGGCGACATAGGCGGCATCGGCATCGGCGGTAGAATGCACCACCACAGCTTTCAGCCCGAGCTTGTGGCAACTCGCCAAAATCCGGGCGGCGATTTCGCCGCGATTGGCAATGAGGACCGTATCAAAGCGAGGCCGCGTGCTCATTGGCCGGCCTGCCCGATGCTGAACAGCGGCTGGCCCACGGCGACTTCATCGCCGGCCACCGCCAGGATGGCGTCGATGGTGCCATCGCAGGCGGCTTCGACCTTGTGGAACATTTTCATCGCCTCGATGACGCAAAGCGTCTCGCCGGCCCGGACCTGTTGGCCGAGGCTGACATAAGGCGGCGCGCCGGGGGCGGGCCCGACATGGAAAATGCCATAAAGCGGCGACACCGCCTGCTCGCCACTGGCCGCTGCTGCGGGACTTGGACTCGGGGCGACGGCTTGCGCCCCCACGCCTGCAGCGGCTTTGCGCAGGTGAATCCGTGTGGTGCCATCCGACCACTCGAACTCCAGCAACGGACTCGCCGCAACCCAGTCCATGACGGTCTTCAAAGTCACCAAATCCACAGTTGCACCGCCGTGTTCGAGAGAGAATTCCGGCGCGTTTGCCGTCTCTCGGCGATATCATGGGCCGGGCCCGAACAGCCCAGAGCAACTGGCTATGGCCTAACAGGCCGGGCCAATGGCGCCCGGCCCCTGCTCAATCCTCGCCCTGGAACACCACGTCGCGGCGCTTGCTGATCGCCGGCAGCGCCATGGCGATCACGACGATAGCCGATACCGCCAGCAGCACCCCACTGATCGGGTTGGTCAGGAAGGTCAGGAAATTGCCCTGCGAGATCAGCAGGCTCAGCCGCAGATTCTGTTCCAGCAGCGGCCCCAGCACGAAGCCCAGCACCAGCGGCGCCGGCTCGCAGCCGATCTTGCGCAGGAAGAAGCCCAGAATGCCGAACATGCCGCAGAACAACACGTCGACGACGCTATAGGACAGCCCATAGGCGCCGATGGCACAGAACATCAGGATGGCCGGGCATAGATATTTATAGGGCACCTTGAGCAGCCGCACCCAGATGCCGATCAGCGGCAGGTTGAGCACCAGCAGCATCAGATTGCCGACCCACATGCTGACGATCAGCCCCCAGAACAGGTCCGGGCGGGTGTTGATGACTTCGGGGCCGGGCGTGATGCCCTGGATCATCATGGCGCCGACCATCAGCGCCATCAGCCCATTGGCCGGAATGCCCAGCGTCAGCAGCGGAATGAACGAGGTCTGCGCGCCGGCATTATTGGCGCTTTCCGGGCCGGCGAGGCCTTCGATGGCGCCATGGCCGAATTCCTCGGGGTGCTTGGAAATCTTGCGCTCGAGCGCATAGCTGGCGAACGAACTCATGATCGCGCCGCCACCCGGCAGCACGCCGAGGAACGACCCCAGCGCCGTGCCGCGCAACACCGCCGGAAATGCCCGCCGCAAATCCAGCCAGCTCGGCAGCAAGCGGCCGGTGGTCTGGGTGCGGATGTCGCGTTCGGCGCCCTGCTGCAGATTGATCAGCAATTCACTGACGCCGAGCAGGCCGATGGCCAGCACCACAAAGTCGATGCCGTCGAACAATTCGGCCTGGCCGAAGGTAAAGCGCTGTTCGCCCGAAGTGGGATCGATCCCCACGAGGCTCAGGCCAATGCCCAGCACCACCATCGCCACAGCCTTGACGGCGGAGCCGCTCGACAGCAGCACGGCAAACAGCAGACCGAACACCACGAGACTGAAATAATCGGCCGGCCCGAAGGCCAGCGCCACCAGCGATAGCGGCTGCGCCACCAGCACGATCAGCACCGTAGCTACGGTGCCGGCAAAGAACGAGCCGAGCGCCGCGATGGACAGCGCCACCCCGGCACGGCCCTGACGCGCCATGGCGTGACCATCCAGACACGTGACCACCGACGATGACTCGCCCGGCAGATTGACCAGAATGGCGGTGGTCGAGCCGCCATATTGGGCGCCGTAGAAGATGCCCGCCAGCATGATCAGGGCGGCCGTATCGGGCATGGTGTAGGTGATGGGCAGCAGCAGGGCCACGGTGGCTGAGGGGCCAATGCCCGGCAGGATGCCGATCATGGTGCCCAGGGTAACGCCGACCAGGCAATAGAGCAGGTTGACCGGCGTGACGGCGACCTGCAGGCCCAGGATGAGATTTGCGAACAGATCAATCATGGCAATAGGGGGATGCGCTGGCCGAGGCCGACGATGAAGATGAGGATGCAGGCCACGACCAGCACCAGTGACAACAGGGCCAGCTCCAGCAGCCGCACGCGGCCATAAGCGGCAAAGGCCGGGGTGATCAGCACCAATGCGGCCAGGATGAAGCCCAGCGGCTTGATCAGCAGGCCAAAGGCCAGAATGCCGAGCACGGCCAGGAACGGCCGCATCTTGGGCGCGGTAAACGCCAGCCCCCGCGTGCGGTCGAGCAGGTCAGGCCCGGCGATGATCAGCCCCAGCACCAGCAGCAGCGCGGCTATGCCGGTGGGCAGATAGCCGGCGCCGGGCTGGAAGCTGTTGCCGAGCGTCAGATTGCGGGAGAAGACGAAGATGGCCACCGCACACAGCACGAAGAAGCCGCCGGCGAGCATGTCTTCAGTGATCGGACGGCGTGGTGTTTGGCTGGCCATCGCTTCTCTCTCCCTTAAAAATTAAGCCTGGTCGGCCCAGACACAGCCCTTGGCCCGCATCATCTCGTAGCGGTCCTCGATATCCATCTTGCCCTGGCGATGCAGCGCCATCATGTGGTTCTCGAAAGCGTCCCGCTCATCGCAGGCCTTGGCCAGTTTGGCGATGTCTTTTTCGCGCACCACGACAATGCCGTCATCATCGCCCGAGAGGATATCGCCCGGCGCGATGGCCTGACCGCCGATGACGACGGGATGGTTGATGGTGCCCAGCGTGTCCTTGGAGGTGCCGGTCATGCACAGGCCGAGCGAAAACACCGGGAAGCCGATGGCGCGCAGGCCGGCGCCGTCGCGCACGCCGGCATCAACCACCAGCCCGACAATGCCGCGACCGATACAGGCTGCCGCCAGCACGTCGCCAAAGCCGCCCTGATTGGGGTTATTGCCACCGCTGACCACCAGAACGTCGCCGGGCTGGGCCAGGTTGATGGCTTCGAAGATCATCAGATTGTCGCCGATATGGCAGTGGGCGGTGATCGCCGGACCGCAGATCTTGAGACCGGGCTGGATTGGCTTGATGCGATAATCGACCGCGCCGAGCTTGCCCTGGGCTTCATGAATGGTTGCGGGGCTGTATTTGCTCAGGGTCTGGACGACGTCCTTGGAGGGACGTTCGAAGCTGCGATAGACATGCGCCATGGTCTGACTTTCCGGTCATGGGGCCGCGACCGGACACCGGTCCAGTTGGACCGGCGCCCGAGTTGCGAGCAGGGAGGAGAGGGTTGGAGGTTAGGCGGGACCTATTTGGTCCAGGGCTTGGTTTCCCAAAGCACCTTGAGTTCGGCAAAGCCCTTGTCGAGGGCCGCGGCATACTCGGCCTGCGTCATCGGCTGGGTGATCAGTTCGCGCTTGGTGGCGTCGGCGATATAGGCCGGGTCATTGAGCGCCGTCTGGAAAGCCTCGACCAGCGTGGCCTCGACATCAGCGGGCAGACCGGCCGGGGCGCCGAAGCCGGAGAGCAGGTTGAACTGCACATCATAACCCAGTTCCTTGAAGGTCGGCACATCGGGAACCAGCGGCGAGCGCGCGGTGCCGGAGGTGGCCAGCACGCGCAATTCGCCGGAGCGATGATCGGCGAACACTTCGTTCAAATTCATGAAGCCGAGCGAGACGTGATTGCCCAGCATGGCGATACGCGCCGGGCCACCGCCGTTGAACGGCACGAAGTTGAGATCGACATCGGCTGCGGTTTCAAACAGCAGCGCGGTGATCTGGCTGGGATGGCCAACGCCGGTAACGGCGACGACGATCGGGGTTTCCTTGGCCAGGGCGATGAACTCATCGACCGTAGTGATCGGCGAATTCTTGTTGACCGTCAGCACCAGGTCGCCACCGATCTGGTTGGCCAGCGGGGTGAAGGCGTCGAAATCATAATTGGCCGCGCCCTGCGCGATCGGCGCATACATGGACGGGAAGTTCAGCGCGCCAATGGTGTAGCCATCCGGGGTCGAGCCGGCGATATAGGTCGCGCCGATCAAGCCACTGGCGCCTTCGCGGTTTTCCACGATCACCGAGGTGCCAAGGGCCTTTTCGAGATAGGGCACCAGCGCGCGCGCCTGGATATCGGTGCCGCCGCCGGCGGGATAACCGATGACCAGCGTGATGGGGCGCTCTGGATAGGCCTGGGCCCAGGCTGGCATAGCCGACAGCATGGCCACGGCCGACAGCGAAGCTGCGACGAGATACGACAAACGCATATGGTTTTCCTCCCCTAACGTCTTTTTAACTGCCCCCACACTGGCGAGGCTGTGGGGCCATAACAAATACCGATTGTTGAGATGATCCATAATGGATCGCTATAGGTCACCGCTATCCGGCATGGCCGGCGGTGACGTCGCGCAGCATGTCCCGGAAGAAATCGAACAGGGCATCATCGGCCTCGGCGCTGCGGCGCAGGAAGACGGCACGATGGATTTCCGGCGCCACGATGCGAGAGACGAACAGGCTGCCCTTGGCGCATTCGTTGCGCACCGCATTCCACGACAAGATCGACATGCCGATGCCGGCCTCGACGGCGCGCTTGATGGTGTCCTGGCCTTCGATTTCCATGCCGACCTGCAAGGTCACGCCGGCTTGCAGCGCCGCGTCATCAATGGTGACGCGCAGCGGGTTGCTGCGCGATGGCAGCAGCAGCTTGGCGTGGGCCAGCTCGGAAAAATTGATCTGCTCTGGGCCGCTGGTGCCCGAGAGCGCATACAGCGCCTCTTGCAGGATCAGCTCGCGGGCCGGCTCATTGCCGGGCTCCAGCGTTACCGCCAGATCGACCTCGCCGGCCTCGACCATGCGCACCGCTTCGTCGTTGCGGGCCTCGAGAATATTCAGCGTGACGCCGGGCAGGTTCTCATGCACGGCGCGCACGATGGCCGGGGTAAAAATGCTGGCCCAGGACGGGATCAGCGCCAGCCGCACGGCGCGCGGGGCCATCGCCTCGCCGCGCTGCTCGCGCATCACGCGCTCGGCCTCTTCGACCTCGCGGACAATCCGCTGCGCATGGGCATAGAGCAGCGCCCCGCGTTCGGTCGGTCGCACACCCCGGGGCAGCCGGTCGAGCAAGGCAAAGCCGACCAGGCGTTCCAGTTCGGCCATGTGATGGCTCAGCGCCGGCTGCGCGATATGCAATTTGCGGGAGGCAGCCGACATGGAGCCGCTATCCACGATGCTGACAAAGTAGCGAACGCGTCTGAGATCGAGCATGTTACCTGCGATGACCGGGGCAAGCGGAGCGCACCCCACGTCGCAGAGTTAGTCCCCGCGCGAGACAACAGCAAGAAACTTGGCAGCATGCTGCCAGCAAAAGGGCCAAATCTGCCTTCAGATGACGGTCACGCTGGCGCCAGCCTCGACCCGCTCGTACAGGTCGATAACATCCTCATTCAACATGCGAATACAGCCCGAGGAGGCCTCGGTGCCGATGGTCCAGGGCTCGGAGGTGCCGTGGATGCGATACAGCGTGTCGCGACCACCCTGGAACAGATAAAGTGCTCGCGCGCCCAATGGGTTATGGGTTCCCGGCGCGATGCGCTGCGGCAGCCCCGGCGTCTGGTTGCGCATGTCATCAGTGGGAAACCAGGCCGGCCAACTGGCCTTGCGCTCGACCCGCGCGGTGCCTGACCAGGCATGGCCTGACGCCCCAACGGCGATGCCATAGCGCCGCGCCTGACCATCGGCTTCGTAGAAATAAAGATAGCGGTTTTTGGTGTCGACCAGGATCGATCCCGCCGGTCGCGGCTGCGGAGGCTGGACCAAACTCGGCCAGAAGCGCTGGTCGAACTTGTTGCGATCCACCAGAAAAACCTCATACGGCTCAGTGGCATAGGCCTGTTTGAGCTGCGTAAGCGACGGGGTGACGCTGCTGCAAGCCGCCAGCAGCACCAGGCTCGCCGCCATCAGGAGGCCCCTCACGGCGCGAGCAGTTCCCGCGTCCGCTCCAGCGCCTGGGTAAAGCCCTGCAGCGAGACCGGCAACACCATGGCGCCACCATCGACGGCCTGCAGATGCACATTCAGCGTGGTCCCGCCACGCAGACTGGAGAGGGTTTCCGCATCGAAGGCTAGTGGCGCGATACAGCCATCAGGCAGGCAGGTGGAGAAGCGGCGGGCGGCGCCGGCGGCGCCTTCATCGACCTGCAGTATCACCCCAGCATCCAGCAGGAGGCCGAAAGGCAGCACCAGATTGCCGGCAATGTCGGTGCCATTGGCCGCGGGCATCAGCTCAAGCGCCAGCACCCGCTGGCCATTCTGGTTGGCCTGCATCTGCGAAAATGTGCAAATCAGGCTGGCGCTGTCCGGCCGGGCGCAGAGCACCCGCCAGTCCTGATAAGTCTCCTGCAAGGAGGAGGCGCCGCCCGGCAGGCCGGCCCCCAGCGCCGGGCCGCCGATCAACATGGATAGGAGCAGACCAAAACCCGCAACGCGCCGTCTTACCATTTAACCCGCAACCCCACGGTGCCACCAAACTCGACGCTGTCGCCAAAACGCTCCAGACCGGTATTGGCCGAGACCTCGCCATAGATGGAATATTTGTCGTCGTTCCAATTATAGGTGCCGCCGAGCCCAAGGCCACCCCAGAGCCCGTTATCGCGGCTGACGAGTTCAAAGCCCGAAACGCTGACCCGGGTGCCGTCGAGCAAATCCTTTTCCAGATTGGCAATGCCGTAGGTGCTGACGCGCGACACGCTGCCGTCTTCGGCCTTCCAGCTCGACTGATATTCAGCAGCAAGGCCAAGCCGACCCCGCAGGCTCTGGCCCTGCAGCAGCGCCACAGTGGTGCCGAACGGATCGGTGAAGCTGTCGAAATTGACGTTGGAATAGGTCAGTTGCGCTTGCGGCGTCAGCGTCCAGTGTTCGCCCAGCGCCAGGCGCTGACCGGCCTCGACACTGAAAGCATAGCCGAAGCCCTTATTGCCATCGACCAGCGAGCGCCCTGTCGTCACCGACGACAAATGGCTATCCAGCCAGGTGAGCTGGGCCTGGCCATCGGCATAAAAGCCGTTGGCGCCATACCAGGTCAGCGTCCCGCCGAGGCCGTAAGCGCTGCTGGTGATATTGCCGGCACTGCCGGGAGCGGTGATGTCGGCGGAAGAGCGGCCGTAATTGACCGTCAAACCGGCGATCAGCGTGCCGGCCTCACCATCGGCGAGCAGCGCGTCCAAGCCCGCCTGCAACTGCCAGATATTGGTATCGTAGCGCGCGCCGCTGGTGGACACCGGCGGGATGTAGCGGCCGATTTCACCCTCGATACGGCCCCAAATGCCATGGGTTTCCGAGACAATCGTGCCGGATTCATCGAGGTAGTAGCTGGCCTGTGCGTCAGTGACCACGCATTGGTAGTTCTGCGACGGGTCCTTGCAGAACACCGTCTGCGGCAGGCGCGGCGTGGCCGCTTCGTTCCAGTGCCGATTGCCGACGCGCTGCTGCAGGGTCGGAAGATCGATCAGCGGCAGCAACACTTTGGGGTATTCTTCATAGATCGGCACAATCGGCGACAGGCCCAGATTGCGCAGATACCAATTGCCGTCGGCAATATCGCCAGCGACGCCGTTATGCAGCAAATTATAGTAATGCGCGCCCCGGATCAGGGCTGGGGCACCATTGGCAACAAAGTCGCCATTCAGGACGAAGACGCCGGGGGCGGATGCCGCCTTGTTGCGCACCTCGACCAGCAGAATGCCATTGCCCGGCGTGGCGGCGCCAGCGCCCTCGCGACGGTCGATGGTGATGGTGGTCGCGCCGGTGCCCATTTGCGTGCTGTCGACGACCAGAACGTCGGAGAATGAGCCAGTCTGGCCGCCCGCCGCCACGCCTTCATTCAGAACGCTATTGAGCAGTAACTGGCCGCCATCGGAGATGAACACACCGGTGCCAGCGGCCCCACCTGCTGCGGCATTGCCGGTCATGACCAGCGTATTGCCGGTGGCCGAACCCCGCAAATCGAGAAGGCCCGCGTGGTGGAAGCTGCCCAGATTGGTGAACTGCCCCTGCACGACGCCGGCCCGGCCCAGCGCGTAGTAGCTGGCTTCGAGCGGGCGGCTATCAATGCCGGTGGTTGGAACATAGTAGCCGGCCGGGTCGACACTGGCTTCGCCGACGACTGGAGCCAGCCGCACCGTGGCGCCCGCCGCATTGTTGAAACGGCTGGTCGGCGCGCCGAAATCGGAGATCGACACCCGCTTGGTATCGGGCACGCCATCGCCATTGGTATCGGCAAAGTGGCGCACGTCGAACAGAGCGGCGTTGTTGAAAATATTGCTGCCGCCAGCGGCGAGTTCGACAAAGCCGGTGATCCGACCGGCATTGCCGACGGTCAAATTGCCGGCAGTCAGGGTCTGCCGGCCAATATCGGCAATAGCGCGATCAGAAAGAGCGCTGATAGTGCCCAGATTGCTCAATTGGCTCGACAGGGCCGAGCCGATAAGAACGCCCGCCGATGGGCGGTCCGTCGTGGCGCCGCGCAGGGCAATATCGGCCTGCCAGCCGCCGCCGACGGTTGCGTTCGTGGCAATAGCAATATTGGCGCGGCCCGTGGCTCCGGCATAGGAGGATACACCGACGCCAAATTGGCCGGTGGCGGCAACTGCCCCGCCGACATTGGCAGTGGCCAGCGTCGGTAGCAGCGCATCGACCGCGGCCAGACTGACGCCGAACGCTTCCGCCCCTGACACCGTTATGGTGGTGCCGGCCGCCTGGTCGAGCGTCACAGTCCCCCTGCTCGTCCCCAAGACCCCGTTGGCCAGGCTGCCGGCCGTCGAGACCGCGCTACCCGGATCCATCGTCACGACAACGGCGCCGGTGCCCCAATGGTCGGACATGATGCCATGCGCCAATTCGCCTCTGGTGACGATACTGCCCGTGCCTTGCAGATGAGCCAGCGTGTTGGCTGTGCTGCCAAAATTGCGAATGTCGGCAGCGATACCGATGCCCCGGGCACCTTGGGTATCAATTTTCGCAGCAGAAGTGAGCGAGGCGTTGCCAAGCCCCCAAGTCAGCGCCCACCCGCCGCGCCCGCCGAGAGCGCTCGTCTGGATGGTAGCGGTGTCCGACAGGACGACCAGAGCATTGCCAACCGATGTCGCGTTGTCGATGTCCGCCAGCACGCCATAGGACCACTCGCCCAGGGTCGTGATATCGCCGCTAGCCGAAACAGTCGCGTCTCCGGTCCCGTAGTTCAGGCTATAGCCGCCAGCCGACCATGTGCCCTTGGTGAGGATGACGCTTTCTGCGCCCAGAATGACCATCGTGTTTTTGCCGTTGGTATTCCCATTGGTGGCAAGAACGGCATCTCCATTCTCACCGTCGGTGATGACGGTCCCCGATGAATTCATCAGGACGGAGCCAAGGCCATAATTGAGGCCATACATGCCGCCGCCGTCTTCACCTGTGACAGTGATGGTGCTGTTGGCCGCCTGGGTAATGGCGATATCGCCCGTTCCAGTGCCGAGGGTACTGTTCCAGGCGAGCAGGCCACTGGTGCCATTTTCTGGCCCTGGCGGGACCAGGGGCGTTGGAACAGCAAGAGTGATATTGGCCGCGGAATTAATGGTGAGAGCTCCGTCGCCGTATAATTCGACGCCGTCGGAATCCAGTCCACTGGCGGTGATGGTAACGCCCGTGGCAAGGTTGGCCGTGAGCGCACCAGTTCCGTCGAGGCGGATCGCATTATGGTTGGGCCCGTCATCCCGGGTGATGATGATGCCGGTGCCGACATTCAAAACAAGACCGCCAACCGGGTTGTAGAGGATGCCAGTGGTGTAGGGATTGCCGCCGGGCGCCACGCAGTTGGCAACGCCAGCAATCGCGACGCCGCAATCGGCTGCTACAGCCGCACTCCCCAGCCCGGCCCAGCCGAATAGCGGCATCATCACCGTCGCGGCCAGCCAAAGGCCGCCCGGCACTGTCACCGCACCGCGCATCGCCCGCTGCTTGTGACCAGTCCTGCCTCGTAGGAGTGCGTATTGATGTTGCATGGGGCGTTTTTGGGCCGAAATGTCCGCCGGACACCCGCATACCAATCGCAATTCCAGCACGAGGCATCTCCACAAACGAAACGGGATTAGCCAGAAAAAAGCTTTGGCAAGTATAATTTGATGAAAAACATTCTTAAGTGATGTGATTCTCGCTCATTAGACGGGAGCAATTCAGTTTTGTAAATTCGTAATAACACTGAAGCAAAGAGCAGCCGAAGCCAGCAAAAATATTCATGTGCCCTGCCAGACCGGAGCGTGATGCTGCCAGCCGCTTCGACCACGCCTAGCGGCCGAGCGTCAGACTGCCGGGCGCCCTGCCCGCTGTATGGCAAACCGCAACGGTGACTATCGGCCTGCCCGGCCAAGCGGGCCGAGGCAGGCTGGCGGCGCGCAGGGCGCGCCGCTTAATAGCTGGCGACGACGTTGAGGAACACGCCCTGATCGTCATAGCTCAAATCTGTCAAATCGTCGGTGAAGCGGCCGAAATTGTAGCCGAGGCCGACTTTGACGTTACTGCCGACATCGCGGTAGAGCGCGGCCAGCGCACCCCAATCGGTGTTGCCAGCTTCGGGCAGATAGAGCGCGCGGCCTTCAAGCAGCACCGCCCAATCATCGAGAATGTCGATATCGGCGCGGATGATGCCCAGATGCGCCGAAGACGCCTTGAAATCCTGCTCCAGCCGCGTCGTCGATACCGCCCCGAAGCGGAAGCCGTATTTGGCGCCGATGGTGATGAACTCGTTGATGTCGTAATTGGCATCGACGCTCAGCACATGGCTGCGCTGGGCCGGCCCCATGGACGCGCCAGCCGCATTGACCTGCCGGGGCCCGGGCAGATCGTGCAGATAGGTGTAGCGGAACAGCGCTTCGAGCCGCTCATTGTTGGTCGGGCGGTAAGCGTAGCCGAGATTGGCTTCGACATAGTCGCCATCGAGAATGACCGCCTGACCGGAGCGGGAAATCACCCCATCCAGATTGGCCTGTAGCCGCCAATCGGGATCGGCCTGCCAGTTGATGCCGGCGGCCAGCAGATAGCTCTGGCGGTCGCGGCTATCGTCGAGCGAGTCCTCGAAACGGACTTCGCCGCGCAGATGGGCCTGCACGTCCTTGTCGGCATAGCGGGTGCCCAGCGACACCGCCTGGCGATCGAAATCGCTGGCGTCGGGATCAAAGACCCGTCCGGTTTCCACGGTGCCGCTGATGGTCCACTGGCTGTCGGGGGTCAGGGTGACGCCGTAGCTGTTGATCAAGGTCTGCTTGCGGGTGAAGATCGAATAGGTGTTTTCGGCGTGGATCGAGACTGCCTCGCTGAGGCGTTGCTCGGTGCCGACCACCAGCCCGCTAAGGGCGGTATTGCCGGGTACGCCGAACTCGACCTGCTGCTCGGGCGTCAGGCGATAGCCGAAATAGCTGCGCTTGTCGGGGCCGTCCTGATGGCTGACCGAGACGAGGCCACCCAGGCCGGTGGTGCCATAGGACAATTCGGCCCCCAGCATCACCGCTTCGCTGAGCTGCCAATCGAGGCCGCCGCCCACCCGGTCATTGCGACCAAAGCCGGCACTGGCATGCAGGCTTGCTTGGGCAAAGCCATAGAGGCTGAGGTCTTCGCTGGCCTGATGGGTGATGCGCAGGCCGACATCGCTGCGTTCGCCATTCCAGGCGGCACCGCGCGCCGGATCATGCTGCACCAGATAGTCGACGCCGAGAGCGATTTCCCAGAACGGATCCAGTTCGTAGCGCCACTCGGCGGCGGCCAGTTGCTGGCGCCGACCGGCGCCGTCGTTCAGATGGGCATAGGACAGGTCGAGAGCGGCCGCACCCAGTTCCAGATTGGCAAAGCTGCGCCAGACCAGCTGATCAAATTCGTGGCGGCGCGACGCGGTGGCAAAGCCGGCCTCCTGATATTCGAGCGTGGTGCCGGCGGTGCCGGCCAAGCCGTCGTGACCGAAATCGGCCAGATCCAACTGGGCGTTCAGGCGATAGGCCGAAGCCACGCCGCCCGGCGCGCCCGCCTGCTGGACATAGCTGAGGCCGCCATCGGTCGAGACCCAGGCCGCTTGGCCGGTGCCCTGGCTACGCATGATCTCGGCTTCGACAAAGCTGGTCGGGGTGGCCTGCACCCGGATATTGGCGCCCAGCAGGGTCTGCTCGTCGCGCGCATCCTTTTCGCCCTGCGCGGTGGCGCCGATCATCACGTGATCGTTGAGCCAGACCGCACCATTGCCGCCCAGCGCATAGTCGTTGAGGTCGGGATTGATCGGGATATATTCGTACTGCACCACCAGTTCGACGCGCTGCTCGCCCTGCGCGCCCTGCACGGCGCCGGAGCCGCTGACGCTGGAATTGAGCGGCGCATTAAGAATGATGACGCCCTGCATCGGGTTGATGCGATAGTCCACGCCAGCCCGCAAATTGCGGCGCGAGACGACGAGGCCGGTGGTGGCGTCACGCAGTTCGACGGTGACGGTTTCCGAGCCGGGCGCAATGTCCTGGCGATGCAGGAAATAGGCCGAGCCGCCGGTGCCGCGCAGCACGTCACGCTGGGTCAGCGTGCCCGGATGAGCTGCATAGGCCGAGGCGCTGGCCTGATGGGCGCCATCAGTGGTGACAGCATCGGATTTGTAGACCGCCGACGCGCCATAAAGCGAACGCCCACCCTGCACGAAGGCGCTGTGGCCGGTTTCGGTGCGGAACTGACCCCACATCACATGGCTGGCGCCACGCTCGAGCCGGACATACAGCTTGCCGCGGGTCGGGGCGTCTTCCACGGCGGTCGAATCGTCGCCATAGACCGGATAATATTGGTTCGGATCGATGCGGCGCAGCAGCGCCTGCGGGTCCTTGGACAGGAGGCCGGTGAACATCTGGTCGAGCGGACCTTCGCCGGTATCGGCGGAGGCGGTGAGCAGATATTCGCCCTTGATCTTGCCCTTGAGATAGAAGGCGAGCTGCCCCTTGGCGTAGATGCCGTCGAACGCCGACGGATCGGCGGCGACAACCCGGCCACTGCCGAAGCGCCGACCCAGCGTCAGGTCGGCCATCGCCACATAGAACCAGTCGCTGTCGGGAATATTGATCGCCCGGCTGAACGCCATAGCGGCGCCGCCCGTTTCGGCCACCAGCACGTCGACCGCATGGTCGCCGGCCGGCAGGATGCGTTGTACCACGAAGGCACGTTCGCCATCGACGGGAATGGTCTCGCCCAAAGCTTGTACCGAGGCGCCGGCGGGCACCTTGGTGCCGTAAACCGTCACCGCACCACCCACCAGGGGAATGGTGCGGCTGCGGGTGCGGTCTTCGCCCCAGCCGGCCGCGACGGTTTCGGTTTCGGTTTCGTCCAGATCGCGCGAAGTGCGGCGCAGCGCCAGGGGCATGGTTTCGTCGAACCGCCCCTTCGCGTCATAGACGCGAGCGACATAGGCGAATTCGCCGTCGCCATCGGTCGGCATGGTCCAGCCGGAGACGCCATTGAGTGAAGCCGGCACGATAGCCAGAGGCGGGCCCGCGATATCCTGGCCAGCGGCAAAGATGCGCAATTCGGCCTTGGCAATGAAGGCTGGGTAGTTGGTGGTGAGCAGGAAGGGCACCATTTCGCCAGCGCGGCGATTGCTGCGCTGATCGGCCGGCAGCACGTTGAGCGTCGGCCGGATTTCGAGGCCATCGAATTTGACCTGGATATCGGTGCGCTGCAGTTCGACGTCGGTGCGGCGGATCAGGTCCGGCGCAATCGGATCGCCGCTGACATGCTCACCATCGACGCTGACCGAGAACCCCAGGGGCTCGGCCATGGCCGGGCTAGCCAATAGGGCCAGCGCAGTGCCGGTCAGCAGCAGGGCACGACGCAATGCGCCTTGGCGCGGGGACAGGTTCAATACCGAGGTCATTGCTGGCCTCCCTGGTTACCGGTGGTCTGGCGCGTAACGACCAGTTCATAGGGGGCGCCAGCACGACGCCACAGATCACGGATATGGCGTTCGACAGCGTCGAGCCGGACGAGGCCTGCCTCCAGCGCGGCCGGACCATCGCCATAGGTCAGCACCAGCGTGGCCTTGTCCGCTTCCAGCAGTTCGATCACCCCATCGAGGGCCGTCACCAGTTCGGGATGCAGTGCATCCGAGCCAGCGATGAAGGCCGTTGCATTGAGGTCGAGCCGCACCTGACGGCCGATTGAGGCACCGAAATTGACGTCGGTCATCTTGCCGGCGGTCAGCCGGGCGACAGCCGGATTGTCAGTGGTCAGGCCATAGCCGGTCGGCAGGGTGCGGGTATCGAGCTTCAACACGAAGTTGGAGGCGATCTCGCTATTGGGCAGCGCGGCGCAGGGGATGCTGAAGCGGCCATGCGCATCGGTGGTGATCAACACCCCGCGCACCGTGGCCAGACGCACGCCGGGCAGGCCGGGCTCGCCTTCATCCTGATAGCCGTCACGATCAAGGTCATCGAACACCTTGCCGACGATCTCGCTGCAATCGAGCATGGCCTCGGTCAACACCTCGAACATGGCGACGGCCTCGGGCGCCAGCGGCGTGCCGCTGGGGTCGAGCACGTTGGCGCGGTTCAGGTGGCGGCCGGGACTGGCGGTGGCCAGGGCCAGCAGATTGAGGCGGATCTCGAGCTGCGAGCTGGGTCCGAGCGGAAGACCGGCAAAGCGGATCTCCGAACCGGACAGGCTTGGCGTGGCAGCCGCACCATTGACCGTGGCCGACCCATCTACAAAGCGGAAGCCGGGCGGGATGGTGTCAACGACATCGATCACCCCAGCATTGGTCAGGGCCGTATTGGCCACGAGAATGGTGAAGTCGATGGTCTCGCCGCGCCAGATCTGGCTCCTGCCGGCCTGCTTGGAGATGGTGATGGCGGTCGGCGGCAACACGGGCAGCGGCACTGCCGCCAGTGCCAGCGGCGAGACAACCGGACGACCGTTTGGCCCAGTGCCGGTGGCGTCAGCAAAATTGTCCACCTGATTGCCGGCCTTGGCGGCGTTGTCGATATCGACCTGCGCCATGGCATAGGTGGCGGTGAACAACTGCTGAGCGCCCGGGAGCAGTGAGACCGGGGCGGGTGCGATGGCCGTCAGGGTATTGGCACCTGCTACGCCACCAAAGCGGGGGCCAGCATCACGCGGAGTTACACCGGTCAGTGTCACCGCGCCGCTATTGGTCACGAGGAACTGATATTCGATGATCTCCCCGACTTCGGGCACGCCATTGCTATTGGCGTCGGTCAGCGATGCGGTCTTTTGCACCTTGAGGCCCGGCGTCATGTTGGGCGGCACGATGACGGTGTCGGGCGGGCTCTCAATCGGCGGGCCAACAGGCGGCACGCCGGTCGCCGTTGCGGTATTTTCGACATAGCCGGCGTCGATGTCAGCCTGCACCGCCGTATAGCGCGCGGTGAAGGTGAAGCTGCCGCCGGGCGCCAGGGTCTGGGGCAGTTCGACGACGGTGACCAGCGGATCGTTGATCGTCACGCCGGTCAGCGTCACCATGCCGGTATTGGTCACCAGGAACTGGTAATCCACCGATTCACCGATATCGAGCAGCTTGTTGCCATCATTGTCGTTGAGCGTACCGGTCTTGATGATGCGGAGGCCCGACAAAGCGCCGGCCGGCACCTGGACGGTGTCGGGCGGGCTGATGACCGGCGGCCCACTGGGCGGCTGCCCAGTCGCGGTCGCGGTGTTGGTCACGCTGCCGGCATCGATATTGGCCTGGGTCGGGGTGTAGACGGCGGTGAAGGTGAAGCTGGCGCCGGGTGCCAGCGTCTGCGGTGCTTCGTTGACGGTCACCAGCTTGTCGATGACTGTCACGCCAGTCAGCGTCACCATGCCGGTATTGGTCACGAGGAAGCTGTAGGCAATGTTTTCGCCGCGATCGATCAGACCATCGCCGTTGCGATCATTGAGCGAGCCGGTCTTGACGATGCTGAGGCCCGGCACAGCGCCGGCTGGAACCTGAACGGTGTCGGGTGGGCTCGAAATCCGCCCACCGACCGGCGGCTTGCCGGTGGCGTGCGCCGTGTTGGTGACCTTAGTGGCGTCAATGTCGGTCTGGATCGGGGTGTAGAGCGCGGTGAAGGTGAAGCTACCACCGGGCGCCAGGGTCTGGGGCGGCTCGAGCACGGCCACCAAAGCGTCGACCACCGTCACGCCGGTCAGCGTGACCTTGCCGGTATTGGTCACCACGAAGCGATAACCGATGGTTTCGCCCAGATCGATCAGGCCATCGCCATTGCGGTCATTGAGCGTGCCGAACTTGTCGATAGCCAGCGCCGGTCCGTTTTCCGGCGGCACGGTGACGCTGTCCGGCGGGCTGTCAATCGGCGGGCCAGCCGGCGGCGTGCCGGTGGCATGGGCGATATTGGTAACCTGCCCAGCGTCGATATCGGCCTGGATCGGGGTGTAAATGGCGGTGAACTTGTAGGTACCACCGGGCTCCAGCGTCTGGGCCGGCTCGACAATGGTCACCAGCGGATCAACCACAGTGACACCCGTCAGCGTAACGCCGCCGGTATTGGTCACCTGGAAGCTGTAGCGAATGGTTTCGCCAAGATTGATCAGACCATTGCCGTTGAGGTCATCCAGCAGTCCGGTTTTGACGATGCTGAGGCCAGGCGTGACATTGGGCGGCACGGTGACCGTATCGGGCGGGCTTTCGATTTCAGGCTGGCCGGGCGGGGTGCCCTTGGCGGTGGCCGTATTGGTCACCGAGCCGGAATCGACCTGGGCCTGGGTCGGGGTGTAGGTCGCTGAAAAGGTGACGCTGGTCGTCGGCAGCAGGATTTGTGCACCGGGCGTGATCGCAACGCCGGCGTCAGCCAGCATCGGGTCGGCGACCACGACATTGCTCAAGGTCACCTGACCGACATTGGTCACCACGAAATCGTAAGTGACGGTTTCGCCGGCATCCAGCAGGTCGTTGTTGTTCAGGTCGTTGAGCGTGCCGGTTTTGACGATGCTGAGGCCGGGCGTCAGATTGGGCGGCACGGTGACCGTGTCAGGTGGGCTGAACACTTCGGGGCCGCTCGGTGGCGTGCCGCGCGCCGTCGCGATATTGGTGACGGTGCCGGTATCAATGTCGGCCTGCACCGGCGTATAGAGCGCCGAAAAGGTCACAGTCGCGCCGGGCGCGAGCGTCTGCGGACCGGGGCTGACCGCCACCGGAGGGACCGCTGCACTCAGCAATGCGTCGTCGATACCGACATTGGTCAGCGTCACCATGCCGGTATTGGTCACGGTGAAGTCGTAGCGGATGGTTTCGCCCAGCTCGATCAGGCCATTGCCGTTCAAATCGTTGAGCTTGCCGGTCTTGAGCAAGGTGAGTGCCGGGGTGGCGTCGATAGTCACGCTATGGCTGGCGCAGTGATCGGCATCGCCGCAAAGCGCGCCCGGCTTGGGCGGCACGCCGCCATTGTGCGGATCAAACCCGCCACCAATGCTCGCATGGTTCAGCACCGGCCCGGCCGGAACCGTCTCGGGAATGCTGACCGGCAGGGTGATGGTCGAGCTGGCACCGGCAGCCAGCACCTGCGTGCTGACGCAGGCGACGTTGATGCCGGCGAAGGTGCAGGACCAGCCATTGCTAACATGGGTGCCGGTCCATTTCGGCAGCAGCCCGCCGGGCAGCGTATCGAGCACGGTGATCGGGGCGCCCGGGATGGCCGGCAGGCGGCCAGTGGGTTGGGGGCCGATATTGGCCACGGAAAGCTGATAGCTGGCAGCAGGCTCGTTCACCGTCCAGGTGCCACCAACGGCATTGCTGGACTTGGTGATGCGCAGGCTGGGCGCCAGCACGGTCAGCAGATGGTCTTCGACCTCGCCCATGGTGGCGACGCCGGTGGGGCTGATGAGTTCGGCGGGGTCGGCGGCATAGCGCAGGCGCGCGAAAACCGTGCCCGGCGTCATACTGGCAGGCATGGTCCAGCTCAGAGGAGCCGAGCCTGCGGTGCAAACTGCCTCGGCACGCTCGTGAGCGTCAAAGGCACCGCTGCGGTCAAAATCGATCCAGCCCGCCACCGTACCCGCGCCGGCGCAAAGCGGCGCGTGGGTGATGACCCGCCCCGCATCAAGCACAGAAAGCGTGCTGCCGGCCGGCCATGCGTCCTCTTCGCGCGGGTTTGCCAGTGGAGAATTGTCGTCGCCCAGCGCATCGGCGCTGAAGCGGGTCGAAGGCTCGGTGTCCGGACCCTGCGTACCGAGATAGTTGGAGCCCGGCGGCAGCAATGCGCCCGATGTGTAGCCCGCGGCATTCAGGTTGAGATTGGTGTTGAAAGGGATGTTGTCCGACGCAAAATTCATGTCGGCAATGACATGCATGGCTTCGCCATAGCTGGCCGGAGCGTCACCAAAATCGGCATAAGGGGCGAGCAGGCCAATGGCGATTGCCGTGGTGCCGCCACCGTTGATCTTAAAATCCATGCTGACGGACGGCGCCGGCGTGTTGAAGGTCAGAAAGCTGATCGCCGCCGTGTTGTTGTCATTGCCCGGCCCGAAGCGGACCGTCTGGTTGGCGCCGTTCTGGGTCTTTCGCGCCGTATAGCTCCCGACGCCCAAGTTCTTCTGCAGTTCAACGACGGTCCAGGTTCCCTGGGCAGTCGCTTCGACATACTCGACACCAGTATTGATGGATTCAGCGTCGGCCATCACCAGACCGCGAATGGCGTAGGGCTTGCCGGCAAGTGTCGCCGAGCAATTGACGGTGAACTCCGCGAGGCCTCCCGTGCGGGCAATACCAGCGATCAATAGGTTAGAGCCGCCCGTACCGCCGATATTGTAGAGGTCGTCGAAGACGTCACCGCTCCAGTTACCGGGACGGTAGCTCAACAGGCTCTTGCCGCTGGCATTCGCCAGCGAACAGGTTACTTCCATGGTCTGGCCGGCAGCCACCGGAACAGACGCTGTGGTGCTGGAGCCCGTCGTTAGCGCTACACCGGGGGTTCCATTGGCACCGCCGCCGCCCCAGGTCAGCCAGAGGACCTGGTCGCGGTAAATGCTGTTGCCGCCGGTGGCGTAGGCGGCTGCGTAGGCATCACTGATCAGGAGGGGCGCACTGAGCGCCGCTAGCCCAATAAGGCGGGTCGCCGACCGCATGACTTGAGTGAATCCATGACGCAGCTGCGCTGCCCGCCCGAAGCATGGAGCCAAAATCTAATCCTCAAACAAACAATCGCTTAAAATATACGAATCGTAAGTATCTGATTCCGCTCAATTTACAAGCCTACCACCCTCGTACGCAAAAACGAGTATCCGCGCCGCCGGCCGACTTATGGGGCGTTGCTCGCGCACACTGGCTGTACCGTGGACAGCTTCAGGTCTTCACGATGCTCGTGCTGCAGGTGTTCAAATGAGTTGCTTGCCACTCGACCTGCAGCGTTGCTCAAAACAGAGCTTGGTCTAACGCCTGACCATCGCGGCGTATTGGGCACGGCTGGTGACACCAGATTTTTTCAGTATTCGCCGCACGTGAACCTTGACCGTTGAGGGCTCGATGCCGAGCCTGTCGGCGATGACTTTGTCCGAATGGCCTTGGGCCAATAACAGGGCCGCCTGTGCCTCGCGTTCGGACAGTCCCTGTTGAGGCCCCTCCTTTAGAAGTTCCGGTGGCACGAACCGTTGCCCATCGGCCATCAAGCGCAAAGCGTGGATCAGCGCTGCCGGCGGCAGGGTTTTGGGGATCCATCCCACGGCACCTTTGGCCAATGCGACGCGGACCAGCAACGGGTCAGTGGTACCTGACAGCATCGCAACATTGGCGTTGCCGTGCCGGGCGCGGATCAGCTCGAGCCCCTGCAAGCCATCGATGTCGGGCATGGCATAATCAAGCAGGACGAGGTCCGGTGCACCGTGCTGCTCCATATTGTCCAGCGCTTCGGCGACCGAGTTGACCGGATCAACCTCGATGCCCACGTCAGCAGATTTCAACAGATAGTGGAGTGCTGCGGCGAACATTGCATGGTCATCAGCGACCAAAATGCGCATCATCGGCTTGCTCTGCTCCCCAAAAACATCAAGACCATGGGATGCTTGGGGGACCATGTCAGCATGTTACGGGCAATACTCACAAACAAAGCCGTCCAGTTCGTCCTGATCATGGCGTTATGGCTGGCTGGTTACAAGCTTGCAACTCTGCTGGATGTCTTTCGCCCCTATTCGAGCCTGTGGTTCCTGCCAGCCGGCATTACCCTGTCGATTTTCCTGGCGGCACCGGGGGTGCTCAAGCTAGCGCCGCTGGCGGCAAATCTGCTGCTGGTTTCGCCCGAAATCAGCCCGTTCTTCATTGAAAATAACGGTGGCGCGCTGGCGCAGGCGCTCCATGCCATCCGCCATTGCGGCATCTATGGCCTGGTCGCCTATACACTGATCGGCTTTTCTGGCCCCACCCAGCAACCCCTGACGCTCAGAGCCACACTGGTCTTTGTGTCATCGGTCTTGCTGGCGTCTTGCGTTGCCGCAATTTCGGGCGTTTCGCTGCATGCCTGGGCGGGCAATATGAGCTGGGCTGAGGGCTGGGGCATCGTCTTTCAATGGGCCACCGGCGACGCCATCGCGGCGCTGGTTTTGCCACCCATTCTGGTGCCGTTGCTCCGCGCCGCTTTTGCCGAGCCCATAGCTGAATGGCGCTGGCCCAGGGCATCGAGCTGGCTGGTACAGATTGGCTTCATCACCCTGGCCCTGCTCATCGGTTCTCAGGCAGTGCGGCTCAATCCGCAATTGGGGAGCCTGTGGTATCTGATGCTCATCCCGCCCATCATTGCCGGCGTGACGGGCGGCCTGCCCACCGCAGCCATCAGTGTCTTCTTCACCAGCCTGGCGACACCATTGGCCGCCTATCTGCTGGCCTATGATGGCGAAATGCTGGCGCTTTCCCTGCTGCTCGCCATCGGCGCCATCGCCGCCCTGTTGATCGGCGCGGCGGTATCCGATCAGCGTCGCGCACTAGCCCAAGTCGAGGGGCAGCGTCAGTTTCTTGAGCAGACCGTCGCAGAACGCACAGTCGCGCTGACCGATGCCCATGCCTTCCAGAGCCATTTGGTGCGCTCGCTCGGGCATGATCTGCGGCAACCACTGCAGACCATCACCATGCTGCTCGATGGCATGGCGATGGGTTCGACCGCCGACCAAGCGGCACTCGTCCAGACCCGCAAAATCAGCGGCACTATGACGGATTTTCTCGACGGCATCCTCAATTACGCCCGGCACGATACCGGCGTAATCTCGCCCGTCTTGTCAGTCTTTCCGGTCAGCCGGGTATTTGCCAAGCTGAACGCGGTCTATGAGCCCATTGCGGCCAGCCGCTCGATTGATCTGGTAACCACCCCCTCCGATGCCCTGCTCGTCTCGGACGAAATGCTGCTCTCGCAGGCCCTGTCCAACGATCTGGACAACGCCATACGCCTGAGCCAATCCGGCATGGCGGTTACCTTGCTGCATGAGGTGCGAGACGGCCGGGATGCGATCGTGGTGGTTGATCAACTGCCGACAACCACGGCAAAGCTGCCCGGCTCTGCAGGCTTCGGTCAGGGTATCGTCAACCGCATCAGTGTAATTCTGGGTGCGGCACGCATCGAAAACCACAACGAATACGGGCTATCGCTGCCACCGTCCCTGCCCATCCCTACCCCCAAAGCGTCAGTGCATACGCCCAATTCGTAGGCCGTAAGGCCGGCAAATCACGTCACCCTGACGCACCGCCGTGTTTTCGCGTGGGTTTCAGCCGCTATCAGGCGGAGGCCCCGCCCATCATGGCTGCTATGGGGGCAAATGGCGTGGGTATTTACGGGGCTCTTTCCAGTGCAGTGACCGGTCTTCGGGCGCAGGCGCACGCGCTGGAGAACATTTCGGGCAATATCGCGAACTCGCAGACCACCGGCTACAAGCGCATCGAGACCGATTTCCTTGATCTGATCGCCGATGCGCCGATTTCGCGCCAAGTGCCCGGCGCCGTGCTGGCCCAGTCGCGCGGCACCAATGATATTGGTGGCGACATCAAGACGGTGTCGAACGAGACCTTCATCGCGCTCAACTCCAACGGCTTCTTCGTCGTCGAGCCCAAGATCGGCCAGTCGGACGGCAAGCCGATCTTTGCCGATACCAACTTCTTCACCCGTCGCGGCGATTTCGAAATCGACAAGGACGGCATGCTGGTCAATGGCGCCGGCTACTATCTCAAGGGCCTGCCGGTTGATCCAGCCACGAACAATATCTCCGGCTCGGTGCCCGAAGTGATCCGGCTGTCGAACAGTTTCCTGAAGGCCAATATCACCAAGGCAATCAACTACCAGACCAACCTGCCGCAGCTCCCCAAGCCGACCGCCTACAAGCCCAACATCCCGAATAGCGAGCTGATCAAACCCTGGACCTATGCCAATCCGTCACCGACGCCGGTGGTGCCCGGCGCCTTGGGCATAGAATTGCCGAACAGCGACCTTCAGCTGGTCCCCGCGCGCGCCATTGGTGCGGGCTCCTACTTAGGCACGCAATCGGCTGCACCACTGGTCAACGACGGCGATAGGCTGACGGTCACAGTCAACGGACAGAGCTATAATATATGGTTTGATACCAACGGTGTCCCGAGCTCAGCCGTCGAATTCGCCGGAGCAACTCCAGGCACGGACGCAGCCAAAGCCTATAGGGAAATTGTCATTGCCGACCTCACCGCGTTGCAGGCTGCGGGAGATCTGGAGATTGGCGGGGAGCCCATATCATTTGCCAACCCGACGAAAGGTGATCTGGAAGCGGCAATCCACGCCAAATTTCCGGGTACAACAGCACTCTATGACCCAGGCACCGGCGTCCTGAAGATCGAATACGACACCGCCGGGTATCAGGGTTTTGACACGATGCTTGACGGGCTTGGCGTCAGCAATGGCGGTTTGTCCCATGGCGCAGATGCCACATCCGCGAAAACGTTCATCACCATCGACGCGGGTGACGTTGCGGGGCTGATCCAAACTGGGCAGTTTGATATCAACGGCACAGACATTGTGTTCCCTGCCGTACCGGCGCCTGCAACACCAGCGGCGTTGAAAACCGCCTTGGAGACTGCTGTGCAGGACGCTTTTCCTGGCGCCACCGCAAGTTACAACGGCATTACGCTCCTGGTTACTTACCCCGCCGGCCTTCGCACCCCGATAGACGCCACCGCAAGCGGCGTCAGCACGTCGATTTCCGCCAGTGGCGACATCGATAGCGCGCTCGCCGCCATGCAGAACAATCTGCGCAGCCTGGCCGGCGATGACACGCTTTTCGTCAAGCTCAAGAACGGCAAGATTACCGTCTCCGCCGGGACAAACGACCCAAACCCGCTTGAGTTCTCCAGTTTGCGCGCTCCAGGCGCCATCACCGGAGACATATTGGGGCTTGGCGCCGGGCCCTACGACCCGATCCCCGGCAGCGCTATGATCGCGGGCAACACCTATGCCGACCTGATCCTCAATGACAGTGACGAGCTGGTCGTCAGCGTTGGCGGCACCAAGCGCAGCTACAGCTTCGATACCGACGGCAGGCAAACGCCGACCGCCGACCACATCGAAATCAACGCCACCGGATCGCTGGCCGATATGCTCGCGGCAATCCAGGCCGATCTGCGCGCCCATGGCGGCCCAGCGGCGACCAATGCGATCGTCACCTATGCCGGCGGCAACGTCCGTGTCGAGTTCCCCGGTAACTACTACTATGACGCCACCATTTCCGGGTCGGCGGCGGACAAGCTGAACATTGCCGGCATCCACAAGGCAGACACAGGCGGCCTAACCACAATCAGTGCCGCCGATTCCGACCGCTTCGTCTCCGAATCCATCTCTGGCGGCGCCATCACCGTATACGCCGAGAATGGCGCGCCGGCGAACGTGCAACTGCGCTGGGCCAAGATCGACAGCGACGCCGCCGAAGGGCAGGATACCTGGAACCTGTTCTACCTCTCCGATAGTACCGCCCAGGGCGGAGCAGCGATGTGGACCAATATTGGCCAGCGCTATGTGTTCGGCGCCGATGGCTCCCTGATGCCCCCCGGCGTATCGGCCACCACCATCAGCAATTTGACGGTCAACGGCGTCAGTATCGGCGACGTGCAGCTTCGCCATGACGTCAACGGCGTATCGCAATTCGCCGACGTCAACGGCACGGCCAATGTGTCGGCTCTCAGCCAGAACGGCTATGGCGCGGGTGAGTTCGTGTCCGTGGCCATCAACGATAACGGGCGCGTCGTCGCCACCTATTCCAATGGCGAGCGCCTTGATGTCGCGCAGGTCGTGACCGCGGAGTTCAAAGCTATCAACCAGCTCAAGCGGCTTGACGGCGGCGTGTTCAGCGCCACCTCCGAATCCGGCGAAGCAATTTTCGACATGGCGGGCGGCGGCATCATCGGCGGCGCGCTCGAAGCCTCCAATACCGACATTTCCGACGAGTTCACCAAGCTGATCGTGACGCAGCAGGCCTACGCCGCAGGTACAAGAATTGTCTCGGTGGCCGACGAAATGTTGCAGGAATCGTTGAATATGATCCGCTAAAAGGCGGCTCGGGACAGCAATCTTTGAGTGCCTCCTCAAGGGCCGATCCCGGCCGGCCAGTCCAGACCACGCCGAGGAGCTGGTCGGTTGGTACCAGCTCATGTGCTACCGGTTGGCGGCGGCCGCTGACTCTAAAAGTGTGTGTTCGCGGCGTGCTAGCGCAGGAACGTACTAGTCCCGCCCATCGAACTTGAAACTCCACGCAGTATAGCAGGATGCCATTGCGCATCATCAACTTCCGCCGCACGAGCGGCGTGGGTAGCCTGTTGCGAGTTTCGACCTTGAGGCAACGCCCGACATCACCCTCAACGATTGGCAATGCTGATATCTGAGCGAAATATGAAGCACATCAGTACTGTAACATTTTTTTCATAGCGCCAAATTTCCCGACGGCCATGGCTCTCGCTTCGTGCGAGTACTCGTCAGGTAGGCTGGCTGCCGGCCATTGCCTAAAAATAATTATCCATCAACCTATGAAACATCCAGAAGTTCTATTTTCTGTTATAAATCAATATATTACTGACGAAATAAGCTTATATCGGGATGCGCGATAATTATCCGATTTGCCAAAATTTCTCGTCAAAAATACGCAAATCGTGAATCCTGACCGATTTCGGACGCTTGCCGGGACGTTGCAAATTAAATTTCACCCGATAATCTCAAGTAGGTTTTAGCCTGCTGGATTGATGAAAAATGACCCTATCGCGGCCCGTCTTGGGTTCAGCCGTTTCGCCCGCATCAGATCGCCGATTTGAATCGTTGCTGGAAGGCTTTGAGCCGACATTCACTTTCGAGCCGGTCAATCCATTGCCGAGTTCGGAATTTGAGGAACGGCTGCGCAAGATACGCCGTGAGGCTACTGTTGCCGGGCACGACGTTATCCTGGTGCATGCCGACACCATCGGCTGGTATCACACCTCCAATTCCTATCTGCGCTATATCTGCGACTGGGAGCGCGAAGGCGTGCTCGTCATCCCCACCGATGACAAACCATTGGCGCTGTTCTCGTTCTTCAGCAGTTCCGTGCTGCTGCCGCCGAGCGGTGAGCCGCTGCTGGTCGATGACATCTGGCAAATCGGCACCTGGGGCCGCGAAACCTATGATCGCCCGGGCAAGGCCGTCGACAAGGTGGTCGAGGCCGTCACCCAGCATCTGATCAATCGGGGTTTGGCGTCTTCCCAGATCGGGCTGATGGGCGATGCCACCTCCGCCCCCTATTGGGCCGGCCTGCGGGCTGAGCTGAGCCGCTCGTCATTTGTGCAGGCCGAAGCCATCGTTGACCGGATGCAGCGCCGACGCTCCAAGGGCGAGCAGGCACTGGTGCGTGCGGCGGCCCAACTGGCCGATATCGGCATCCAGGCGGCGTATCACGTCACCCGTCCTGGCGTGACCGACTATGAAATCTATGCGGCCTTCACCTATGCCCAGATGTCGCGCGGCGGAGAAACTGGGGACGGCTACCAGATCGGTATCAATCGCTATGGCACCCATTGCGGGAAGCCTTATGGTCACGTCGTTCGCAATGGCGATCTGATCAATCTCTATATCTCCAACACGACCTATCGTGGTTACAACGCCCAGATTGCCCGGATGATTGCGGTCGGCGACATTACGGACAAGCAGGAAGACGTGCTCAACATGTGCGTGGAGGGCGTCAAGAACGCAGCCGCGCAGGTCAAGCCCGGCGTGCTGGTGTCCGAGGTCGCCAATGCCTCCTTCGAGCCCTATATAAAGCGCGGCTATCTGACGTCGGCCGATGGCCGGACCATGCCCTATAATTGGGAAGCTGGCGCCGATGGCGGCCCAAGGCTCATTCCGCAGCGCCATGTCTATGACGAGGATTGGGAACGGCAGGGCCGCAAGCTGATGCATGTCTATCCGGCGACGCTGGGGCCGCATAATCCAAACGTGGGCCACTCGGTGTCGATGGCCAAATTCGCCAACTACAACATTGCCTCGAACAATCATGACCGGCTCGAAGAGGGCATGACATTCGTGCTGCATTCGCAGTGGCTTGAACCCGAAGTTGCCGGCTGCAATGTCGGCGATTGCTATCTGGTGACCGAGACAGGGGCTGAAAATCTCAGCGCCAATACGCCTCTGGAGCCCCATCGCGTCAAAGTGTGAGTTGATCCCAAGGCGGCCGGCACCCTAGGGAAAGCTGCCGGACGCCTGGGTCTATTGCGTTTCATCTATCAAAAAGTGGAGGACTTTCTGATGTTTCTACGCCAACGACGTCTGTTTCTGGCCGGCGCCACCGCGCTCGCCACCCTGGTTGGGGCCGGCACAATTCCGATGGTCGGCGCTTATGCGCAAGCCAGCGGGGAACCGGTGACCCTGGTCATCGCCAACTCGCAATGGGTGGATGCGCTGCGCGGCGCCAATCTGTGGAACGCCATGCTGAAATACCAGGAAGTGGCGCCCAACGTCACCCTGGTGCAAGAAGCCATCCCCTCGGCTGAAATCGCCGACAAGCTGACCACCGAAATGGGTGCCGGACAGGGCCCCGACATCGCCATCATTCAGGAAGGCCTGTTCTATTCCCTCGCCGATGCCGGCTTTCTGGTCGATATCGACAAGGCTGCCGAGGGTGTGGCGCTCAACACTACCAACGCCAATGGCCTGGTCGACGGCAAGCGGCTGGGCCTTGCCTGGCAGCGTGCGGCCTATGCGCTGATCTACAATAGGCCGCTGGCCGATGCCGGCAAGGCCGAGGTGCCTACCGATGTCGACTCGCTGATCGCGTCGGCGCAGGCCGTCAATGCCGCCACCGGTGCCGTTGGCTTCACCGCGCGCCACCAGATGGCGGACTACACCAACTGGTTCATGGATTTCCAGAACTGGGCCTATGGCTATGGCACCAATTGGGTCGATGGCTCGGGCAAGCTGACCGTCAACACGCCCGAGGCGGTTGCCGCGGTAACCGCCTTCAAGAAGGTCTATGACGCCAATGTGCTGCCCATCGGCGACAGCATGCCGACGATGCGCACGCGCTTCAAGGAACTCGGCGTTGGCTACAGCTTTGACAATAGCGGTGGCACTTTGAACATCGTGTCGGGCGGCGCCCTGGCCAAGTCGGACCTTTACGCAGCCAAGCTGCCGTTTGTGAACCCCGGCGCCCACCAGCAGATTTTCCTCGCCGTCAGCACCCACAGCAAGCAGCAGGAAGCCGCCACCGCCTTTATCGCCTGGGTCGTCAGCCCCGAAGGTCAGATTGCGCTGCGCGAAGCCTCGGGTCCGGATGCGCTGGCCACTGATGTGCCGCTCACCGAAGCGTTCCGCGCCGAAAACCCCTGGGCCGACACCTTTGCCGAGGTGGCGCCTGCGTCCCGCAGCACGCTGATCCCGGGCTATGAAGTCGAAACCGCCCAGATCATGCGCTTCGTGATGGAAGCCATCGAACGGGTACTGGTCGCCAATGAAGATCCGCAGGCCGCCCTCGATGCGGCGCAGATCGAAGTCGACGAACAAAGCTTCTAAAAACTGACCGACAAAAACTGGACGCTGGGAGGGATAGCCATGAGCATATTATCGTCGAAACGGCTCGTGGGTGCGGGCAAGGCACTGGTGCCATACGCCTTCATCCTCCCTCCCATCGTCTATCTCTGCTTTTTCATGTTTGGCCCGCTGGCGCGCCAGGTGTGGATGAGCCTGACGGCAACCAAGCTGACCAACCCCAATGGCGGCTTGTTCATCGGCCTGACCAATTACGCCAAGCTCTTCGATCAGCCCGCTTTCTACAACACGATCTGGGTGACGGTGATCTACACCGTCTGCTCGGTGGTGCTGGCGGTGCTGCTCGGGGTGATTTCCGCATTGGCGCTGGATCGGCCGTTTCCCGGCCGCGACATCGCCCGTGGCATTCTGCTGTTCGGATGGGCCGTACCCAACGCGGCAGCGGCGCTAATCTGGCACTGGATGTATAATCAGCAGTCGGGCGTCTTCAACAAAATCATGCTGGGGATGGGATTTGATCCCCAGCGCTGGCTGACCACTGTCGATCTGGCACTTCCTGCCCTGATCGTCGTGACCGTCTGGCAGGCTGCCCCCTTTGTGATGCTGGTCGTGTTGGCCGCATTGCAGCTGGTGCCTGAAGAAGTGCGCGAAGCCGCGCGGATCGATGGCGCCGACCCGCTCAATATATTCCGGCTGGTTACCCTGCCGCACATCATGCCGGCCACCCAGCTTGCAGCCTTGCTGGTGACTGTCTGGTCGATCCGCCGCTTCGATATCATCTACCTGCTCACCGGAGGTGGCCCGTTGGGCAGTACCGGGACGCTAGTGGTCAAAATCCGGCAGATCGCCTTCGAAAATTATGATCTCGGAATGGCAAGCGCCTATGGCGTCGTCGGCCTCGGTCTTGCCCTCCTGGTCGCCCTCATTCACTTCCTGGCGGAGCGCCGCCGATTGAAAGCGATGGCCCTGTGATGATCCAGAGCAAAATTGCCTCAAAAATCGCCCACTATCTCTTCGTCTGCCTGCTGATCGTGGTGGCGGGGTTCCCGATCTACTGGATGGTCAACACCGCCCTGTCGCTGAATTCCCAGCTCTATGGCAGCGGCCAAGTGGCCTGGCTGCAACTGCAGAACCTGCCGAACCTGCTGGGCGAAGTTATGCAGGTGCCGATCGGCCTGTGGCTGTTCAACACGCTGTTGATTGCCACCGGCACCACGGTTCTCAGCCTGCTACTGGGCTCGCTGGCCGGCTACGCGCTCAGCCGCTTCCGCTTTCACGGCAAGGGGCTGGTGGGGTTCCTGCTGTTCATGACCCAGGTCGTACCCGAGGCGCTGATCCTGATCCCGCTCTACGGCATGTTCATCACGCTGGGTCTGCTCAACAATCTGTTCGGCCTGGTCCTCGCCAATGTCGGTTTCTCACTGCCCGTCGCCGCCTTCATCCTGAAGAACGCCATGGACGGCATTCCCTACGAAATCGAGGAATCTGCGATTATCGACAATTGCCCCCGCTTCAGCATCCTCACCATGATCCTGCTACCGCTGATCATGCCCAGCGTTGCGGCCGCTGCAGTCATCGCTTTCTTTGCCGGGTGGAACGAGTTTTTGTTCGCCTCCACCTTCCTGATGGACCGCGCGCTGTGGCCGGCCAGTGTCGGGCTCGCCTCGTTCATCGGGCAGTACGAAACCCCGCTGGCGGGTGTCATGGGGGCCGCGTTCATCTTCAGCCTGCCGGCGGTGGGCTTCTTCCTTCTCATTCAACGCAACATCGTTGCCGGACTGACTGCTGGTGCGGTTAAGGGGTAGGCCATGCCTAAACTAAGTTTCAAAGACGTCTCCAAATCGTTTGGCGCTCACCAGGTAATCAAGGCCTTCAGCACGGATATCGAGGATGGCGAATTCCTCGTGCTGCTCGGGCCCTCCGGGTGCGGCAAATCCACCTTGCTGCGCATGATTGCCGGGCTCAGCGAAACCAGCTCGGGCCAGGTGCTGTTCGATGGCGAAGTCGCCAATGAATGGGAGCCGCGCCGCCGCAATGTGGCGTTCGTGTTCCAGTCCTATGCGCTCTATCCGCATATGACCGTGCGCGCCAATATCGCGTTTCCGCTGGTCATGGATGCCTTCAAGAAATGGTATCACCTGCCCATCGTCAGCTCGATTGCCCGCAAGCGATTGATGCGCAGCCCCGATATCAGCGCCCGCACCAACCGCATCGCCGTCCAGCTCGAACTCGAGCATTTGCTGGATCGGCGGCCGGCGCATCTGTCCGGCGGGCAGCGTCAGCGCGTCGCCCTGGCGCGCGCTCTGGTGCGCAACCCGTCGCTCTATCTGCTCGACGAGCCGCTCTCGAACCTCGACGCCAAGCTGCGGGTGCAGATGCGCGCCGAAATCTCGGCCCTGCACAACAAGGTCGGCAAGACCTTTGTCTATGTGACCCACGATCAGGTCGAGGCCATGACCATGGCCACGCGCATCATCGTCATGGACAAGGGCGTCGTGCAGCAGATCGACACGCCCGAGGGGATCTACAACAACCCCAAAAACGCGTTCATCGCCCGTTTCGTCGGCTCGCCGCCGATGAATCTGGTGCCGGTCAACCACACCGGCCAGCGGCTTGCCGTCTCCGACACGCTGTCCTGGCAGCATGATGGCGACATCCCGACGACCGGATCGGTGATCTTCGGCATTCGCCCGGAAAAGCTGCAGTTCCAGCCCGAGGGCAAGGGCGCCATCCCCGCCCGGGTCGCCGTCATCGAGCGGTTGGGGGCCGAAACCGTCATCGGTTGCCGCCTTGCCAGCGACGAAAACGACACCCGCCTGCTCGACAGCAATCTGGTGTTTGTGCGCATCCCCGGCACACCCAAGGTGTCGATCGGCGAGCTGTGTTCGCTCGACTACGCCGTCGAGGACGTGTTCTGGTTTGACGCCGTCACCGAAGAACGCATTCCGACGCATAGCCGGAACCCCGCCTTGGCCCCCGTTCTGGTAGGTTGATATGCAGAAGTTTCACATTTCGGCCACCGGCCACAGCGTCAACTATCTCCCCGAATATGTGGCCACCTGGCAGGGCTTCTTTGCCGCCGAGGGGCTCACCATCTCGGCCGATGTGCCCAATCCCTGGGACGTCGTGCTCGATGATCTAGCTTCGGGCAAAGCCCAGGCGGCACTGGGCGGCATCTGGGTGCCGGCCATGCATTTTGGCCGGGGCGTCCGCTACACGCCCTTCGCCCAGATTTCGTTGCGCGCTCCATTGGCGCTGGTCGGGCGTGAGCGCGCCGACGAGTTCCGCTGGGAGAATACGCGCGGCAAGGTGATCTCGATGAAGGGCAGCAATGGCGCCAGCGTCGGGCTGTTCACCAAGCTGCTGCTCAAGGAAAACGGCGTCGATCCGCAGGCGGTCAACTTTATCCAGGACCTTGATGGCGGTTTGCTGTCGCGCACCTTTATGGGCGGCATGGGCGATTATCTGGTCATCGACCTCCCCTCCGCTCTGGCGCTGGAGGCCGCTGGCGGCGCGCATGTCGTCATGCGTTACGCCGTCGATGGCGGCGATGTGCCCTGGAGCGTCTATTACGGTCAGGGCGAGCCCGACAGCGACCAGCTCGACGCGCAACAGCGCTTTTCCCGCGCGCTTGCCCGCGCCATGGACTGGATAAACGCGCATGAAGCCGCGAAGTATCGTGATTTCCTGGCCAGCACCTTCGTGCGCTTCGATCCCGACATGCTGGTCGATCTGGTCGATCTCTACCGTGCCAATGGCATGTGGACGACGCCACAAATCGACAAACCCGCTTATGATCGCTGGCAAAATGGGATCGCCGATGGCTTTCTCACCGCAGGTCCGATCGCCTATGTCGATCTCGTGGACCCCCGCCCCACCATGGGGATGACAGCCGCCTGAAGTGCGGCCGCCCCTCCCCATCACTATGAGGCTGGCTGAGCCATGCGCATCTCCGTAATCAATCCCAACACCACCGCGTCGATGACGGCGCGTATTGCTGCGGCAGCGCGCGCCATTGCCCGCAGCGGCACCGAGATCGTCGGCAGCCAGCCCGATCGGGGTCCCGAGGCCATCGAGGGGCCGTTCGATGGCGCCATGTCGGTGCCGGGCCTGCTCCGGAAAATCGCCGCCAACGACGCTGACGGCGCCGATGCGCATATCATCGCCTGCTTTGACGATACCGGCCTCGACGCTGCCCGCGCCCTCTCATCGAAGCCGGTGATCGGCATCGGCGAGGCGGCCTATCAACTGGCCAGCCTCGTCGGCCACAGTTTTTGCGTCATCACCACGCTGTCGCGCTCGGCGCCGATCATCGAGGACAATATCCGGCGCTATGGTTTTGCCCATCGCTGCCGGCGCGTTTTTTCCAGCGACATCCCGGTGCTGGAACTGGAAAACCCGCAAAGCGGCGCGCTGGAGCGGATTTCCGATTTCATCATCCAGGGCCGCGCCCTGGGTGCCGAGGCCGTCGTCCTCGGCTGCGCCGGCATGGCCGAATTCGCCGCTGATTTGCAGCGCCAGCATGGCATTCCGGTCATCGAAGGCGTCGGTGCCGCTGTCGGTCTGGCCGAAGCCTTGGTGTCCTGCGGGCTGTCGACCTCCAAGACCGGTGTCTGGGCGCCGCCGACCCGGCTGCACACCCTGAACTAGCCGCAACGCCCCACGCCCAGGGGCTGGCCGCTCCGGTGGACGTGAACTACTATCGCCGGTGACGAACTCAAGGAGACCTCAGCGTGCCCTCCGGTCCAAACTCCCGAACCGAGCAGCGGCCACGCTCGCTTGAAGCGCGTATTTATGCGGTCTATTCCACCCTTTCGCCGTCCGGAAAACGCCTGGCCGACGTGCTGCTGCAGCATCAGATGGATCTGCCCAGCTACACCGCCAGCGAGCTGTCGGAAAAAGCCGACGTCTCCAAAGCCACTGCCGCCCGCCTGTTTCGCACGCTTGGCTATGACACCTATCCGGAGGCGAAACGGCAGATCAGGTCGGAGCAACATTGGGGCTCGCCCCGGGCAGGCCTGGAAAATCCTGACCAGGCGCCCACCGCCGCCGTTTCCCTGCGCCAGATGGTGAAGGTCGATCTCGACAATATCGCCACCACCTGCGAGAGCATCTCGGAAAAGACCCTTGCGGAAATCACCCAGGCCATCGTCGGCGCGCGCCGGGTCTGGATCATGGGCTTGCGCAGCGGCTACGGTCTGGCCCACCACGCCGCGCATTATCTGACCTTGATCAAGAATGACGTTCAGGTGCTGCCCAGCGGCGGCGGCAGCTATTCCCACGACATCGCATCCATTGCCGAAGGGGACGTCTTTCTCGTCATCGCCTTTCGCCGACGGCCGCGGCGGCTGGCTGACATTCTCAGGGAAGCGCGCGCCGGTGGGGCGACGACCGTGTTGATCACCGACATCAGCGCCGCCGCCAGTGCAAAAGCCGCTGAGTATGTGTTGCGCTGCCGCTGCCAATCGCCGTCGCCGTTCAATTCCTTCGCCGCGGCCGTCACCATCATCAACTATCTGGCGTGGAGCGTCGCCACCGCCATGAGCTACGAAAGCCTCGCCCGATTCCAAAAAATCGACCGCCTCGTCGACCTCCTTGATGATGTCTCCACGCCGCCGGCCTCTAATCGCCGCTAGAACGGCGATTAGAGACGCTGCCTGTCAGATATACTTCAGGCCCTTTTCGGCGAGACGCTCGCGCATGCCGTAAATGTCAAGGCCCAGCGTACCGGCGGCCAGGCGTTGGCGCTTGGTTTCTTCATTGGCAACACGTTGGCGCGAGGCCTCCAGCACCTCGACCGCTTCTTCGCGCCGCACCACGCACACGCCGTCATCGTCGGCGACGATGATGTCGCCGGGATTGATCAGAGCGCCGGCGCAGACGATCGGCACATTGACCGAGCCCAGCGTCTCCTTGACCGTGCCCTGCGCGGAAATGGCCTTGGACCAGACAGGGAAACCCATCGCGGTCAGGTCCACCACGTCGCGCACGCCGGCGTCGATGATCAGGCCACGACAGCCGCGTGCCTGAGCGGAGGTGGCCAGCAGGTCGCCGAAATAGCCCGCGTCGGAAGGCGAGGTCGGCGCCAGCACCAGAATGTCGCCGGCACGCAGTTGCTCGATGGCGACATGCACCATCCAGTTGTCGCAAGGCGGCGCCGAGATGGTGACCGCAGAGGCGGCCAGCCGGGCGCCCGAATAGATGGGCCGCATATAGGCGGCCAGTAGCCCCTTGCGCCCCTGCGACTCATGCACGGTGGCAACGCCGCATTCGGCGAGGCCGGCGATGATGGCGGGATCAGCCCGTTCGATGTTCTGGACGACCACAGCCATCAGAGTTCATCCACGGTGCGCGGGAAGATCGACTGGAAGCCTTCGGCATATTTGGCCGGACGTCCGCCAGACCGCCCGCCGGAATTGCGGGTGAAATGGTTGGCGCGGTTCTCGGCCAGGTTACGGTAATAGTGCCAAAGATGCTCCTGGCCTTCCATGCACTGGATGGCGGCCCATTTCTTGTCCCACACCTCGGTGATGTCGAGGAACACGTCGGGCTTCCAGTCCATCTGCTCGGTCTGGTGCGGTTCGAACAGATAGACCTGCGGCGCGCCAAGGATCTTCTGTTCTGGATTGTGCCCCCAGGCCTGCGCGATGGCGCGGCATTCCAGCGTCCACTGCGACACATACATGTGGTCGGTGTTGTAGGGGTCGTATTTGGAGTGGGTCATCATGAAGGCCGGTTGCACCGCGCGCATTACGTCGACCAGCCGGTCCTTGGCTTCTCGCGTCATCTCCAACGGATAGTCGCCCAGATCGAAGAACTGGATGTCATGCACGCCCAGCGCCGTGGCGGCGGCCTCGGCCTCGCGGCGGCGCTCGGTCTTAACCTTGTCCAGGGTCATGCCCGGTAGCTTCCACAGCTTGGCGCTTTCTCCGCGCTCACCATAGGACAGGCAGGCCACCGTAACGTCGTAACCCTTTTCGACATGGGCAGCGATGGCGCCGCCGCAGCGCCAGACGAAGTCGGCCGAATGGGCGCTCACAATGAGAGCGGTCTTTTGGGTCATTTCGAGAGTTCCGGACTGGATAGAATTTACAGGGACCCTGACCGATCAGCCCGATCGGTCAGAGCAGTGTATTTTGCCGGGATCAATCCTCGGCAAAGGCGGTGCGGCGGGCGCGCCGCAGCTTGGGCAAGGCGGCAAAGACCAGCATGCCGAAGGCGATGGCGAGCAGCGTGGCCGAGATCGGCCGGAGGATGAACACCGAGAAGTCCCCCTGCGACAGCACCAGGGCGCGGCGGAAATACTCTTCCACCATGGGGCCGAGCACGAAGCCGAGCAGCAGTGGGGCGGGTTCGCAGTTCAGCTTGGACAGGACGTATCCGGCCGCACCCAACCCAGCCACCATGTAGACATCGAGCAGCGAGTAGGAACTGGCGTAAACGCCAATGCAGCAGAACATCAGGATCGCTGGGAACAGCATGGTGTAGGGGATACGCAGCAGGCGGACCCACATGCCGATGAGCGGCAGGTTGAGCACCACGAGGAACAGGTTGCCGATCCACATGGAGACGATGAGCCCCCAGAACAGATCGGGGTTGTTGGTCACCACGCCTGGGCCAGGCTGGATATTGTGGATCACCATCGCCCCGAGCATCAGCGCCATGGTCGCCGACCCCGGAATGCCCAGCGTCAGTGTCGGGATGAAGGAGGTCTGAGCAGCCGCATTATTGGCGGACTCAGGCCCGGCGACACCCTCGATGGCGCCCTTGCCAAACTCGTGCTTGTACTTGGAGGTGCGCTTTTCGAGGCTATAGGCGAAGAACGAAGCCAGCGACACGCCAGCCCCGGGCAGCACGCCCAGAAACGAGCCCAGCGCAGTGCCGCGCAGGATGGCGGGCGTCATGCGCCTTATGTCCTCGCGGGTCGGCATGATGGAGGTGATCGGCGCGACCTCCGCGGCGCCATCCTTGTTCCGCTCCAGCGTGCTGACGATCTCGGAGAAGGCAAAGATACCGATCGAAATCACGATGAAGTCGATGCCCTCCCAGAGGGCCGGATTGCCGAACGAGAAACGGACCACGCCCGAATTGATGTCCATCCCCACTAGGCCGATTAGCAGCCCCAGCAGAATCATGCAGAGCGACTTCAGCAGTGGGCCGGAGGTGAGCGACACGGCGCCGACCAGCCCGAGGAACATCAGGGAGAAATACTCGGCCGGGCCGAAGCTGAACGCCACCTTGGCGATGGGGCCGGAGAACATGGCCAGGGCCAGCACGCCGACGCTGCCGGCGAAAAACGAGCCGATGGCCGCCGCCGCCAAAGCCGGGCCGGCACGCCCCTGCTTGGCCATCTGATGGCCATCAATCGTGGTGACGACGGAGGAGGCTTCGCCCGGCAGGTTGACGAGGATGGCGGTGGTGGATCCGCCATAGGCCGCGCCGTAGTAAATGCCGGACAGCATGATCAGCGAGCCGATCGGGGTGAGTCCAAAGGTGAAGGGCAGCAGCATCGAGATGGTGGTCAGCGGACCGAGGCCCGGTAACACGCCAATCAGCGTGCCGAGAAAGCAGCCGATGGCGGCGTAGATCAGGTTCTCGAAGGTCAGCGCTACCTGCAGGCCCAGAGCGAGATTTGAAACGAAATCCATGGTCTTGCTTTGCCCTAGAAGCCGAAGATCGTCGGCAGGAGTGGGATCTGCAGCTTGAGCAGAAGGTGGAAAATGCCCAGCCCGATGACCAATTGCACCGCGATGTTGGCCATAACGGTGCGGGGCCGGGCCGCGGGCGCGGCAAAGGTGGTGATGGCCGCGCAGGCCGCCAGGGTAAACAGCAGGCCCATGGGCTGGATCAACAGCGCGAAGGCACAGGTCGCCGCGACGATCAGAAACAGCCCCCGCAGGTTCAGGGCCTCCAGCTTGCCGTCCTCAACCGGCTCGCCCCGGCAGGCGCCGAGCATGACGCCGGCGCCCAGCAGGCCCAGCGCGCTACCCAGGATCAACGGGAAAAATCCGGGGCCCATGCGGCCCGGGGTGCCCAGCCGATACTGCGCCGATGCGTAGGCAAAGCAGACGCCGATAACGAGAAAGATCGTCCCGGCGAGGAAGTCCTTTTGACTTTTGATGGTCATGCTCCCTCCTCCTGTAATTGGCGAGCGGGCCGCCCGTTGCGTGGGCAGCCCACTGCTCAGTCGTGGTTTCTGTTGTTATTCGGGCTGGATGCCCTGTTCCTCGGCGACCTGGCGCCAGCGCGCATATTCGCTCTTGACCTGCGCGGTGAACTCTTCCGGCGTGCCCCAGATCGGGCGGCCGCCATCACGCTGCAGGAACTCGGCCATTTCGGGCGTCTGCAGCACGCTGTTGAGATCGGCATTGATCTGCGCGACCAGGTCGGCATCCATGTCCTTGGGGCCAAACAGTCCCCACCAGTTTTCGATGACAGCGTCCTCAAGCCCGAGTTCACCAAGCGCGGGCAGATCGGGCATGGCGTCGGAACGTTCGAGGCTGGACACCAGAATGCCGGTCATCAAGCCTTCGCGCACGTGCGGGATGACCTGGGTAATGCTGCCGTAGAACATGTCCGAATGGCCGCCGATCACGTCGGTCATTGCCGGCGAGCCGCCATTGTAGTGAACCGGCGACATCTGCAGCTCGGCGGCGGAGCGCAGGATTTCAGACGCGAACTGGTTCAGCGAACCCAGACCGACGGTCGCATAGTTCAGCTGGCGTTCCTTGGCCAGTGCCGCGAACTCTGCGTAATTGGTGACGCCCAGCGATGGGCTGACGGCCAGCAGCAGCGGCGTGGCGCCGATGCGGCCGATATGGGTCAGCTCGTCGGCCGGGTTGACCAGCGGCTGTTCCTGAATGGCAGCGCTCATGGTGACGGTCGCCGAGTTCACCAGCAGCGTGTAGCCATCTGGACGGGCATTGGCGACCTGGCCGGTTGCCAGCAGCGTGCCGGCGCCGGGGATGTTTTCGACCACGACGGTCTGCCCCCAGATGGCGCTGAGCTTGTCCCCGAGAAAACGGCCGACAAGATCCACCGCGCCGCCCGGAGCGAATGGCACGACCAGCGTCACCGGCTTGTCGGGATAGGTCTGCGCGACGGCCGTACCGCTTGCGGCTGCAAGCATCAGAGCCGAGGCGAAAAGGGCTTTGGACAGTTTCATGGTTTTCCTCCCAGTGATTGTAAAAATTCGGGGCCAGTCGACCCCAGGTGGCTAGACGAACAGGCTTTCGAGGCTGATCGATGCGGGCAGAATCTGCTGTTCGATCGAATAGTCGACGAGCATCTGCATCGAACTGCGGTTGGCTTCGAGGCCGATGCGGTAAAGGTCCAGCCCAGGCGGCAGCCCGTGCCTGGTGCTGTCAAGATCGCCACGCCGCCGGGCGATGTCGGCGGCCTTGGTGAAGACATCGGTGATGGCTTCTGGAAGCCATTGATTGGCTGCGAGCACGTCACGGCGCAGGCAAATGACATGATTGACCGGGAAAATCCCCGTGCGCTCATACCAGGCAGCGGCGGCTTCCCGGGCATTGTCGATCACCGGGCGGGTGCCCTCGGGAATGCCGTGCAACCCGGTAATCGCATCCACTTTCCCGGTGCGAAGCAGATCAAGCAAGCTCTCGTCGCTTTCCTCCAGCGTCACGAAGTCGGGATCGGCGAATTGGGGGACGTGCGGACCTTCCTGAATGATCCACTGCACCTGGCGCAGATCAATGCCGTATTCATGTTGCAGAATTCCCCGGATCCAGATGCCGCTAGTCTGCGGCCAGGAGCGCGCGGCAACGCGGCGACCGATGAGGTCCTGCGGTCCGCCGATGTCGGAGTCGATGCGGCAGAGGATCGAGGTGTGGTGCATGCGACGCGAGGCCGGGATCGGCAGACCGACGATGGGCACGCCCGCCGACAGCGCCTGGCCGAGTGTGGCAATGGGCATCTCGGACAGCTCAAATTCCAGGTCTCGCACCATGCGCCGAAAGGCCAGATGGAACGGCTCCACGGCAACGAGATCCAGCCCGACACGCTCGGAGAGCTGCGCGCCTTCGTGCAGCGACTGGACCTGAACCATATTGCCTATGGCACTTTTGAGATGCGGGACGGTCGACACCTGGTTTCCTTGCTTCCGGTTTGTGAGCTCCCGTGGAGCCCTTCAACTCGGCGCCAATCTTTAGCTTGCCGCCCATGCGGTCAAATGCGATGATTCTCTAATCCTATAACCAAACTGCATAGATACGCATGGCGTGGCGCTTCAAACTCCGGCACATGGAAGTCTTCCGGGCCATGATGCTCACGGGCAGTACGATCGAAGCCGGTCGCACCCTCAACATCAGCCAGCCGGCCGTCAGCCGAACCCTGGCTGAACTGGAGGGGCAGTTGGGGACGGTGTTGTTCCTGCGCACCGGTGGTCGGCTGGTGCCGACGTCAAAAGCGGAATGGCTGTTTGATGCGTCGCAAGAGACGCTGGCCCGCGTCGACTATCTCGATGCGGTACTGCGGGAAATCGACCGCATGCCGCAGCGCCCGATTCACGTCTTTGCCAACTCGGCCATGGCCCATTCCATCTTGCCCGACGCCATATTGCGCTTCCGGCGCCTATTTCCCGATATCAGCATCTCGACCGACGTGATCGCGCGCCGAGACAATCGCCGCTGGCTCAACGAGCAGGAGTTCGATGTGGCGCTGACCATGTTGCCGGTTGAGTATCCGGCGGATCTGATCACCACGCTCCCAGTCGTCGAGGGGGTGTGCATTCTGCCGCCCGGTCATCACCTCTGCAACGAACCCGCCATCGACCTTGCCATGCTGGACGACGAGCCGCTGGTGGTCCTGCAGAGCCACAATCTCACTCGCTACAAGGTCGAACAGGCCTTCGACAGCCTGGGGCTACGCTGCCGGATAGCCGTGGAAACCGCGACCGCCGCATCGCTGGTCATGTTCGTCACCGCCGGCTTGGGATGCGGGATCATTGATCCCTTTACCGCCTTGAAGCTCAAGCCCATGGGCTACATACGCAAACCGTTGCGGCCAAGCATAGAATTTTCATTCGGCATTATTCACCCCGTCCGAGTGCAAACAAGGCCCGAACTATCTGAGTTGGATCAGTGCCTGACATCAGCCTATCTGGAGGCTATGCACGAATCGAAGTTGTTCGATAGTTGACTTGCTTTTCGAGGACGCAAAGTATTTTGGCTTCAGCAGAACGCCGTTGCGCGCGAGCGCGCACTGCTCTTGCCAGATATCTTCAGCCATAGACTTGGCCGCCTGCTCATCTCGCGTCTTCAACGAAAACGAAGTTGGCTAGTCCCTTGACGGAGAACCGCTGGCGGCTTTGACTGCCTGTCCCATGCACGCATCATAGTTTCGATGGGCATCAAAAAAGCTGTGCGAATTTTGTGCAGACCAAACTCGGCAAGCTTTGGCACAGCAGGGTCACCACTGTTTCTTGTCAATCATTGATTTTAAATGAGAAAAAATGGTGCCCGGGACCGGAATCGAACCAGTGACACGCGGATTTTCAATCCGCTGCTCTACCAACTGAGCTACCCGGGCAACGGGGCGGAAGGGTCCGCCCGGCTGAAAGCCATCGGCCTTATAGGTGATGGTTTTTGAGGGTGCAAGCGGGAAAAGCGTATGTGGAAAAGGAGTTTGGGATCATGCACAGGGTTCGCTCGGTCCAAGCGAGCAGCGCGCGTGCCAAGGCGGGAGCAATCTGGCGTAAAACGCCGAGAACGCGGCGGTGACAGCAGCGAGGATGCCAGAAATAGCTGGGGCGCATAGTGCGACATCGCTACTGCGCATGTGGAAAATCCCTGCTGCTTGCGGCGCGACGGGCGGTAGCGACCGGGACGGCGTTGCCGCGATACAGGCAGTATGCGGGAGTGCGGCGGGGCGGGAATTAGAATTCGTCGTCGTCGCCTGAGTCGGCGTTGTTGTCGCCGACCATGGGCTCGTCATCGCGGGCCGGAATGACGTAGGCGCCGGTGAGCCAGCGGTTGAGATCGACGTCGGCGCAGCGCTTGGAGCAGAAGGGGCGGAAGGCTTCCACCGCCGCCTTGCCGCAGATCGGACATTTCTTCTCGGGTGCCATCAGACGCCCGACAGGGTGGATTGGTTGAGCCAGTTGAAATGCACCGGATAGCCCTCGCCGGCGAGCAGTTGCGCGGTTTCCATCAGCGGCAGGCCGACGACGCCGGTGTAGGAACCGGAGAGCTTGACCACGAAGGCCCCGGCAATGCCCTGGATGGCGTAGCCGCCGGCCTTGTCGCGCCATTCGGCGCTGGCCAGATAGGCTTCCATCTCGCGGGTCGAGAGGCGCTTGAAGCGCAGGCGGGTCTCGGTGAGGCGCTGCCGCTTGGCGCCGGAGGGCGTCAGCACGGTCAGCGCGGTATAGACGCGGTGGGAGCGGCCCGAGAGCAGGCGGAGGCACTCGGTGGCCTCTTCCATAGTCTCGGCCTTGGGCAGGATGCGGCGGCCGACGGCGACCACCGTATCGGCGGCCAGCACCAGCGCGCCCTGGCCAAAGCCGGCAGAGCGGGCCTTGTGCTGGGCGGTCAATGCCTTGAGGTCGGCGAGGCGAATCGCCAGCTTGCGCGGCAGCTCGCCCTTTTCGGGTGTTTCATCGACATGAGCCGGCACCAGATGCTCGGGCTCAATGCCGATCTGATTGAGCAGCGCCAGCCGGCGCGGCGAGGCCGAGGCCAGAATCAGGTCCGGGCGGCTGGCCATCAGTGGCTCACTTGAATCGGTAGGTGATACGGCCCTTGGTCAGGTCGTATGGCGTCATTTCGCACAGGACCTTATCGCCCGCCAGCACGCGGATGCGGTTCTTGCGCATGCGGCCTGCAGTGTGGGCAATGATCTCGTGCTCATTCTCCAATTTGACGCGAAACGTCGCATTGGGAAGCAATTCAACCACTACGCCCGGAAATTCGAGCACTTCTTCCTTCGCCATTCTGTCTCCTGAAAGGACCATGGAGCCTAAGGCGATTTGACAGATTCAAATCGCCGGCTCCAGTGTTTATTACCGCAAGGGGGTTTCCGAAAAGCCGGTTCCCAGTTTTTCGCCCCTTGCTCTAGGCATTGATTTGCCGACCGAAGGTCGGAATTTGGCCGGAACCTACTTCAATTCAACGGATTTGTGAACCACCGGAAACCAAGGGCTCCAGCCGCTCGCGGACGCGCTGGCGCAGACTGTCGCGCAAGGCGCGATAGGCGCTCAGCACCACCTCGCGATTACCCTCGACCAGCGAGGGGTCCGGCACGTCCCAGGACTCGATAGCGCCGGCCTCCAGCTCCTTGCGGGACACGGCCTCCAAGGCGTCGTCGGACAGGGTAATCACCAGGTCAAAGCGGTTGGCGACCAGCTCGTCGAGGATATGGGGGGTATGGACGCTCATATCAATGCCGATCTCTTCCATCACCTCATAGACGAATTGATCGGCCTTGCCGCCATGCACGCCCACCGAGCGGGCGATGATGCGACCGGGGAAGGCCTGCCGCGCCAGCGCGGCGGCAATGGGCGAGCGCACCGAATTCATCGAGCAGACGAACAGCACCGTGGGCAGCTCGCTGGTGGCCTCGTCAATGCGGCTGGCATAGGGCTGCACGGCGCAGATCAGGGTGAACAGGCGCCTTGCGGTGTTGAGATCGATCACCAGCTTGTTGTCGAGCCTTGTGCGCAGCAGTTCGGCGGCTTCGTTATGCATGCCGCGCCGCGCCATATCGACGGTTTCGATCTGGAACGGCATGGCCGAACGGATCGCCTCGTAATAGGCGTCGCGAATGCGGAAATAATCTCGGATCAGCCGGCGGAACGGGGTCAGCGACAGATAATGCGCCGCGATCGGCTGGAAGGTTTCGGGATGGCGCACGTCGAGCACGATGTAATTGCCGACAATCGACATATGCAGGGCGAACGGCCCCTTGGCCGTGACCCGCGCCGGGCGGAAACTATTGTCTTCGAGCAGGTCGAAAATGGCGATGCGCCACTCATGCACCTCGTCGGGATTGATCGAGGTGATGGTGTTGGGATCGAGCGTGACGGTGACCAGGCGATCGGTAGCAGTCGGTTTCGCCTGATTGTCCATCGCGATGCTCAATGGTTGAGCCTGATGGAAACCGAGCGACCGTGGCCGTCGAGCCCTTCGACCTCGGCCAGAATCACCGCCGCCTCGCTGAGCGCGGCCAGAGAGGTGGGGTCGCAGCCCAGAATGGAAGTGCGCTTGACGAAATCGAGCACGCCGAGCCCGGAGGCGAAGCGGGCGGTGCCGGCGGTGGGCAGCACGTGATTGGAGCCGCCGACATAGTCGCCAATGGCTTCGGGCGTGTGGTGGCCGAGGAAGATCGCGCCGGCATGGCGGATCAAGGGCAGGATGGATTGCGGGTCATCCAGCGCCAGTTCGACATGCTCGGAGGCAATGCGGTTGGCCAGGGCGACGGCCTCGGTGAGCGAGGCGACGGTGATGATGGCGCTGTGCTCGTCCCAGCCTTCGCGGGCATTGGCCGGATTGGGCAAGGCGTTGATCTGGCGATCGACCTCGGCGGCCACGGCGTCAGCCAGACCCTTTTCGGTGGTGACCAGGATCGAGCGGGCGCCGGAGCCATGTTCGGCCTGGGCAATCAGATCGGCCGCGACCCAGGCGGTGTTGGCCGAGCCATCGGCAATGACCAGCACTTCAGAGGGGCCGGCGATCATGTCGATGCCGACCTTGCCAAACACCTGGCGCTTGGCGGCGGCAACATAGGCATTGCCGGGGCCGACAATCTTGTCGACCGGCGCAATGGTGGCGGTGCCATAAGCCAGAGCGGCCACGGCCTGCGCGCCACCAACGCGATAGATCTCGGTGACGCCGGCAATCTTGGCGGCGAGCAGAATGGCCGGCGCAATCTGGCCATCGGGGGTCGGCACCACCATGGCGATGCGCTCGACACCCGCGACCTTGGCGGGCACGGCGTTCATCAGAACCGAGGAGGGATAGGTGGCCAGACCGCCCGGGACATAGATGCCCACGGCATCGACCGGGGTCCAGCGGGTGCCCAGGGTCACGCCCAAGGCATCGGTATAGATCTGATCCTGCGGCTGCTGCTTTTCGTGATGCGCCCAGATGCGGTCATGCGCGGTCTGCAAGGCGCCGCGCACGGCGTCGTTGACCTGCGCGGCGGCGGCGTCGATCTCGTCGGTGCCGATTCGCAAATCGGCGGCGGTATAGCTGGTGCGGTCAAACCGGTTGGTCAGCTCGACCAGCGCAACGTCGCCCCGCGCCTGCACGTCGGCGATGATGCCGGCGACCACATCATTGACGTCCCGGCTGGACTCGCGCTTGCCATCCAGCAGGTCCTGGAACCGCTGTTCAAAATCACTATCGGCGCTATCGAGGCGAATCGGCATGCAAGAACTTCCTGTAAATTTTCACCGGCCGGGGCCGGCTGCGCAAAGCAGCTGGGTTCAATCCAGCGCGTGAGCGGGCTTGGCAGTGGCGGCCCAGGTGGCGCCGAGATCCGACAGGCGGGCTTCGAGACATTCGACGCCGAGCCGCACCGTGCCGCCGCCGGCAAAACTGAGTTCGATAATGCCGGCCGGGCCATCGATGGGCATGAAGGTGATGGCGAGCAGGTTGAGCACGCCTTCGGGCGCCGCCGGATCAAAGCCATTGCTGACCACCGACTGCACCGCATCGAAATGCAGCGCGGCGCGCTTGCGCACGCCCTTGTCGCGCCGGCCGGAGCCCGATTCCCAATCGAAGCGGTTCATCAGCAGGGCAAAGCGGCGGTCGCCGCGCGCATAGCCCATGTCAGCCACCCGCACCACGGCGTCCTGCACATGGGTTGAGATGACTTCAAGGTCCTCGGTATCAAGCGCCAGCAGCTTGAGATCGCTCATGGATGGTCGGCCCTTTTTTGGCGTGCAAACGACCCTATCTGGTCACGCCCTTCCCGATCTACAAGTTTGAGCTGATAGGGGCAATGCGGCGGCGCAGAAAAGGCGTGCCAAAGCGCCGCCTGTGTGCGGTTTTCGAGCGATGATGGCGAGGCGATTGCCTCCATGGATAGTTAGATAGTGAGACAGCCGCCTCGCCATCATGCCGGGATTTTCGCAGGTTGGTTCAGGTACGCCAATGTTGCAGACGCAGCTGCCGGTTTCCTCTGCCCAATGGGAGCGACCTCCCATCCCCGACCGTCCCCACGCTCATCACTCGTCATGATCGCGCTCTGGCGTGGGCGATGAGGGGAGTATGCGGGAGGAATTGGGGGCGGGGATAAGATGGATAAGTCATCCAATCCACCGCGCGTCACCCTCGGGCCTGACCCGCGGGGACTGTACTTGCCGCACGCTCAACAAGTGAAGAGCCCTCGGGTCAAGCCCGAGGGTGACGGCTGGGGTGGTGGAAGGCGCACAGCCTTCTCAGTCGACACCCTCCCCCTTGCGGGGAGGGATCAAGGGTGGGGGTGGTTGGCCACGTTCATCGGGGCTCTCGCCCCCCTCCCGGCTCGATGACGGAGTTAGCAAGGGCTAACTCCTATCTCGCTCTCCCTCCCCGCAAGGGGGAGGGTGAAACCGGTGGGTGGGCGATACTTTCCATCCACCGTGTCCCCGTTTGTGGAAAGCTTTAGGGCGGCGACCGCCGCCCTACCCGGCCAGCCGTTCGATCTCGGCGCCGCAGCGGCTGAGTTTGTCTTCCAGGCGTTCAAAGCCTCGATCGAGGTGATAGATGCGGGTGACGATGGTTTCGCCCTGGGCGGCGAGGCCGGCGATGACCAGCGACACCGAGGCCCGCAGATCGGTCGCCATCACTTGCGCGCCCTTGAGGCGGGTCCTGCCGTGGACGGTGGCCAATTGGCCATCGACCGAAATATCGGCGCCGAAGCGGGCCAGTTCGGCCACATGCATGTAGCGATTCTCGAAAATGGTTTCGCGAATCTGGCTGGTGCCCGAGGCCATGGTCATCAGCGCCATGAACTGGGCCTGCAGATCAGTCGGGAAGCCGGGGAACGGGTCGGTTTCAACATCGACCGGCAACACACCATTGCCATTGCGCTGGACGCGCAGGCCCTCGGGCTCAACGGTCAGCTGGACGCCGGTGCGGGCCAGAATATCCAGCGCTGACTGCAAATGCTCGGGGCGAGCGCCCTTGAGCAGCACATTGCCGCCGGTCATGGCCGCGGCCATGGCGAAGGTGCCGGTTTCGATGCGGTCGGGAATCACGTCGACGGTGGCGCCATGCAGCTTTTCCACGCCCTCAATGGTGAGGGTGCGGGTGCCGATGCCGGTGATTTTCGCACCCATCGCCACGAGACACTCGGCGACATTGGTGATTTCGGGCTCCTGCGCCACATTCTCCAGCACCGTGACGCCCTTGGCCAGGGTGGCGGCCATCAGAATGGTGTGGGTGGCGCCCACCGAGACTTTTGGGAACACGATATGCGCGCCGATCAGGCCGCCCTTGGGCGCCTTGGCGACGACATAGCCCTCATCGATGTCGATTTCGGCACCCAGCGCCTTGAGGCCAAAAAGGAACAGATCGACCGGTCGAGTGCCGATGGCGCAGCCGCCAGGCAGCGAGACGCGGGCCTCGTGGCAACGAGCCAGCAGCGGGCCGATGACCCAGAAGCTGGCGCGCATCTTGGAGACCAGCTCGTAGGGCGCGGTGGTGTCGACGATATCGGCGGCAAGAAAGGTCATGCGCTGGCCGACGCCCTCCTCCTCACCGCGACGGCGGCCATGCACGGCGATATCGACGCCGTGATTCTCGAGGATGCGTTCGAGTTGCTTGACGTCGGCGAGGCGCGGCACATTCTGCAGCACCAGCGGCTCATCGGTCAGCAACGAGGCGATCATCAGCGGCAAAGCGGCATTCTTGGCGCCCGAAATCGGGATTTCGCCATTGAGTTCGTTGCCACCGATCAAACGGATACGGTCCATAGTCTTGTCCTATATGGCGGGCACAGATGCCCATCTACCTGGAAGGGGAGGTAGGCCAAGTCCTAGTTGCCACGTAAGCCAGACTCGCCGCACTCAGCGTCGATATGGGCATATTCACGTGAGGACGGCCTGCAACTCGTTGCTCTCTGCGCTTCCGGTGCTCACGTACTGCTGTACGCTCCGCTCCGGTTCTCGAAAGCCACGCCTTTCGTCTCGTCCTGACGTGAATCTTCTCCACATCGCAGTTCACTATCATCATAGTCGCCCGAAACTGGTTTACGGTTTATTGACCGTATCGGTTCCGGGGGGCGATTGGGGATCGGGCGCTTGCTGCTCGGATTGCTCGCGCGCCTTGGTCTGCCCCTTTCGCCGCTTGAGGTTTTCACGGAGCTTTGCGGCCAATCTTTGCTCACGTTGGGCGGCTTGTTGGGTTTTGGTCATCGCTGTGGGGAATCGTGTTGGCCGTTGAGATGGTTGATAGGCGTTTTTTGGCCTTGCGTCGAGGTTGGGCCTATGGCAAAGGAGCCCCGTCGCGCCGGGTAGCCCTACCCAACACCGCGCCGATGCTGCCGTAGCTCAGTGGTAGAGCACCCCCTTGGTAAGGGGGAGGCCGACAGTTCAATCCTGTCCGGCAGCACCAGTTTTCCCTTTGAAATCCTAGAGCTATCTGGTTTTACCAGGCAATCTGAAGCCGCCAGTGATTACACACGGGCGGTCCGCATGGGCCTTTCCATGCCTTGTCCTTTCAAGCATCGCAGCGCACTCCCTACGCGCTGGCTGAATTGGCACTTCCGGGCCTGCGGCCTATTGCTGGTCTTGGCGGGAGCGTGTCTAAGCCATGGCACAATGTAAGGGCTTGCCAATGCTTGATTCTTTCCTGCCGCGTGCGGCGCTTGGTGCTGGGTTGCTCGCCCTTGGCATGGTCGGTGGGCTTGCCCTGACCTCACCGGCATGGGCTGCGCCCGCAGTGAGCGGATGTTATGCCGGCAGCGAGGGCAACAGCGGGTTTGCTTACGGCGGGAACGCCTGTTCGGCGCCGACCGGATCGGCCGGTTCGGATCGGTGGGACACCACCGGCTTTATCGGGCTCAGCTTTTCCATCGGCGACGGCTTCAATCCCCATCTCGCCGTCGGCCTGCGCCACACCAACGTCAATCCCAGCAATTTCGTCTATGGCGGTGAAATCAACGCCTCGGTCTCCCTGATCAAGGGGCTCGAGGACATGCAAGTTCGTCTGCTCGGCATCGCCGGCGACGCCGGCACGCTCGGCGTCGGCCTGCTCGGGAATGCCGGCATCGGCTGGGATTTTGGCGCAAATTCGCTGTTGTTGAACGCCGGCCTGCAGGTGCCGTATGCGCGCTTCTTCATCGACTATACCGTTGATGACAGCGCGCTGCGCGCCTTCCTCGAGGCCAACTCCTACGGCAGAATCGAAACCGTGCAGAACACGCTGACCTGCGGCAGTGGCACGGTGCTGGCCAATGGCGCCGAAATGCTCCAGCAATGGGCAAGCGTCCTGCCCTCTACGGGCGTGTCGGGCGATATTTTCGCCGGATCTATCTTGTTTCCTGGCGCCTTCACCGAAGCCTTTGCCGGCGCCCCGTCGACTGCCTTCGTCAACGGTCAGTCCTGCTTCGAGGTGGGGCAGATACTTAACTAGCAGCAGTCCTGCGCCATATTGTACGCCTTGCGCCAGCGGCGGGGCGCACACTTACGCTTGCCCGGTTTTTGAACAGGCCGGCTGAGGCGTGGGCGCGGGCAACCCTAAATATGCCAACCCCTTGAATTCCCAAATTTATCCACCATGTATATTGGGCGGGGTCGCCCGCACCTCAATATAATAAAATATTTGGAGCACATGATGGGAAGAAAACCATTCATGCGGCCCGTTTTTCTTCGGCTAAAACAAAGCCGGACTGGAAACTATCAGGCTCGCAACGCCTCTGAGGCAATGGAATACTTGAAGCTTTTTTGGCCTGGCGCCAGAACCGGCGAGTACAGGCGTGCAAAAGCCATGTGTCGCAGCGCCTTGGACAACCTCGTATCGGCCGAGTCCGCGCGCAACTATTTGATTGCGGCAGCGGAGCGCGCCGGCATTCTCGACCGCGTCGTCAACCAGAGCAGCGTGCCGCCCGCACATGCGGCCGCATAGCACTGCCGGCGCATCACGCATATGCGCTCCCGGCATTTGAGGAACCTACCCCACCCAGCTAGAAGGAAATGAACATGACCAACATCAACTATTCCGCCCCCGCCGAACTTTTTCCCGGCAGGAACGCGAAAACATCGCGCCAGATCGGCTATCGGCGCTTCGCCTCGGTTGCTGAGGCTGTCCGCTTCGCCGTCGAGGATATGCCGGCCATCTTGCTGCGCGGGGCTTACCTCGAAGTGGAAGAGAAGCGTTTCGACGGCTCGCAAATCCGCACCCTCTACAACGCTGAAACCTTCCCACTGGCGCGTGCTGCGTAAGCTTGGAGCGAAACGCCGCAGGCTTTCGCCGAACGGTTGCATCCATGCCGGCAGAGCCTGGTGACTGAAAGACAGACCGCCCCGCAATGCAGCGGGCCGGTCCTTTCGCCGTTGGATAACAGACAACAACAACTCTGCCTTGCGGCTCAGGCCAGGATGGCGGTGCCGTTGGTCTTGTTGGCAGGCCTGGGGCTGTAGGAGCGGATGGCGGCGGCCGGTGTCACGTCGGCGGGAACGGCAGGGCGTGGCGCCAGGGCCTTGGTCTTGGGGACGCTTGCCGGCTTGGGTTTTGCAGCCGGGTTCATCGCGCGACTGGCGGCGGCGAAGCGGCGTTTCTGGCTGGGAGACATGTCGGCAAGCAGGCTGGTGATCAGCGGCAGCACCCGCTCGTCAAAATAGTCACGGGTAACGCTAGCCCCGACACTGATCCCTTTATTGGTAATATTGAAGTCGATGCGGTCTTTCACTCGTCCGCACCTTTTAAATATTGCCCATAGCAGTGTGATGACATGGCTCTGCCGTCAAATCATTGGCGAAATTCGATTCCCCGGCCGGTGTGCGTTCATTAGAATCGCGCCTTCGGCCGGCTCGACCAATTCATACAACTGAACCGCAGACGTTAACGACGACGGCGAGTTTGTGGTTAATATTTGGTTAATGAAATTGGTAAAGTTTTAGGCTTTTTGTCTGCTTTTCGACGGCTCCAGCAGGCCAGATCCCTTCCCCCAAACGGCGTGCCGTGCAGTAGCCACGAGAAAAATAGCTCGCCTCTAAATTCTGTAGGCCCTTATTTTTACTCAGCTAATTTCCTACACGCAGATTCACCCGCCGCGTTTTCCTGGTGCAGATGGCCAATGTGGTTTGGCCGCTAGCTCTGCGGCGGCGGCGTGTGATTGCGGCGGGCAGCGCTGTTAATAAGGGGTGATAACCACCCGCGGCGGTGGATGGCGGGCGTGAGATATGGCATGCCATGCTTAACGCTGGTAGTTAATGACTCCTTAACGGGGCCTATCGAGGTCGGCAGGGCGAAGGCTGAGGCGGGTACGGCACACGAAGATGCCGCGCTATTGCCGCCCAATATATCGAGGGGAATCGCCGAATGGTTGCGGCATGGGTTGAGACGCTGGCCGACAGGGTTGGGCTGAAGCCGAAGCGCGTGGCCCCGAGCCGGCGCCCGGTACCGCGCGCGCCGGCGGAGCGTCCACGCGGCGATGTGTTCGAACAGCGATTAGAGGCCATTTTCGAGGGCACGCGCCCGGTGGCGGGTCGCGTGGTCGGCGGCAGCCTGGAATTCGCTGGCCTGAGCGAGATCCGCTCCGCGCTGGGCGTGACCTGGGACCTGGTGCGCGAGCGCGTGCGCCAGATTACGGAAACGGAACTGCAGCGGCAGCTGCGGCCGCTCGACCTCTACCGCATCTACAGTAATTCAACCTATCTGCTGTGCCTGTTCGACCTGTCCGAGGCCGAAGCGCGCAGCAGAATCGGCCTGATTTCCCAGAGCATCTGCGACGCGCTGGTGACGGAAATTCCCTTCATTCGTGGCCGCATCCGGCCGGAACATTTCGTCGGCACCCTCAATGGCGGAGCCCTGCATGGCGTTGAGGGGACGCTGATCGACCGGCTGTTCAATTACACGCGGACGATCAAGGCCGAAGCCCAACGCAAGACCGCCGGCAGCACGCGCTCCCTGGTGGACCGTTCAAGAGTGCTGTTTTCGCCGTGCTGGAAGCGCTCCAAGAATGTCGTGGCGCTCAACCGCTGCATTCTGGATGCCAGAGGGCGCGGCCATGGGCAAAGCCGATTGGCCTATGGGGACTATGACGAAGCCGCCGCCAATCTGGACTTTCTCATGCTGTCACGGGCGGCAAAGTCGCTCTACGAGATGAAGCCGTCCGGACGCGCCGCGCCGGTGCTGATCCCGGTGCAATATGAGACGCTGAGCAATTCGCGCAGTTTTGCCACCTACGCGGCGCTGCTGGCCGCAATTCGCGGGCCATACCGGCGGCTGATTGCCCTGCAAATCGTGGATATCGACAGTTCGCATACGCCGCAGGCCATATTGGAGGTGGTGAACAGACTGTCGCCACAGGTCAAATGGCTGTCGCTGACCTTCGACCTGTCCGATCTGCGGATTGCCGAAGCCGCGCAGCTGCCGGTCTGGGCGCTGGCGACCGATCTCAGCAATTGGCGCAGCACCGACGGTTCGGTGTATCAAAAGCTGTGCCAGCTTCGCGCCGTCGCCTCCGCCGCCGGGCTGAACACGATTGCGCGCGGCGTCGACTCCGTCGGCCTGGCGCAATTGGGGGTCAAGGCCGGCATCACCTATATGGACGGCTCAGCGATCCAGCCGCTCTCCTATAGTCCACGCCCCATCAGCCCGCTAACGGCAACGCCGTTCGGCTTTTCGTCGGGCGATTTCATGAAGCGCTGGCATACCTGACGGCATTAGCCGTGGCTCGGGGTCAGCGTCGGGTCAGCTCGACCACTGGAATGACGTCGCGGGTGGTGGTCTCTGCATATTTGGCGAATTGCGGAAACAGGCTCGCCTGTTTGGCATAGACGCTGTCGCGCTCGGCCCCGTCCAGCACGCGGGCGCGCACCGGAATGCGCTCGATCGTGGTGCCATCGCCCACTGAGATATCAAACTCGGGCTGAGCGACAACATTGTGAAACCACGCCGGGTCCTTCGGGCCGCCGCCATAGGAGGCGAAGACATACCAGGGGCCGGCTGCCTCTTGCAGGAACATCAGCGGCTGAGTCCGTTCCAGGCCGGATTTCGCCCCGCTAGCGTGCAACAGCAGCACCGGGGCGTCCTTGAAATGGCCGCCGGGGTGGCCGCCATGGCGATTGAAGTCGGCGATAACCTGCTCGTTAAAATTGCTCATGCTGCCAACCTCATCTGCCTTGGGAAACAAGCCTTACAACTATCCGCCGGCCTGTCGAGGACGAAAGCGCGTCCCCTCTCTGAGCGGAGAGGGGACGCAGGCGCCTAGATCCAATAAGGCGGGACGCCATAATGGTCATAGACCTTGCGGCCATTTTCGGCGGTCCAATAATCGTCGTCTTCATCCTCATATTTCGGCGCGTTGGTGAGCTGCTCCTTGGTCACGTCGACCCGGTAGCCGCCCAGGCTCTCGTCGTAATTGAGCTTGGACCAGGGCAGCGGATAATGCTCGTTGCCGATGCCGAGGAAGCCGCCGAAGCTGAGCACGGCATAGGAGACCTTGCCGCTGCGCTTTTCCACCAGGATGCGCTCGATCGAGCCGATATGCTCGCCCCGCGGATCATAAACCTTGGTGCCTTCAACCTTGTCAGAGGCGATGAGATCGTGGGTTTCCTTGACGGTGCCGTCGCCAGCGCGAATGTCTTCGTAAGCCATCTCGTTCTCCTGTGTTGGGTGTGCTGGGTCAACGTCGCCCCGGCGCAGGGGTTCCGACAAAGAACGGGGGAACTCCCGGCGCAGCGGCGCATTTGATCTCTGAGCAGTCCTCAACCCCATATGCCAAGGAGAAGTGCCATGGTTTTTGACAGCCTCCGCGACCGCATCGGTGGGCACGACAAGATTACGCCGATGGGTATCGCCCATAACAGCCTATTCACCGCCAAGGAGAAGATCGACCTGCTGCAACAGCTCAAGGCGGATGTGACCGGCGCCAGCCATGAGGGCGAGGATTTCGGCTTCGACGCCGACGAGATCGATCGCGCCATCGCCGAAATTCGCGAAGGCGTGCAGAACGGCGTCGGCACTCAAACGGTCTTCAAGGGAGATTTCTGATGGCAACTGTCCCCAAACAACCCCTGCCCAATGTGGCGCGGGTCGATGCGCTGGTCGACGAAAATGGCTCGCGCATTGACGTGCCGGAAAATTCGCCCCTGCGGGTGGCCGGTGAGCATGACGCATCGGTTGGCGGCACCAGCCCGACCAATTGGTGGCTCTATGGGCTGATCGGCCTCGCCATCATCATCGCCGTGCTGCTGGTGATGCAGATGCTGCAGGGCGCGCCGGCCACCGATATGCAGCCGGGCACCCCGACCTCGGAAAGCGTGGTCACGCCGGCGACCGATCCGGCCATGCCGGTGGCCCAGTAAACCCACCGCACCACGAAAAAAGGCGCGACCCGGAGGTCGCGCCTTTTGTTGGTCTAGCGTCGCGATCAGCCGTTGATCGGGGCGATCTGGATTTCGACGCGGCGGTTCTGCGCGCGGCCCTGCTCGGTAGCGTTGGACGCGATCGGGCTCGTTTCGCCCTTGCCTTCGATATAGAAGCGGCGCTGATCGATGCCCTGATTGGCCAGAATGGTGGCCACGGAAACGGCGCGGCGCTGGCTGAGGCTGAGATTGTAATTATCGTCGCCCTGGCTGTCGGTGTGGCCATAGACGTCGACAATCGACTTATCAAACTTCTTGAGCACCAGCGCGACCGAGACCAGCGTCTGGTTGAAGCCGGGGTTCACCGTCGACTGATCGGTGGCGAAGGTGATGTTGGACGGCATGTTGAGCACGATGTTCTGGCCGACACGGGTCACCGAAACGCCGGTGCCCTGCAGCTGTGCGCGCAGCTCGGATTCCTGCTGGTCCATATAGGCGCCGATGCCGGCGCCGGTCAGGCCACCCACGCCAGCGCCGATCAGCGCGCCGACGCGCGGATCACCACCGACCGCCGCGCCGACCAGAGCACCAGCCACCGCGCCACCACCGGCACCGAGCAGGCCGCCGCCGGCGGTGTTGGAAAGCTGCTGCTGGCCAGTATAGGCGTTGGTCGTGCAGGCAGAGAGTGCCATGGCGGCCGCGAAAGCGACCAGAATCTTCGACTTCATCAAGAATCCCCCTGAAGGATTGGTATATGGCCAGTTGGTGACCACTGAATACGGCAGCATGGTGGTGAACGATAGCGCCTGAACGGCAGATGAACCAGTCTTGGCGATAATCAGCTATTCGCCCAGCCGCCATCGACCAGAAATTGCTGGGCCGAGATCATGGCGCTGTCTTCTGCGGCCAGAAACAGCGCCATGCGCGCCACGTCCTGCGGATGAGCGTGACCGGCCAGCGCCTGCTCGGCCTCGATGCTGCGCAAAGCCGCCTCGTCGATCCACAGCGCCAGCTGGCGCTCGGTGATGACCGCGCCGGGCACCAGCGAATTGACGCGAATGCCGGATTTGCCCAGCTCGCGCGCCATGGAACGGGTCAGGCCATGGATCGCCGCCTTGGCGGTTTCATAGATGGGAATGCCGGGCGACATGATCATCCAGCTGATCGAGCCGGTATTGATGATCGAGCCGCGCCCGGCCTTGATCATGCCCGGCGCCACGGCCTGGATGGCAAAGAACGCATGCTTGAGATTGACCGCCATATTGTCATCCCAATAGGCGGGCGTGACCTGACGCCAGTCATGGCGCTGGTCATGGGCAGCATTATTGACCAGCACCAGCGCATCGCCATGGGCTTCGGCAAAGCCGGCAATGGCGGCCTGATAGGCCGTGGTGTCGGTGATATCGCAGGCGGTGAAGCGCACGCTGTGGCCGGCTTGGGTCAGCTCGGCCGCCAGTTTTTTGCCCTCGGTTTTGGCGATATCGACAAAGCCGACCTTGGCGCCCTGCGCGGCAAAGTGGCGGACAAGACTTTCCCCAATGCCCGAGGCACCGCCTGAAATAACGACGGGCGTGCTGGACAGACTGGGATAATGCGCAAATTCGATCATGAAGCCTCCGGTTGACCGCGTGGGTAGCGCGGGCATGCCGGGGGAGCAAGTCTAGCGTTCCCTCTCCTCGGGGGAGAGCGGGAAGAGGGCTCGCGCTACCCGCGCGGGGCGACGTCGCGCGCCTCCATCGCCTCGAGCAGCGCCACCACCTTGTCGACATTGGCCAGATGCCGGGTCTCCATGGAGAAATTCAGCGTCACATGCTCGCGACCGGGGCAAAAGGTGACGATATTGGTGGCCGGGTGCCAGGCGCCGCAATAGATCGGCTCGATCAACCCATGGGTCATCGGGCCATAGGTGCGGTGCGGCGGCACCAGCGTCAGCACCACATGGATGCCGCCATTGAAGCGCCAGAAGCGTTTGCCCGGCAGCGCGGGCAGCACGCGGTTGAAGCCGCGCAGCGCCTTGAACATGGCGTTCATCATCACCTGGAATTTGGTGATGTCCTTCTGCTCGATGCTGGCCACGGTAGCGTCGACGGCGTGGACGTAATCGACGAAATCCTCGAGCACGGTGAATTTGGCTTCCAGCGCCCGCACCCGGAAAAACTCGTCATCGGCGTCGTTCCGCCGGGTATCGAGCATGGTATAGGCGGCGGCGATCACCTTCTTGCTCATCGCCTTTTCGGCGCCGGTGCCATTGAGCGCGTGGGTCACCAGCGCAAACAGCAAGGAGCGCTGCCGCACGCCGAGCTTGTTGGCCAATTGGCGCAGTCGGTGGCGCTGCAGCGCCAGGGTGCGGAAGCCCCAGGGCTGTTCCGCCGGTGCCAGCACGCTGGCGATGGCGATATAGAGTACCGCCATGAACCCACCCTGCAGCGCCCCCTTGCAGCGGGCGCGCCAACCCAGCCGATTAGAACGATCCGACATGGTGCCGTGGCTGGCCGATTGCGAGCGGGTCAGCAGCGCCGAATCCGAACCTTCAAGCAGCGCATGGCTGGAGCGGATCTGGATGATCGACGCCCGCCCCGCCGCATCCGGCCCGCCCCGGCGCACCGCCGCCATGACGCGGAATAGCGGCAGATCCTTGTGCTCGAAGATATCCAGCGATTTGCCGAGCCAGCGGTCGGGATAACCATCCAGTTCATCCACCAGCTCGACAGTGGTGATGGCATCGAGAATATGTTTGGGAAAGGGTTGGCCGGGGCGCGCGCCGGCAAAGCCATGCGTCAGCTGCGGCGCCAGCGCCACCATTTCGGCCACCAGATTGCCCAGCCGGTCCTGATCGAAGCTCTGGGTGGAAAAGGCGGTGAAAAACACCGTGTCCTTGCCCTCGAACAGGAACCACTGGAAATCGGTGAACAGGGCCTGCGGATGGCGGCGCACCGCGGCCTGGGCCAGGTCGAGAATCTCGGCCGGCTGACCAGCAAAGCTGGTCGACGAAAAACTCTTCACGGAACTCACCCCCTCATGAGACCCACGCAGCTTTCACGTGATGGTAATCCGGGAGCTGTTCGGCTTCAACTGGGCGCAACGCCGTCCGTTAACGCGCCGATAGCGCGGCGAACTGCTCTGGCAGACCCAGCCAGACAATCGACACAGACGCATTGGCAGATGGGTCGCTTCACCTTAGAATGACTCTGATGTTTCGTGCAGCCACCTGTTGCTTGAACGCGTTAGCAGGTCGCGCGGCGAATTGACCTATGTCAATGCGGTCGCCGCCAACCTAGATATTGCTCTCCTCGAAGCAGGGTTTTCGGCCCGGCAGCAGCGGGGCACGGAAGGATTTTTCGATGGATTATCGCGGCATATTCGAAGAGGCAGTCGACACGCTGCGGGCGGAAAAGCGCTATCGCGTGTTCGCCGATATCGAGCGTATTGCCGGCCGGTTCCCGCGCGCCATCTACCGTGATGACGCCGACAACCAGCGCGAACTAACCATCTGGTGCTCCAATGACTATCTGGGCATGGGCCAGCACCCCAAGGTGATTGCGGCGATGCAGGATACGGCCGGCCGCCTCGGCGTCGGCTCGGGCGGCACCCGTAATATCTCGGGCACCAACCGCCCGCTGGTCGAGCTGGAGCGTTCGCTCGCCGATTTGCACCGCAAGGAAGCCGCGCTGATCTTCACCTCGGGCTTTGTTTCCAATGAAGCCTCGATCGCCACCATTGCGCGGCTGCTGCCCGATTGCATGATTTTCTCCGACCAGCTCAACCACGCCTCGATGATCCAGGGCGTGCGCCAGTCGGGCATGGAGAAGAAGATTTTCCGCCATAACGATGTGGCCCATCTGCGCGAATTGCTCGCCGCCACTGACCGCAAGCGGCCCAAGCTGATCGTGTTTGAATCGGTTTACTCGATGGATGGCGACATCGCCCCGATCAAGGAAATCTGCGATCTGGCCGAGGAATTCGGCGCGCTGACCTATATCGATGAAGTCCATGCCGTGGGCATGTATGGCCCGCGCGGCGGCGGCATTGCCGAGCGCGACGGCCTGATGGATCGTATCGACGTCATCGAAGGCACGCTGGCCAAGGGTTTTGGCGCGATGGGCGGCTATATCGCCGCCAACAAGGCGATCGTTGACGCGGTGCGCTCCTATGCGCCCGAATTCATCTTCACCACCTCCCTGCCCCCGGCGCTCTGCGCAGCGGCCCACGCTTCGATCGAGCATCTCAAAACCTCGACCCATGAGCGCGTCATGCATCAGCGCCAGGCGCGGCTGACCAAGGCGATCCTGGCCGATGCCGGCCTGCCGGTGATGGACACCGAAACCCATATCGTGCCGCTGATCGTCGGCGATGCCCGCGCCGTCAAGGCCGCCAGCGACATGCTGCTCGACAAGCACAATATCTATGTGCAGCCGATCAACTACCCCACCGTGCCCAAGGGCACCGAGCGCCTGCGCATCACGCCGACGCCGCTGCATACCGACGAAATGATCTTCGCCCTGCGCCACGCGCTGGTCAGCGTCTGGACCAGCCTCGAACTGCCGCGCGAAGCCGCCGACGCCAAGATCACGGCGCGTAAGCTGACCTCGGGTGATCTGACGCTGCCGACCAGCGGCGGCTGAAGGAACGGGCAAACCGGCCCGCTATTATTGGGGCCGGTGCCCAATTCCAACATCGCAAACGCGGTGTCATCCCCCGCCTTGAGCCGGGACCCATCCTGAGATGGGTGTGCCGACTTGATCGGGGGATGGGCCCCGGCTCAAGGCCGGGGTGACATCGTGGGTGGGGCGTACCGCAACACACACACTGGCGAGCGCACGCCCCGTTCTTTCGTCATTGCCGGGCTGGTCTCGGCAATCCAGCGATGGATGCGCGCCCCCATGGACCACCCGGACAAGCCGGGTGGTGACGGTGGGGAGAACGGGTGTTGACGGCGTGTGGAATTGACGGCGAGCGAACGCCCTAGCTCGTCAGCACGATCCGCATCAAATCGGCGGTGTTCCTGGCGCCCAGTTTTTCCATCACTCGCGCCCGATGCACTTCGATGGTGCGGGGGGAGATGCCCAGTTCGCGGCCAGCTTCCTTGTTGGACTGGCCGTTGGTGATCAGCTGCAGCACTTCGCGCTCGCGCGGGGTGAGTTGGGAGAAGCCGCGCACCTCCACCGGACGCCGCCCGCCCTGCATCGCTCCCAGATGCACGTCGCGGCGGAGCGCGTCGCGGATGACGGTCAGCAGATGCTCGGTATCGATCGGCTTGGAGATGACGTCGGACGCCCCCAGCTTCATCGCCGTCACCGCCGCCTCGACCTGCGGCGCGTCGGCCAGCATGAAGACCGGCGTGCCGGTGCGCATCGATTTGACCCGGCGCAGCAGGCCCAGCCCACTCTCCTCGCCGACCCGCAGATTGAGCACGACGATGTCGGGTCGCCGTCGCTCCAGGCTGACGATGAAATGCGCCGCCTCCAGCGAAAAAATCGTCTGGAAACCTTCGAGGCGGAACAAAATGCTCAGGGCCTCGCAGGTGGCCGGGTCCGCATCGACAATGTGGATCATCCGGTCGCGGTTCAGGAAGGAATGGTAATAGATGCCGTCGCTCATGTTGCCCTCTGCCCAGTTCAAATTCACGCTGATCGTGACCACCCGGTTCGAGGCGTTGTCGGCGAGGCCTACCGAGGCAGGTCCGCTGGCGCGGCCAGCAGGTGAATCGCTAAGGTAGTTTGCGCTAAGTGTTCCTGCCGTCGACAAGGACAACGCGTAGGATAGACCAGGCGATTATATACTTCACACACCCATACCGAATCAGTGGGAGTGGTGATAAGAAGAATCGATGGACGCGATCAATTTCGCTAAAGAGAACTGGGCCGTGATTGAGCAAGCGCCGTGGGCGTTTGTGGTGTGCGCCGCGCTATTCCTAGGGATCGGCTTCGCTGTCTCTAGTCGTCTGACATCCGAACGATTGGCTTTAGCCGAGGATCGCGTAACCGACTACAAGGAAAAGCTTGAGGGTAAGTCCCCGGAAGAAGCGGCGCAGCTGATTGGCGCTCTCGAAAAGAGATTGTCTGCGATAGAACCCCTCACGCTCAGCGGGAGGCAAATGGACGAGTTGGCTGTTGCACTTAGCAAAGCCCCGGCGACCGTTGACGTTGTTCATGATGGAATTAGCGCTGGCTCAAAGAAATTACATGGGCAGTTAATGGCCGTTTTTCAGAAAAGCGGATGGGCTGTCGATCAAGGTATGATTGTGGGTATGGGCATGCAGCCTAAGTCGGCGATAGCAATTTTCGCCAGAAATGGCACCCCCGGTCTCCAGACGATGATTTCAACTTTCCACGAAGTCGGTTTGCAGTTTGAATATCAAGACGAAGAAAGAATCATAAGCGGGCGTCCCAACGCCATTTACCTGCTGGTCACTTCTCCGACTTCTTAGCCTCTGGCTTTGCCTTCGCCACTTTCTTCAACGCACGGTCAAAAGCCGCCTCGTCCTCGTTCGTTTCGAGTTCGCGGGCGGCTTCTTTGAATTTGTCGATCTGCGACTTATTGGGGTTCGAAAAGGCTGTTTTGGCGGTACTCACCGGGCAAGTTCCTCGTATCTCTGACCGCCCGTAGATCGCATTGTCCGATCTTTGAGCGGTCGAATTTCTTCTTCAGTCTACCGTCCACCGAAAGCATCTCATCGCACCCTAAATCGAGAGCCGTGGCGACATGAATGCGGTCTGCTGCCTTTTCGGAAAACCCTTCATTCCAATAAAGGTCACGCGCACGTATGGCCACGAAGGGCGACATGCCATGTACTTGCACACCGTCTTTGCCAGATAGAAGCAATCGCTCAATCCGGTTTTTCAACGCCTCGTCCGGCTCTTGCATTCGGTCCACGCGCAGCACTTCCGCAACGGTCATCATCGAGGTCCAGACCTCGATTTTTCCATCCCGGCTGGCGTTGAGAAGGCGCTTGGTCATATCTGCGTCTTCTGGATGATCTAGAGGGAGCTTCCGCTCCTCCTTCAACATCTCGATAAAACAGCAGGCGTCTAGGTAAACCCTAGTCATCGCCCCTCGTTCTGTCCAAAAAGGAAACTACGTCTTCGTCGCCAATCATGTCTTTGACGCTGCCTGGTAGGGCAGAAAACTCTGCGTCACTCAGGCGAGGATAAACCAGAACGTCACTCACCGTCATTTCCGTTGGGGAGCCAGTGAGGCGATCTGCCGTGATCATTCCGCCAAGGTGTACAACTGCGTCCTTGTCTTCGAATGCCGCATAGACCTTTGCGTAAAGACCCGCCGCGTATGCGCACTTCACCGTCGCAGCGGACGCGAAGTCCTTCAAATTGAAGTACCCATTTTCCTTATACCAAGTCGCGGGTCGCCCTTGGAGCGACCCTTGGTAGGTGAACGGCTCCTCTAGGGCTTCCTTCATCAGCACCGCTGCCGACTTGGTCAGTTTCTCCCACCTCGGCTCATCATCAGCGCCGGTCAGCAAGCCAATGCGAATTGCTTCGTCATTGTCCATTTCAGCGCCTAGCGCGACGAAGCTTTGGATGGTCTTCTTGGTGAAGTTGGAGGGAACCCGTTGCGGCGCCTTCGTCAGACCATAGGACGAGAAAAACTCAATACCCGCGTCAAATCCGGCAACTGCTGCAGTATCAAATTCACTGTAGCTCTCAACGGTGCTGCCAAAGGAGCTATCGTAGAAATCGGAGGCGACCAGATCGCCAATCGATATTTTCGCGCCAGCATCGTCAGCCAAGTTACGGAGAAACCGCTCCACGGAGCCCGACAGTTTTCCAAGCTTATCCAGTCGGACGCCATGGCCTCCGGGATTAATTTCTAGCTTGAATCGCAAACGGGCCATCTTCCGGCCTACTCGATACGCGCCATGTAAACGGGCCCCCTTACCTACCAACTGTTTGATAGGTCAACCGCTTGCCGACGATAGCACGGAGGGCGTGACCGGCGCGAGCCTGATCATCAACCCCAAGGGCAATACGGTTATTGTACCGGAAATCGAACTCAGCCAGATACCGGTGCAGGTGCTTTTCAGAACAGTGCTGGTACACGCCTTTCATCCCCCTCTTGAAGATGCTGAATACGCCTTCGATGGTATTCGTGTAGGCCTCGCCGCGAACGTATTCCTCAGCGCCGTGGTTGACCGTCTCGTGGCCAAGGAACTCGCGGGCAATCTTGGTGTAGAGGCGGCTTTCGTCGGTGTTCAGAATCGTCTCGCGGTTGACGTTGGCAGCGACGATGTTTCCCACGGTGGTTACGTCCGCACGGTCAACGTGGAAGGAACGGACAGAGCCGCCGCGCTCAACCAGAGCGACAACCGCGCGCTTGCCAGAAGGGCCGCGACGGGTCTTGGACTTGAATGGCTGGCCGCTGGTGCGAGTGGTCGGCTGTTCTTCGGTCTTGCCGAAGTAGGTTTCATCCGCCTCAACCACGGAACCGTTGCCGCCCATCGGGGACAGGTCGCCAGCGCGCATTGCTTCGCGGATGCGGTGCGCAAGGAACCAAGCGGTCTTGTAGGTGACTTCAAGCGTCCGGTGAATCTGGTGGGCAGAGACGCCCTTCTTGCTCGACACCATCAGGTGAATGGCCTGCAACCACTTGTGCAGTTCTAGGTGGCTTTCCTCAAAGATGGTGCCGATGCGAACCGTGAACTGGCTACGGCACTGGCCGCACTTCTTGAGGCCGTGGCGGATAACGCCTTCCGGGTTCTTCTTGGAAGGCTTGGTACGGACGTTGTTTAGGACATAAATCCGCTCGACACCCCCGCAATGCGGGCACACAGGACCATTTTCCCAAAGCGTTGCTTCAACATGAGCAAGAGCAGCGGCTTCATCGTGGAAATAGGGCTTGGAAAGAACGGACATAGAGGTAACTCCTTGAGATCATTAGACCTCAAGTACATGGGTTTGTCAAATACATAATCGCCATAGACCACCTATATATTAGGTTTATTTGCCTATCGCGCAAATGTTAACGGAATTCAATCCTATATTTTTGGCAAAGGAAAGGCCGGCGACCAGGGATCGCCGGCCGGTCTGGTTTAGCGCGGGCTGGCGCGCAGCGCGTCGCGAATTTCGGTGAGCAGCACTTCTTCCTTGCTCGGCGCGGGGGCTTCGACCACGGGCTCGGCAGCGGCCTGGCGCTTGAGCTTGTTGATGCCCTTGACCACCATGAACAGCACGAAGGCGATGATGGTGAATTTCACCACGGCGTTGATGAACAACCCGATATTGAGGGTGGCGATACCGGCATCCTTGGCGGCGGCGAGCGAGGGCACCGCAATGTTGTCGGGGTTGGACAGGACGATGAACAGATTGGAAAAATCGATGCCACCGATGATCAACCCGATCAGCGGCATGAACACGTCGTCGACGATGGAGGAAACGATGGCGCCGAAGGCAGCACCAATGATCACGCCGATCGCCAAGTCAATCATATTGCCTTTGATGGCGAAGTCCCTGAATTCCTTGAACATTGCTGGCTCTCTAGTTTGGTGTCCGTCCCTACCCAAGACGGCCGCACGATATGCGGGGATTAAGAATTCCTTAGCTGACGGCTAAATGCAATGGGTCCACAGTAGGTCTTGCGCAGGTTTCATGGCGAGCCGATAGTCCGGCCGCACCCCGACAGCCCAGGACTGCCACCAAAATGCCCGCTCACAAAGGCGATGAAGCAGCCCGTCTCAGACAGGCGCTCGACCATATTCCGCAAGGCGTTGCGGTGTTTGACGCCGCCCTGCGATTGGCCACGTCCAATAGCCGCTACAACACGCTGCTGGCGCTGCCGCCCGAGCTGATCAAAATCGGCACGCCGCTATTCGACATCGCGCTGTTTCTGGCCGACCGGGGCGATCTGGGCGTCGGCGACGCGGCGCGGCTGGCCATTGAGCGCATCAATGTGCTGACCGCGATGCCCAGCACGGTGACGCAGCGGCTGGGTAATGCCGGGCAGATGCTCGAATTTCATTCCAGTCGCCTGCCCGATGGCGGCCTGGTGGTCAGCTTTTCCGACGTGACGGCGCGGGTGCGGGCCGAGCGGGAACTGGCGGGGATGAACCAGTCGCTGGAAGAACGGGTGGCCGAACGCACGGCGGCGCTGACCAGGGTCAATGCCGAGCTTGAAACCGCCCGCGCCAAGGCCGATGCCGCCAATCACGACAAAACGCGGTTTCTCGCCGCGGCCAGCCATGACCTGCTGCAGCCGCTCAACGCGGCGCGGCTCTATACCTCGACGCTGATCGAGCGCTCCAAATCGACCGGGCTGGCCGATCTGGCCAATTCCATCGAGGCGTCCCTGACGGCGGTCGAGGAAATCATGGGCGCGCTGCTCGATATTTCGCGCATCGACAGCGGTGCGCTCAAGCCGATGCTGGCGCCAGTGGCCGGGCGCGATGTGCTCAAAAAGATCGAGCTGGAATTCGGGCCTATGGCGCGGGCGCGCAATATTACCCTGCGCGTTGTCGGCACCGATGGCTCGGTGCTGGCAGACCGGGCCTTGATCGGCCGCATCGTGCAAAATCTGGTGTCCAACGCCATCAAATATACCCCATCCGGCGGCAAGGTGCTGGTCGGCTTCCGACGGCGCGGCAGCCGCTTGCGGCTCGACGTGGTCGATACCGGCATCGGTTTCAATCGCGACCAGCACAAGCTGCTGTTCGCTGAATTCTCCCGGCTCGAACGCGGCGCCCGCATGGCGCAGGGACTGGGGCTGGGCCTATCCATCGTGCAGCGTCTGGTGACTGCGCTGGGGCTGACGCTCGAACTCGACAGCACCGAAGGTCGCGGCTCGCGCTTCTCGCTGTTCCTGCCGTCGACGCGCACCGTCCGCGCCACCGAGGAAGCCAGCATCGCGCCCACCGAAATCAGCTTCGGCACGCTGGGGCTGAAGATCCTCTGCGTCGACAATGAGCGGGCCATCATCGAGGCGATGGAGGGGCTGCTGCGGCATTGGGGCTGCGATGTGCGCAGCGCTCTGTCGCTCAAGCAGATCGACCGCGAGGGGCTGCTCGAAGGCTGGTATCCCGATCTGGTGCTGATGGATTACCATCTCGACCAAACTTCTGGCCTCGATGCCATCGAATGGCTGCGGCACAATCTGGGTGGCCATCTGCCGGCGGCGCTGGTCACTGCCGACCGCAGTCCGGCGGTGCGGGCGCTGGCCGAAGAGCGCGGCATTGCCGTGGTCAACAAGCCGGTCAAACCCGCCGCGCTACGCGCCGCGATCAGCGGGCTGGCCAATCAGAGCCGCACCACGGTCAAGCGCACCGGCTAGCCGTTGCGCCTCAGGCTATAGCGGTGAACAGCCCTGCCTTGCGCCGCTCCAGCGCCCACCAATAGATCGCGCCGCGCGCCACGAACCAGCAATGCATGGCGGCCCACAGCCCCCAATTGCCCAGCACCGGCTCCAGCGCCAGCGCCGCCACCAGGAACACCACTAGCGAAATCACCATGCCATTGCGCATGGTGGCATTGAGCGTGGTGCCCACCAGAATGCCGTCATAGACAAAGGCCGGCATGAAGGTGACGGTGCACAGCGCCGCGATCGGCAGATAGGTCAGCGCATAGGCCTGCACTTCGGCATTGGTGGTCATCAACCCGATCACCAATGGCCCGGCCAGATACCAGGCCACACCCAAGGTCAGCGTCAGGATCAGGCCCCACAGCATGCTCAGCCCATAGGCCTGATCGAAGGCCGGTCGCCAATTGGCGCCCACGGCCTTGCCGGTCAGTTGCTCGGCCGCCTGGGCGATGCCGTCGAGGAAATAGGCAATGATCATCAGCAGGTTGAGCAGCACCGCATTGGCCGACAGCGCCACCTCGCCCATGCGCGAGCCCTGTGCTGCGAACCAGCCATAGGCGCCCATCAGCGCTGCCGAACGGATCATCAGATCGCGGCTGAGCCCGAACATGCGCTTGAGCGCGACGGCGTCGAGCAATTCGCCCGGCGCGATCTTGCCGAGCACGGCGCGCAGCCCGCCATAGTGCCGCAGCAGCACGGCAAGCCCGACAATGCTGGCCACCACCTGCCCCAGCACCGTGCCCGCCGCTGCGCCGGCCACGCCCCAGCCCAGCCAATAGACAAAGCCGATGCTGAAAATGATGTTGATGCCATGCAGCAGCATCTGCAGCGCCATGCCGGTCTTGGCCGAGGCCCGGCCATAGAACCAGCCGAGCAGCGCGTAATTGACCAGCGAGAACGGCGCCGACCAGATGCGGACGTTGAAATACTCCGCCAGCGCGGTACTCGCCCCGGACTCAGGCGCCAGGGCAAGCGTCGCCAGCCATAAGGTCGGCGCAGCCAGCGCGATCATCAACACGCCGATGCCGACACCGAGCAGGATGGCGCGGCTGACATGCAGCAGCCCGTCACGCGGGTCGCGCGCACCAACCGCCTGCGCCGTCAGCCCGGCAGTGCCGATGCGCAGGAAATAGGCCAGCGAAAAAATGATGTCGAACAGCAGCGCGCCGAGCACCAGCCCGCCCAGCATGCCGGCATCGCCCAGCCGGCCGATGACGGCGATATCGACAATGCCCACCAGTGGCTCGGTGATGAAGGCCACCGAGGCCGGCAGCGCAATTTTCCACACATCGGCGTGGCGCACGTCGAACGGATGCTGCGGGCGGGGATTGGTGGGCATGGGAAAAACTCGGAGGGATCAGCGTTTCCTAGCACAGGATCGCCGCCGCCTCCCACAGCGGCATTGCAGCGCAGGGATCGTTCAAGTATCGCCCCTCATCCGCCCTTGGGCACCTTCCCCCAGGAGGGAGAAGGGAAAGGCGCTTTCAGCCGCGCCCCTTGCTGAGGCGGATGAGCAACCAGATCGGGACCACTAGCGCCGCGCCGGTGGCGATATAGCCGCCCAGATTGCGGAACAGACCGGCGCCATCGCGCAACGCCTCGCGCACCAGATCGATGGCCCCATTGACCACGCCCTGCACGTCGACGCCAAACACGCTCATGGCAAAGCCGACCAGCAGCGAGATGAACGCCAGCTTGAGCATGACATTGATGGGATGCCCGCCAAAGAAGCGCTCGATCGGGGAACGCCGCGTCTCGGTCTGGGGTTGATCGCTCATGCTGGCCTCGCCCTATTGTGGTGCTGGGGGATCATATAGGGTGTTTCTCGATTTGCAGAAGGTGTGACTTGCCAAGTTTGTGCTCAACCCACACCCCCTCCCGGCCTCCCCCATCAAGGGGGAGGTGCTGGGCCGGTGGGTTTGGTGAGATCGTGCCGCCATCACGGAACGACACCTCCCCCCTTGCGGGGGAGGCTGGAAGGGGGGATTTTTGACCCCGGTATTGCCCCCCATCATCGCCGACTGGTTCGCCCGCAAAGGCTGGTCCCCGCGGGCGCATCAGCTCGACGTTCTCGCCAGCTGGCAGGACGATGCCTCGGCGCTGCTGATCGCCCCGACCGGCGCCGGCAAAACCTTGGCCGGGTTCCTGCCGACGCTGGTCGATCTGGCGGAGGGCAAGTTCGAGGGGCTGCACACGCTCTATATTTCCCCGCTCAAAGCGCTGGCGGTCGACGTACAGCGCAATCTCAATACGCCCATTCTGGAAATGGGCCTCAACATCACCGCCGAAACCCGCACCGGCGACACGCCGCAATCGCGCCGCGCCCGGCAGCGGCAAAAGCCGCCGCATATTCTGCTGACCACGCCCGAGCAGCTCTGCCTGCTGATCAGCCATCCGCATGCCGATCTGTTCTTCGGCTCACTCAAGCGCATCGTGCTGGATGAATTGCACGCGCTGGTCACCTCCAAGCGCGGCGAATTGTTGTCGCTGGCGCTGGCCCGCATCGCCAAACTGGCGCCCGATCTGCATATCACCGCGCTCAGCGCCACGGTGGCGCGGCCCGATCTGCTGCGCGACTGGATTGCCCAGCCGGTGCCGCAGCGGCCAACCCATCTGCTCACCGCCACGGGCGGCGCGCCGCCGGTGCTGTCCATACTCGCCACCGAGGAGCGCCTGCCCTGGGCCGGGCATTCGGGCCGTTATGCCCATCGTGAGCTGTACGAAACCATCAAGCAGCACCGCACCACGCTGCTCTTCGTCAACACCCGCAGCCAGGCCGAAATGCTGTTTCAGGGGCTGTGGGCGATCAATGACGACATGCTGCCGATTGCGCTGCATCATGGCTCGCTCTCGGTGGAACAGCGCCGCAAGGTGGAAAGCGCCATGGTCTCGGGCAAGCTCAAGGCCGTGGTTTGCACCTCGACGCTCGATCTGGGCATCGACTGGGGCGATGTGGATCTTGTGGTACAGGTCGGTGCACCCAAAGGGTCTTCGCGCATGCTGCAGCGCATCGGCCGCGCCAATCACCGGCTCGACGAGGCGTCCAAGGCCGTGCTGGTGCCGTCCAATCGTTTCGAAGTGCTCGAATGCGAGGCGGCGGTGGAAGCCGTGGCCGAGAACCATCAGGATAGCGAAGACCCAGTGTCGGGCGGTTATGACGTGCTGGCCCAGCATATTCTGGGCATGGCCTGCGCCGCCCCCTTTGCCGCCAACGCGCTTTACGACGAAATCCGCCGCGCCTGGCCCTATCGCGACCTGCCGCGGGGCCAGTTCGACCGGGTGCTGGATTTCGTCGCCACTGGCGGCTACGCGCTGCGCGCCTATGAGCGCTATGCCCGCCTCAAGCTGACCGACGATGGCCACTGGCGCATCGCCAATCCGCAGGTGGCGCAGCAATATCGGCTCAATATCGGCACCATCATCGAGGAACCGATGGTGCGGGTTCGGCTGGTGCGAGCGCGCGGCGTCAAGAAGGGCCAAAGCAATAGCCCCATAGGCGCTGGCGGGCGGGTGCTGGGGGAAATGGAGGAATATTTCTTCGGCACGCTGCTGATCGGCGACACTTTTATGTTCGGCGGCGAAATCGTCGCCTTCGAGGGCATGCGCGACAACGAGGCCTTCGTGTCGCGCGCCCAGTCGGCCAACCCGAAAATTCCCAGCTACATGGGTGGCAAGTTCCCGCTCTCAACCTATCTGGCCGAGCGGGTGCGCAAGCTGCTCGATACGCCCGAAAGCTGGTCGGTGCTGCCGGATCAGGTGAGCGACTGGCTGCGCCTGCAGCGCGATATTTCGGTGCTGCCCAAGCGCGATAGCCTGCTGGTGGAAACCTTCCCCCATGGCACGCAGAACTATTTGGTGTGCTACCCCTTCGAAGGCCGCCTGGCGCACCAAACCCTGGGCATGCTGCTGACCCGACGGCTGGAACGCGCCCGCGCCCGGCCACTGGGTTTTGTCGCATCCGAATATGCGCTGGCCATCTGGGGGCTGGGCGATTTGTCCGGGCTGATCCGCAGCAAGCGGCTATCGCTGGATGAATTGTTTGCCGAAGACATGCTGGGCGACGATCTGGAAGCCTGGCTCGATGAATCGGCGCTGATGGAGCGCACTTTCCGCAACTGCGCCATCATCTCCGGGCTGATCGAGCGCCGTCATCCCGGCAAGGAGAAATCGGGCCGCCAGATCACCATGAGTTCGGACCTGATCTATGACGTGCTGTATCAGCACGAGCCCGATCACATTCTCATTCAGGCCACCCGCCGCGACGCCGCGCGCGGGTTGCTCGATATCGAGCGGCTGGGCACCATGCTGGCCCGCATTCGCAGCCACATCGTGCACAAGCCGCTGGCGCGCGTCTCGCCTCTCGCCGTGCCGCTGCTGCTCGATATCGGCAAGGAACCCATTTTCGGGGAAGGCCGCGAATCTGCTATGGCGGAAGCAGCCGACGAATTGCTGAAAGAGGCGATGGGCCAGAGTTGAATCAGCCCCAATATCAAGCCGAGGTCACGGAGACGCCGATCTTGCGCTTTGCCGGACATAATTTTGAGCCGCTGCCTTCGGGTGCCCTCTATTGGCACGCCGAGCGCACCCTGCTGGTCGCCGATCTGCATTTTGAAAAAATGGCCAGCTTTGCCCGGCGCGGCCAGTTGCTGCCGCCCTATGATACCGGCCTGACGTTGGCGCGGCTCGAAGCCGATCTGCGGCGCACTCATGCGCAGCGTCTGGTGTCGCTCGGCGACAGTTTTCATCGCGCTGATGCGAGCAAGCTGCTGACCAATGCGGACCGGATGCGGCTCGATGCGGTGACCGAAATGGTCGAGTGCATCTGGCTGTCGGGCAATCACGATCCGGCCCCGCACGCCATCGGCGGCATTTGCCTGCCGGAGCTCGAACTGGCCGGATTGACCCTGGCGCATGAACCGCAACGCGGTGCCAATGGGGTAATCAGCGGACATTTGCACCCCGCCGCGCATGTGCTGATGCAGGGCCGCTCGACCCGCCGCCCCTGCTTTGTCCACGACAACCGGCTCATGATCCTGCCCGCCTATGGATCGTCGACCGGCTCGATCAATATCCTGTCGCCGGCCTTTGTCGGCCTGTTCCACTGGCCGGCGCTGGAAGTCACCATGCTGGGCAAGGACCGGACGTATCCGGTCAGCCCCAAGCGGCTGGTGCGCGGTTAGCGCCGGAACACCACGCCACCGAGCCAGCCGGTGAACAGCGCCAGCAGCACGCAGACCAGGCCGTAGAGAAATGGCTGCTGCACCGAGGTCAGCGCCAGGAAACGCTCGAAGCCGATCTTGCGCACGGCAAAGCCTTCCGACTTGCGGGCGATGATCTCGCCATTCTTGAACACATAGGTCAGGGCGATATAGGGACCGGGGGGCGCGTTGCTGGGCAGGGTCAGGCGCGCCGAATAGAAATTGTCGGCGAGGAAATTGACGGCGTTCTCCTGCACCCCGAACAGGCCCTCTTCAGTCATCAGCCGCACCAGTTCGCGGCCGAAGATTGCGGTCTTCCACCAATCGGCGCTGGTGGTCGACAGCGTATAGGCCTCGGGCAGGATGGCGTTGGCGGTCAGGGTGGTGACATCGGTGATGTCGGTCAGCCGGCTGCTCGACAGCACGTGGAAATAGCTTGGGAAATTGCGGAACTCGACCTGATCGGTGTTGATCCAGGCGCCGAAATTATTGGTCATCTGGCGGGCGACGCGGTTCTGCGTCGGGCCCACCACCACCACCACGACATGGAACGGCCCCTGCACGAATTTCTGCTCGGAGCCGGCATCGGGGGCGATGGTGCCGAAGAACGTCATCCGCTCGCCATCAAAGCTCGAGGTGATTTCGACATTGTCGTTGGACAGCTGCGACACCAGCCGCTCGGCCTGGGCCGGCACGGTAAACAGCAGCGCGAGCAGCAGAACAAAACACCGGATCATCGGCTGATCCCCAGCACCGCCATGCTGAACGGATCGCTCGGCGCCAGCACCAGGGTCAGGCCGAAGCGGATGGCGACAGCCAGCACCAGCAAGGCCAACAGGCCCCGCAATTGTTCACCGCGCAGATATTTGCCGGCCGAGGCGCCGAACTGGGCGCCGACGGTGCCGCCCACCATCAGGCAGAAGGCCAGCATCATGTCGACGCTCTGGCTCTGCACCGCATGCAGGATGGTGGTCGCCGCCATCATCGCCACCACCTGGGCCAATGAGGTGCCGATGACGACATTGCCCGGCACCCGCAGCAGATAGACCAGCGCCGGCACCATGATGAAGCCGCCACCGACGCCGAGCAGCGAACCGACAAAGCCGATGAACAACCCGATCACCAGCACCGGCAGCACGCTGATATAGAGCCGGGATTTCTTGAACCGGACCCGCAGCGGCAGTCCATGCATCCAGTTATGCTGGTTGGGCAGGCGCTCGCGCACCACGACGCCCTGACGCTGCTTGAGAATGGCGCGGGTGGATTCGACCAGCATCAGAGAGCCGACCGAGCCGAGCAGAATGAGAAAGCCGAGCGAGATGACCAGATCGAGCTGGCCGGCGTCGCGCAGCACGGCAAACACCGCCACGCCGCCAAAGGCGCCGAGCACCCCGGACAGCACCAGATACAGCGCCAGATGCAGATCGACGGCACCGCGCCGGTAATGCGCCAACGCCCCCGAGGTCGAGGCCGCCACCACCTGGCCGGTGACCGAGGCCACCGCCACCGGAGCCGGCACGCCGGAGAAAATCAGCAGGGGCGTCAGCAGGAAGCCGCCGCCAACCCCGAACAGGCCCGACAAAAAACCGACCGCCCCTCCGATCCCCACGAGAAAGAAGAGGTTCACGGACAGCTCGGCGATCGGCAGATAGATCTGCAAGTCCCTGATCCGTTTCGAAAATCACTACGCCGCACGACCTTACAGGATCGTACGTCAACAATAGGTCAAAGGTTTCCGCCACAGGGTGGAAACTGGTGTTTTTGTGATCGGACGCTGAGAACCGGGTCCGGACGGTGTCAGATCTGGATTGGTGCTAGACCGGCTGGCTGCCCAGAACGGCCAGCAGACGGGGATTGATCGCACCGCTTTCACTCATGCCCGCGCCGCGCTCGAAGGCTTTGATGGCTTCGGCCGTCTTGGGTCCGGCCAGGCCATCGGGAACCCCGACATCAAAGCCCAGCTTGCCTAAAGCCAGTTGCACCTTGGAGACCACGTCCCGCGTGGAGATGGACTGGCCCGGATCGAAACTGCTCGACCAGGTGCCGATCGGCGCGAAATTGGCGGCCAGATCGATCGGCTCGGCCGTCCAGCCCGCCAACTCGCCGGTGACGCGACTCACCGCTTCGGCACTGAGCGACTTGGCAATATCGTCGCGCGCCTTGCCGGCATCGGCGTCGCCATTGTCGGCGGCCAGTGAGAACCATTTGTAGGACTGCTCGAAATCCTGCTCGACGCCCAGCCCGCGGGCATAGAGCATGCCCAGATTGAACTGGCTGTCGGTCATGCCGCGTGCGGCGGCCTGGGCGAACCATTCGGCAGCGGTTTCGAATTCCTGCTCGCCCAGCAGGCCCCCGGCATAGAGCGCCGCCAGATTATGCATGGCCATACGGTTGCCCGCCTCGGCGCCGCGCTGGTACCAGAGCTTGGCGATCTCCAGATCTTTTTCGACGCCCTGCCCGGCTTCATAGAGATTGCCGAGGCGATATTGCGCCGGCACGAAGCCCTGCGCAGCGGAGCGCTCATACCATTTGGCGGCCTCGGCATAGTCCTGGGTGACGGCGCGGCCTTCGGTGTAGATGGCTGCGACTTCGAACTGGGCGCGGGCGTCGCCATCGGCGGCGGCCTGGCGCAATTCGAGCGGTCCGGCGCCTTCGACCGGCAGCTCGAAGGTTTCGACGGCGGCGACAGCGGAAATGCTGCCGGTGACGTCGGGCGCAATGTCGGTCGGAACATCGTCGACCGCGTCGTTTGCCGACAGGGCGAGCAGCGATGCCGGCATCGGCGTGGTAGCGACCGGCACGGTGAAGCTCATGGTCTGGCGGGGACTGATCGAGGCCGTCGCGGTGTCATCGACCATGTCGATCACGCGCGGCTCGGGCAGCACCAGTGACACGTCATCGGTGGCGGACGGCGTGGCCGACGGCATCTCGATCCCGGTATCGATGGGCGGGGGGGCCGGCTGCGGCACTGCCCCCATGCGCTGGATCACCAGATTCAGCGCGAGCATCGAAACCGCCACCAGAGTGGCGGCGAGCAGCAGCGGACGGCGGTGGCGGGTGAGGAAGCTCGGCTGGTCGGCCAAAGCGGCACTATCGGTGTCGCGGCCAAGTGCCGGTGCCGCGACGGGCTCCTCGGCCTTCTGTACCTTCTTTTCCTTGACCGGCTTGGCGGGCTTTTCGGCCTTTTTCGGCGCGGCCGCCTCACCGGTCACCGGTTCGGCAGGGGTCGGGCTGGGCATGACCCGGGCCAACGCGCGGCTGATCAGCGAATTGCTGCTGACGGTAGCGGGCTCAGCTTCCTGGCGGGCACGCTGGGCGCGACGCGCGGCGGCGACGAAGGTGCTGGTGCTGTTCTGGCCCAGAGGCAGATCAACCTGCGGGGCAGTTGCCTGCGCAGCGGCGGTCGGGGCAAACGGATCGGCGTCGGACTGGGCAAAGCTCGACTGCGGCCGCGCCGGACGTTCGACACTGGCCGGATCGAAGGCCGGTCGGGGCGAGGCTTCGGGTGCGGACGTCGATGGGCGCGTGGCGGCCTTGGCGTCGAGCGCGCTCCGCACCGGACCGGCATTCTTGAAACCGGGATCGACCAGCGGCGCGTCATCGCCCGGATTGGCCGGCATCAGATCGCTTTTGGCGGGCTGCGGGCTGGCCAGAGCCGAGAGCATGGCGTCGATACGGGACTGCTCGCCGTCAGCTGCGTCGGAGCGGGCCGGCGCTGGCGTGGCAACCGGCGCAGCAGCACGATCCTGCCGCTCGCCCAAGGCGGCTTCAAGCCGGGTCAGCCGCTCGGCGGTATCCTTGCCGGCGGTATTGAACAGCGCCGCCATGCGCTTTTCGAGCGCCGTCATGCTGGCTTCGCTGGAACCGCTATCGGCTCCGGCGGGGTTGGCGCGGGCAAAGGCTTCCGAGGTGCGCTCGGCCACCAGGGCGGCCAACGTCTCGTAATCGGGCGTCTTGCCGGCCGATTTGATCAGGCCGGTGATGCGGTCTTCGATGCTTTTGAGGCTATCGGGGCCGAACATGGCCACCGGCGCTGGCGCCTTGCGGGTCAGCGCGTCGCTGGTGCGCTCCGCCACCAGGGTGGCGATGGCTTCCATCTCAGCCGGATCGGACGGATTGGCATAGAGCTTGGCTAGGCCATTGAGCTGGACGCCGGTTTCATCCATGCGCGCCATCAACAGCTTGAGCTGGCTTTCGACCTGGGCGGTGTCGCCACCGGGCGCCATGCGGTCGGACAGGGCTTCGAGCTGGCTTTCAATGCGCAGGAAGCGCGGCTCCATGCCGGCCATCACCGCATCGCGCAGAGCCGCGATATCCTGCTTAAGCCCGGCCACGTCACCATTGGCGGTATCGAGACCGCCGATCTGGGAGGCCAGCGCCTCGACCTTGGCCACCAGCTTGGCGGGCGCGGTTTCGCTATTTTTCATAGCCTGGGTAAAGGCGGCCATTTCGCTGGTCAGCCGCTCGAAATCGCCGGCCGACAGCGTGACATTCTTTTCGATGGAGTCGATGCGGTCATAGACATTGCGCACGCTTGTTTCGATGGCGTGCATGGCCGGCTCAAGCGCCGCGCCAGTGTTCATCGCCGCCTCGGCGCTGCGGTCCTCGCGCGCAATCTCGCGCTCCATCTGCTGGGCCTGCAATTCGGCCAGCTTGCCCACGGTGGCCGAAACATCGTCCAGCCGGCCATTGATCGCCGACAAATCGACGCGCGGCCCGCTTTCGATCAGCGCGGCCAACGCCCCGATCTGCGCTTCAAGGCGCTTGACCTGGCCGGTCTCGCCAACGGCACCGGCCAGCAATTCCACCACATGGGTCAGTTGTTCGACCTGGTCGGCGACCTCGCGCACGCTGCCATTGCTGGCGCGCTGCGACTTGAGTTCGCCTTCGAGCCGTTCGAGGCGGCCGGACAGCCCACCAACCAGCGCACTCAGTTCGCGGAACTCGGGCAGGTCGGTGGCGCGGCGGCCCAATGCGGCGGCGGGCGCAGACAGCTGCCGGCCGCGGATTTCGGCAATGGCGCTGGTCAGCTCATCCTGCTGGTCGAGGTGATGTTCAAGTTCGTCGCGCTCGCTGAAGCGATCAACCGCGCGCTTGACGGTGCGCAGCGCCTCGCGGCGGCGCACGGCCGGCTCGGGACGTTCCACCTGATCGCGCAGATTGCGCACGCGGCGGCTGAGGCCGGTCAGCGCCGGCTCGGGACGTTCGACGCGGGCATAGCGCCCCTCGACCTGATCCAGCAGGGCGACGAGTTCACCACGCAGAGCGTGCCACTCTCCGGGCTGCGGCTCTGAGGCCAACTCGGACATATCCTGGATGGGGTGGGCGCGGGCCATGGTCAGTCCCTGTCATGAAGCGGCGGACCCCTCGCGATTCAACACGAAGGTATGACGGTTACTCTTGAGAAAACATGGTAAAGAACCCGTTAAGTATTGCTGCAATATGCAAGAGCCAGAGGCCTTAGGACCTGATTTCCTCAGAAATCGAGATCACCGATTCGGGATCGACACATCCCAGGCCACGCCCAGAGGAGCCATTGCCCGCCATGACCCGCCGCCGCATCATCATCGTCGACGATCACCCCTTGTTCCGGGCGGCGCTGCGGCAGACCCTGTCAGGGGGTGACGCCACCGTCACCGTCGAGGAATCCGGCGATCTCAACGGGCTCAGCGCCGCGCTCGACGCCGACCGCGATTGCGACCTGGTGCTGCTCGATCTCAACATGCCCGGCGTCAGAGGCTTTTCCGGCCTGCTGCTGCTGCGCGCACAATATCCCGACATTCCGGTGATGATTATCTCGGCGGTCGAGGACAACACCGTGATCCGCCGCGCCTTCGAGCTGGGCGCTGCCGGTTATCTTCATAAATCCGTCGGTCCGACCGAAATCCGCCGCGCCATCGAAACCGTGCTGTCGGGTGAGGTCTTTGTGCCGGAAGGCACCACTTTGGGTGGCGATGACGCCCACACCGCGCTGATGCGCCGGCTCGCGACCCTCACCCCGCAACAGGTGCGAGTGCTGATGATGCTCAGCGACGGGCTGATGAACAAGCAGATCGCCTATGAACTGTCGATCTCGGAAGCCACCGTCAAGGCGCATGTCTCGGCGATCCTGCAAAAGCTCGACGTCGATAGCCGCACCCAGGCAGTGATCGCCGCCGCCCGTATCGAAGACGGCCAGTTCGAAGCGCTATTCTCGATCGGCGCGGAAAAGAGCTGAAGGCAACGTCGGGGCGGATTGCCTAAATCTGCCCCCGACCTGCGGCCCAATCATCGGTCTTGGTTCCCACCAACTGGCTGATATTGGTCTTGCCCTCAGCCCGCACGGCCGCCACCAGGCCGCGCTTGAGCCGGTCGAGCATGTCCAGGCCGCCAAATACCAGCGCCGAATAAAGCTGGATGGCATTGGCACCGGCTTCCAGCTTGGCCAGAGCCGATTGCGGCGAATGGATGCCGCCAACGCCAATGATCGGCAGAGCACCGACGCGCTGGCGCATCTGCGCCAGCCGCTGGGTGGACATCGCGAATAGCGGCTTGCCGGACAGTCCCCCGGCTTCACTGGCGTTCTCGAGGCCCGCCACGGCGTCCCGGGTGACGGTGGTGTTGGAGATGATCAAGCCATCAAGATCGGTGGCCAACACCACCGAGGCGATAACGTCGAGCGCCGCTTCATCGAGATCGGGGGCAATCTTGAGCAGGACCGGCACGCGCGTCTTGGCCTTGGCGCGGGCGGCGAGCACTTCGCCCAGCAGTCGGCGCAGGGCCTCGTCGGCCTGCAGATTGCGCAGGCCGGGCGTATTGGGCGAGGAAACATTGACCGTCAGATAATCGGCCAGATCAGCAAACCGCTGCACCCCCAGCACATAATCGGCGACGAAATCGTCGCTGTCCTTGTTGGCGCCGATATTGACGCCGAGCGCCGCCGGAATCCGCAGCCCGCGCAGGCGGGCAAAGGCGGCGTCGTGGCCTTCATTGTTGAAGCCCATGCGGTTGATGACGCCTTCGGCGCCGCTGATGCGGAACAGGCGCGGCTTGGGATTGCCCGCCTGCGGGCGCGGGGTCAGCGTACCGATTTCGACCATGCCGAAACCCATCTTGGCCAGCGGCCGCGCCACTTCGGCATTCTTGTCGAAGCCGGCCGCCATGCCCACCGGATTGGTCAGCTCGAGCCCGCACAGACTGGTGCGCAGCTCGGCGCCATCGGCATGGGACTGCTCCGGCGCCAGGCCCATCCGCAGCGCCGTGATGGTGGCGCCATGGGCGGTTTCCGGGTCCATTTTGAGCAGCGCTTCGCGGGTCAGGCCCGCCAGGGCCGGCAGGCGCAGCAGCGGCGACAGGGCAGAAAAAATCATCGGAGAGCCTCGGGCAGCGAACAGGAACCATCGGCAGCGACGCTGAGCGGCGCCTCCCAGGCGATGGCGGCAATGGGCAGGGGCCCGCCATAAAGATGGGGGAATAGCGCGCCACCGCGCGATGGCTCCCACACCAGATCAGCGCCCAGATCGGCGCTGCGCACCGCCAGCAGCACCAATCCGGCCTGCCCGGCAAAATGCAGGCGCAGCGTTTCGGCAAGCTGTGCGGCGGTGGAAAAATGCATATAGCCATCCGCGGCATCGATCGGCATGCCGGCAAAAGCAGTGCCGGTACGGGCGGGCGCGAAGGCGGCTTCGGTGGCAATCTTATAGACGAAATCGGGGGTGTTCATGCGCGCGAACCTAAAGCCGGCGGCGCGACGCTGCAAGCCGCAGACGCACCTCTTTACAACTACGCTCGCGGGCAGTAGAAATAGGACTTAATTCCATTAATAAGACATGTTTCCTGCACTGGAAAAGCTGCCATGCTGTCACACAGCAATGTCTGGGACGGAATCGATGCGCTGGCGCGTCGGCATGGCCTGTCCGTTTCGGCGCTGGCCAAGCTCGCCGGGCTCGACGCCACCGCCTTTAACGTCTCCAAGCGCGTCAGCAAGGATGGCCGTGAACGCTGGCCGTCAACCGAGAGCATCGCCAAGATCCTCGAAGCGACGGGAGAGAGCTTTGACGCCTTCCTCACCGGCACCGGCGCATTTTTGCAGCTGAATGACAATCAGCCCAGCCGCAGCGTGCCCCTGCTCGGTCTGGCTCAAGCGGGCGCGGGCGGATTTTTCGACAGCGCCGGCTTTCCGGCCGGCCAGGGCTGGGACGAGATCGCCCTGCCCGCGCCGGGCGAAGGCGGGATTTATGCGCTTGAAGTGCAGGGCGATTCCATGGAGCCGCTGTATCGCGAGGGCGACCGCATCGTGGTGTCGCCCACCGAACAGGTGCGGCGCGGCGACCGGGTGGTGCTCAAGACCCATGATGGCGAGGTGATGGCCAAAATCCTTTACCGCCAGACCGGCAAGCAGATCGAGCTGCATTCCATCAACCCGGCCTATTCCCCCCGCATCATCGATCTGGTCGATGTGGAATGGGTCGCCCGGATCATCTGGGCCAGCCAGTGAATATCACCAAAGCCGTGCCGGCCGATGCCGAGGACTGGGCGATGATGCGGCATGCGCTGTGGCCGGATGGGGGCGACCGAGGCAGCCATGCGGACGACATCGCCCATCTTCTTGTCAATGCTGGCGACACCGTGAACCTGATCGCTCGAAGCGAAGACGGTCTGGCGCTGGGCTTTGCCGAAGCCGGCCTGCGGCGCGATTACGTGAATGGCTGCGACACGTCGCCAGTCGCCTTTCTGGAGGGCATCTACGTCATGCCCGAGGCCCGTAGCTGCGGCGTGGCGCGCGCTATGATCGATGTCCTGCAACGCTGGGCCATCGAACAAGGCGTGACCGAGTTCGCTTCAGACGCCGCCCTGGACAATGCGGCAAGCCTGGCCATGCATGGCGCGCTCGGCTTCAAGGAAACCCAGCGCGTCGTGTTTTTCAGGAAAGCGCTGACATAGCCTCAGGCGACCAACTTGCCCGCCAGAGCGTCGGCAATCAGTTTGCGGGTATTCTCGACACCGTAAAGCGCGACAAATGAACCGAAGCGCGGACCGCGCTCTTGCCCGATCAGCACCTGATAGAGCATCTGGAAAAAGTCACCAGAGACGCCGGGGCCGCCATGCGGGCCCGTTCGCTTGTGGTCCTGATACCGCTCGATCCCGCGGGCCACGTCGAGGACGGCATTTTGGATAGCCTCGTTATCGGAGCCGGCCGGGAGAGTGGCGAAAGCAGCCGAAACCGCCTCGAGCGCAGCGCGCTCAAGGTCATCGGGCGCCCGGTAGGTCTTCTGCACGAAGTCGCGGAAATAACGGACGGCATAGCCCACCAGAACATCCAGATGTGGATGCGTCTGCGGTGACACACCCGGCGCATAAGCCGAAATATAGCCCCACATGACTTCGGGGGTCTCGGGGTTCGAGGCTGTGGCGAGATTGAGCAGCAGGGCGAAGGTAACCGGCATGTCGACCTTCGGCACATTGCCAAAATGGACATGGAATGCTGGATTCTCTACGCGCTCAGCAGTCGTCTGGCGCTCGAAGGCGGCAACAAAGCTGTAATATTCATCGACGGCGCGCGGGATGACATCGAAATGCAGCCGCTTGGCGGTGCGCGGCTTCTGGAACATATAGAGTCCCAGGCTGTCATTGCTGGCGTAGGTCAGCCACTCATCGATGGTCAGGCCATTGCCCTTGGACTTGGAAATCTTCTGGCCCTCGGAATCGAGGAACAGCTCATAGACATAATGCTCGGGAGCCTTGCCGCCGAGGATTTCGCAGATCCGGTCATATATCGGCGCATTGGTCTGGTGGTCCTTGCCGAACATCTCGAAATCGACGCCCAAAGCCGCCCAGCGCATGCCGAAATCGGGCTTCCACTGCATCTTCACGTGGCCGCCGGTGACCGGCACCGTGGTGTCGCGGCCATCTTCGTCGGCGAAAGTGATGGTGCCGTTCTTGGCGTCGACTTCCTTCATCGGCACATAGAGCACGCGACCGCTGATCGGGGAGATCGGCAGGAAGGGCGAATAGGTAGCCTGCCGCTCGGCGCCCAGCGTCGGCAGCATCACCTTCATAATGTCGTCAAAGCGTTCGGCGGCACGCAGCAGCACGGCGTCGAACTTGCCCGAACGATAATAGTCGGTGGCGCTGGCGAATTCGTAGTCGAAGCCGAAGGTGTCGAGGAAGCGGCGCAGCATGGCGTTGTTGTGATCGCCGAAGCTGGGATATTCATTGGTCCAGGGATCGGGCACCGAGGTCAGCGGCTTCTGCAGATGCGGCTCCATCGCCTCCTTGGACGGCACATTCTCCGGAATCTTGCGCATGCCGTCGAGATCGTCGGAAAAGCAGATCAACCGGGTCGGCACCTGGTCGCGGGTCAGCAGGCGGAAGGCCGTACGCACCATGGTGGTGCGGGCCACTTCGCCAAAGGTGCCGATATGGGGCAGGCCCGAGGGGCCATAGCCGGTTTCGAACACAGCTTCGCCCTTGCCCGATTTCTCGATGCGCGCGACCAGTTTGCGTGCTTCCTCAAACGGCCAGGCACGGGCAGTCTGAGCGGCGTCAAAAAACGCAGGATCGAGAACGGGCAAAGGAACGGGCGACAAGGTTCAAGCCTTTCGGGGGAACTGGGAGTTTCGGTGTGTTGCATCCCCTAGCTCTTGCGTCAATGTCGCAGGCGCTTGCCAAGCTGTTGGGCTGCGCCTACCTGTTGGGCGCCAACCAGTAACGGGAACGCTCAATGTCCAACGCCGCCCATGACGCGCTCATCCACCTGATGATCCTCGCTGCCTCGTCCGACAGCGCCATGACGGACAAGGAACTGGTCCGCATCCAGGCCTTGATCGGCCGATTGCCGGTGTTTGACGGTTTCGACAAGAACCGGCTGGCCGCAGTGGCCAATGGCTGCGCCGACAAGCTCAACGGCCCCGGCGGGCTAGACCAGGTGATGGACGACGCCATCGCTGCCCTGCCCAAAAAACTGCAGGACACCGCCTATGCAGTGGCTGTGGAAGTGGCCTCGGTCGACCTCTATCTGGAGCAGGAAGAGCTGCGCTTCCTCGAATTGCTGCGCGACAAGCTCGAACTCGACCGCTTGGTCACCGCCGCCATCGAAACCGCCGCCCGCGCGCGGCATCGCCGCATGCCGACGGCCTAGTAAAATCCTACCGGGAACCAGCGCAGGTATAATTCGTCCAGCGCGCCATTGTCCTTGAGCCGCACCAGTGCCCAGTCGATGGCATGGCGCACCGCGTCATGTCCGGCTGGAATGGCCACGGCCATGCCCTCGCCGAACAGCTGCGGCCGGAAATAGGGTTCGCCGGCAAAGCCGCAGCAATCCAGATTTTCATTCAGCCAGAATGACGCGCGCATGGCGTCGCCGAAGAACGCATCGGCCTTGCTATCGCGCACAGCATCGAGCGCTTCGATCTCGCTATCGAACAGGGTGACACTGGCCTCTGGCAAATAGCGCGTGAGGAAGGTTTCATGCGTGCTGCCCCGCCGCGCGGCGATGGTCTTGCCTGCCAGCGCCTTGGCATCGAATACCCCGATATCGGCGTCCTTGGTGACGAAGCGACCCGGCAGCGCCAGATAGGTGGCGGAAAAATCGAACAACGCGCCATTCTCGTCACTCATCGCCAGTCCGGCGATCAGCGCGTCGCCCTGATCATCGCTCAGCGCATCGGCCGCCTGTTCCCAGGGCCACGCCTGGATGGTGCAGGCCACATTGACCTCGGCGCAGATGCGCTTGGCGAGATCGACATTGAAGCCGATCAACTCGCCGGTAGCGTCGCGGAAGTTGAAGGGTGGGAAATCGGCGGTGGTCAGGAAGCGGATCGCCGGCACCGGCGTCAGGCTGGGCAGGATTTCGCGGGCATCAGGATCGCTGTGATAGGGCAGCGCCTGGGCGAGTGCGGGGGTGGCGAGCAGTGCCAAAATTAGGGCACCGAGTGCTTTGCCCCACCTCAGCCTCCCAAAACGCGGTGTCATCCCGGCCTTGAGCCGGGATCCATCCCGAGATCTCAAGATGGGCCCCGGCTCAAGGCCGGGGTGACACCGTGGGTGGGAACGATGCACTGGATTCAAAACCAGCCTCAAATCTGATCCAGCCCATAGAGCAGATCGGTGATCAGATCCTCGCTCGCTTCCAGCCCGATCGACAGCCGCAGCAGCCCTGGGGTGACGCCGGTTTCGAGCCGCACCTCCTCGGTCAGGCGCATATGAGTGGTGGTGCGCGGATGGGTGATGATCGACTTGGCGTCGCCCAGATTGTTGGAAATCAGGATCACCGCCAGCGAGTCACACAGCTTGAACGCCGCTTCCTGCCCGCCCTTGACCTCCAGCGCCATCAGCGTCGAGCCGCGCTCCATCTGCCGCTTGGCCAGCTCATATTGCGGATGGCTGGGATGATGCGGATAAATCACCCGTTCGATCTTTGGGTGATCGGCCAGCACATCGGCAACGCGCGTGGCGCTATCGGTCATGTGGCGGACGCGCAGCGGCAGGGTTTCGAGGCCCTTGAGCAGCACCCAGGCATTGAACGGGCTGAGCGACGGACCGGTCTGGCGCAGCAGGGTATGCACATCGCCCTCGATCAGCGCCTTGCTGCCGAGCACGACGCCGCCGAGCACCCGACCCTGCCCGTCAATATGCTTGGTGGCCGAATAGGTGACGAGATCCGCCCCCAGTTCCAGCGGCTTCTGCCACAGCGGGGTGGCGAACACATTGTCGACGATCAGCTTGGCACCATGGGCGTGGGCGATGTCGGCGACGGCCTTGATGTCGACCAGTTCCAGCGTCGGATTGGTCGGCGTTTCGATGAACACCAGCTTGGTATTGGGCTGCATGGCCCTGGCGAAATTCTCCGGGTCGCGGCCATCGACCAGCGTCGAGGTGACGCCCCAGCGCGGCATGAAATCTTCCACCACGAAGCGACAACCGCCAAACAGCGCCCGGCTGGCGACGATATGGTCGCCGGCCCGCACCTGGCTCATCACCGCATTGGTGACGGCGGACATGCCGGTGGCAAAGCCGCGCGCCGCTTCGGCGCCTTCGAGCAGCGCCATGCGGGTCTGGAACACATCAATGGTGGGATTGGCGAAGCGCGAGTAGTTATGCCCGCCCGGAATTTCATTATTGAACAGCCGCTCGGCATGTTCGGAGCTGGGATAGGAATAGCCCGAGGTGAGATACAGCGCCTCGCTGGTCTCGTTGAATTCCGAGCGATGCGTGCCCCCGTGAACCAACCGTGTATCGGGTGCCCGGCGGGCCGGATCGTTGAGGGGGTTGTTCGCTTTGGACATGGGTCACGCCTTCAAAAACAAAAAAACCGGCACGCAAACAGGCGGCCGGTTCCCTAACGGTCTTTAGCGATTTGTTTTAAGTGGCTGCAAGCGACCGGCCAAATCACCACTGGCTGTGATCTAAAGCCAATTGCCTGTTGGCGTCAATTGCATGGGTTGATAGGGAACAGCAACAAGAAAATTCTGGGAAACGCAACAGCATGGACAAGCAACAGGTCTGGCCGCAGGGGGTTTTTCCCGCGCGACTGATCGAGCGCCTGCATCAGCAGGGCGCCATTCTGGCCAACCGCCCCTTTGATGGCGATCAGGTGCAGCCGGCCAGCCTCGATTTGCGGCTGGGCGACGTGGCGTTCCGCGTGCGCTCCAGCTTCCTGCCCGGCCCCAGCCATTCGGTGGCCGAGCGCATTGAAGCGCTCAAGCTACATGAAATCGACCTGACCAGGGGCGCGGTGCTGGAACGCGGCTGCGTCTATCTGGTGCCGCTGCAGGAAAGCCTGGCTTTGCCCGACAAGGTCAGCGCCTCGGCCAATCCCAAAAGCTCGACCGGGCGGCTCGACGTCTTCACCCGCGTCATCGGCGATCGGGCCCGCGGCTTTGACCAGATGCCGGAAGGCTATCGCGGCCCGCTCTATCTCGAAGTCAGCCCCCGCACCTTCCCCATCCTGGTGCGCACCGGCTCACGGCTCAGCCAGATGCGGTTCCGCTCCGGCGACAATCGCCTCACCGTGGCCGAGCATCAGGCGCTACATGAAAGCGACACGCTGGTATTCAACAATGATGTGCCGGTGGGTGAAGGGGTGGCGCTGTCGATCGACCTCAAGGGCGAAGGCCGCAACGGGCTGATCGGATTTCGCTCGCGCCGCCATACCGCCGTGGTCGATGTCGACAAGAAGGCCGCGCTCGACGTGCTGGATTTCTGGGACCCGCTGGTGCTGCGCGGCCGCGCCGAGCTGACGCTGGACCCCGACGAATTCTATATTCTGGTCAGCGACGAAGCGGTGCATGTGCCGCCCACCCACGCCGCCGAAATGGTGCCGTTCGATCCGCTGGTCGGTGAGTTCCGGGTCCACTATGCCGGTTTCTTCGATCCCGGCTTCGGCCATTCGGCCGCAGGTGGCACCGGCAGCCGCGCCGTGCTCGAAGTGCGCAGCCGCGAAGTACCGTTCCTGCTCGGCCACGGCCAAACCATTGGCCGCCTGATCTACGAACGCCTCGCCGAAGCCCCGGATCGGCTCTATGGCACGGCGCTGGGTTCCAACTATCAGGCCCAGACGCTGAAACTGTCCAAGCACTTCAAGCCGTATTCGGGGTAGGTCACCGCGTGGTTGCCCTCATCTTGAGGTCCGTCGAACCACACCCTCCCGCCATCGTCATTGCCCGGCTTGTCCGGGCAATCCAGCTTTACCGCCGCATCGCATGGACCACCCGGACAAGCCGGGTGGTGACGGGGTGGATGGATCGATTTTGGTCCAGCAAGCAGCGACCCTAAAAGAAGATATCGTCGACCTCGGCCTCAACCACTTCCTCGGCCTTCGCCGACCCGAACATCTCGGTGTGAATGCGGCGCTCGGAGTCCATGGTGTAGCGCTTGCGCTGGCCGTCCAGTGCCTCGGCAATCGCCGCTGATGGCGCCATCGCCATATCAGGACATTCCGCGACCAGCTGCAATTCCAGGTCGCGCATGGTTTCCGAAATGCTGGCCTGACTGGTGAAGGTCATGGCCGCCGTGCCCAACAGCCCAATGACGTTCGGCCCGTCGCGATTGAGCGTCGCCAGCGCCTCGGCGAGGCCCTTGTCCACCGCCTGCAGCAACACCAGCGCTGCGGTGGCTTCCTGTTCGAGCTGGCCGACCCGGCCGGCAGCATCGCCATTGGCGGCGGCGCCGAAGGATTGCGCCAGCCCGGCGGCTTCGTGCAGGCCTGCCATGGCGCCTTCGGCAGCGGCCACGGTTTCCCCGGTCAGCTCGCGCAACTGGCTGGCGATAACGTTGAGCGCCGCGCCGCGCGGGCCGAGCTGGGCGCATTTGACCGCAGCGTTGAGGCTGACGAGGCGCATATTGGCCTCGATCTCCTGCACTGCCTCGACATGGCTGAGCAACACCCCCACCGTGCCAAGCACCGCGCTGGCGACCAGTTCGAGCTTGCTGCGTTCGGTCTCGCAGTCGCGCAACACTGCTGCGGCATGGCGGACCGACTGGCTGAGCGTGGCTAGTGAGGAGGCCTCGGCGCCATTGCCCTGTCCGTAGATCGCCTGGCTCTGTTCCATGATGATGCGCGCATCGGCGGCCAGGTCGCGCAGCGCCTCGCCGGCTTCGGCCACATCATCCTCAAAGGCATCGGTAGCGGCCGAAAGCTGGGCCACTTGCAGCCCGCCAAGAATGGCAGCGGCCGCCGCTTGCTCGGCTTCGCCCAGACTACCGTCTTCGAGCATCCGGCACAGTTCGGCGAGACCAGCTTCGACATGCTCGATGCGCTGCCTTGTGGCATCACCGACCTGCAAGGCCATGACGGCATTGGCGATGCGGCCAAAAATCTGACGCGAGACGCGGCCGGTTTCGGCGCTGCTATCGACCGAGATGGCGCGCTGCCGCGCCAGTTCGGCCAAAGCGGCGTCCATATCGTCGGCCAGCTCGCTCAGCGAGTCGGCATGCAGGTTTTCAAACTGCCCGCGCTGGCGGGCCGCCTGCCCGACCTCGTCGGTCAGCTGCCGATAAGCGGCGGTGAATTGCTGGATGGTGGAATTGGCGCTCTCGGAGAGCTGGGCGATATCGGTGGTGAACACCTCGAAATCATCGCCCTTGCCGACCACGCCGGCGGCGACGACGCGGGCATTGATGGCGACGATGCCCATCATCTTGACGGTGCGGCGCAGCTCGGCCACCGGATGCGCGGCAGCGGCCACGACGGTGACCAGCCGGGCAAGATCGGCCTGTTCGCTGGCGAACAGCGCAGAGATCGCCTGCGCTTCATGGCCCACTTCGGCCAGACGCGTCGAGGCTTCGCCCAGTTCGGGGCTCTGCAATTCGGCCGGCAGCGCCTCGAACACCTTGGTGATGGTGTTGAGCATGGTGGCGCCTTCGGCCAGCCTGGCGCCCACGGTGACGAAGGTGGTTTCGATTCTGTCGCGTGGCGTTGCCAAGCCATGCGCGACACTGCGCAGGGCATCGACATTGACGGACGCAGAAGTGGCAGCTTGGTGCTGGGCAGACGCGGTCATGATGGTGTTCCCAACCGATGCGGAACACGCGCATAGGTTTCTATTTCGGCGGCGACACGGCTCAACGGTACGATCTTGACCGCCGCGCCGCGTTGAATGGCTTCCTTGGGCATGCCGAAGACCACGCAGCTGTCCTCGTCCTGCGCCAGCGTATGACTACCGGCCTCCCGCATTTCGAGCAGCCCGCGTGCGCCATCGTCGCCCATGCCGGTGAGGATAATGCCCATGGCATTGCGGCCGGCGACCTGCGAGGCCGAACGGAACAACACGTCCACCGAGGGGCGATGCCGCGAGACATGCGGGCCTTCGACGATATGCACGGTGTAGCGGCTACCGGCGCGGTGCAGCACGATATGCTGGTTGCCCGGCGCGATCAGCGCCAGTCCCGGCTGCAACACATCGCCATCCGCGGCTTCGCGCACTTCGATGGCGCAGAGGCCATTGAGCCGGCGGGCAAAGGCATTGGTGAAATTTTCCGGCATGTGCTGGACGATGACAATGGCCGGGCTATTGGCCGGCAGCTTTTCCAGCACGTCTCGCAGCGCTTCGGTGCCGCCGGTCGAGGCGCCGATGCAGATGATCGGATCGGTATCGGGCTGCTTGGCCCGCACCGAGGCGGCCCGCGTCGCTGAATGCGGCGGAATGATCGCGTCGGCATTGAGCTTGGTTTCCACCGTCAGCGGTGGCGCCACCTTGGCCACACCACGGAACTTGGCATGGGCCGCCGCCTTGACGGCGTCGCAGATGCGCATCCGCGATTCCTGCAGGAACTGCGCGGTGTCGATACGCGGCTTGGTCACCACTTCGACCGCCCCAGCTTCCAGCGCCTGCAGCAGCGTGTCCGAGCCGGCTTCGGCAATGCTGGAACAGATCACCACCGGAATCGGCCGCTGGCTCATGATCTTGCGCAGGAAGGTCAGCCCATCCATGCGCGGCATTTCGATATCGAGGATCATCACGTCGGGCACTTCCTGACGGATGCGCTCGACCGCGACATAGGGGTCGGCCGCCGTCGCCATCACCTCAAGCTCGGGATCGCTGGCGATGATTTCGCTCAAGGTCATCCGCACCGAGGCGCTGTCGTCGACGATAAGCACCCGGATTTTGCGACGGCGATCAGTCATGGACATACTCAGGGCTTCTGAAACACGGCAGGCGCGACCTGGCGCATGGTCACGGCCGTGCCGATCATGGATTCGGAATGCCCAAGAATGAGATAACCGCCGGGTCGCAAATGATCGATCAGCCGCAGGATCACCTTGTCCTGGTCGGCCTTCTCGAAATAGATCAGCACATTGCGCAAGAAGATCACGTCGACGTCGCGGTCATAGGGATAGCTGGCATCCATCAGATTGAGCCGGGCGAAGCGCACCAGCCGGCGCAGCTCGGGCACGATACGCACCTCCGGCCGGACGCCCGGCTTGCGCCCATACATCAGATAGCGCTGCTGCTTGAGCTGGGGCACCGGCGCCGCCAGTTCAGTGGGGTAGATCGCCCGCACGGCCTGCTGCAGCACCGAGGTCGAAATATCGGTGCCCAGAATGGCGAAACGGAAATCATGGCGTTGCGCCGCCAGGTCAGCCAGCACCATGGCCAGCGTATAGGCCTCCGCGCCGGTGGAGCTGGCAGCGCTCCAGATCTTGAGCAGCGGCTGGCGCTCGCTGCGGCGCAGGTTGAGCAGCGCCGGCACCAGCTGGCTTTCGAGCAGGTCGAAATGCTCGGCCTCGCGGAAGAAATCGGTTTTGTTGGTGGTCACCGCATCGATCAGATGCGGCAGCTCGGCCGCCAGCCCGTCGCCCTGGAACAGCCGGGCGCTATAGGCGTCGAGCCCCGACAGCCCCAGCGCGCGCACGCGTTTGCGCAGGCGACCTTCCACCATCAGGCGCTTGCCCGGCGGCAATTTGATGCCAACCTGATCGCCGATGAGATCGGCGATCCGCTTGAAATCGCGCGGCGACAAATGGTCGTCATCAATCCCATCGGGACGGGTGACGAACTGGCGTTGGGGTAACGACACGGGGGCAGTCTCCAGCCGAAAAGCGGCACGCGATCGGGGTTGATCGCGTGCCGAAGACTTGATTCAGGCGGCGCGGGTGACCGTCTCGAAGGCGCCGAGCAGGCTTTCCAGATCGAGCACGGTGACAAAACGGCCGTTGCGGCGGCCGATGCCGGCAATGCAGTGCCCCGACCAGGTCCCGCTCACCACCGGCGGCGGATCCAGTTCGGCCTCATCGAGCACACTGACCTCGAACACCCGGTCAGCCCGCAGGCCAAGCCGGAGAGCGCCGTGCTGACCGGCCAGGGTCAGCACGATGATCCGCGTGTTCTCGGTATCGGTCGCCGGCGGCAGGCCGAGCGTCAGGCGCAGATCGAGCACCGGCACGCCCTGCCCGCGCACGTCGATCATGCCGAGCAGGTTGTCCGGGGCCTGGGGCAGCCGGGCGATCGACCGCATGTCCAGGATTTCCTGCACCTTCTCCACCGGGGCCGCGAAGAGTTCCTCCGCGACGCCAAGGGTGACGTATTGCGCCCGTTCGGTCATGACCTGACCTCAGGCTACGGTGCGGCGGCTGAACTCGCCGTCGAGCGCATCATGGCCGTCGTCAAGGTTCAGGTCGAAGCCGCCATTATTGGCCGCTTTGCCCGGCTTGCGCGCTGCGATATGGGGCGCCTTGGCCAGGATCGCCTCACGCATCGCGGCGTTGGACTTCTGCCCCGACGTCACCGACTTGTGGCTGGCGCGCTCGTCGCGACCATCAATGCGGAAGTAGCTGATGGCGGCCTGCAACTGCTCGGCCTGGCTGGCCAGTTCCTCGGAGGTCGCCGACATTTCTTCGGCGGCCGAGGTGTTCTGCTGGGTCACCTTGTCGAGCTGCTGGATGGCGGTGTTGATCTGGGCCGCACCGGCATTCTGCTCGCGGCTACCAGCGGAGATTTCTTCCACCAGTTCGGCCGTGCGCTGGATATCGGGCACCAGCTTGCCGAGCATTTCGCCGGCCGACTGGGCCGCCTTGACCGTGGTGCCGGAGAGCGTCGAGATTTCGGCGGCGGCAGCCTGGCTGCGTTCGGCGAGCTTGCGCACTTCGGAGGCCACGACCGCAAAGCCCCGGCCATGTTCGCCGGCGCGGGCGGCTTCCACCGCCGCGTTGAGGGCGAGCAGATCGGTCTGGCGGGCGATTTCCTGCACCACCATGATCTTTTCGGCGATGGTCTGCATCGCAGCGACGGCATTGTTGACCGCTTCGCCCGAGGCGATGGCATCGGCCGCCGACTGACGGGCGATCTTTTCGGTCTGGCTGGCGTTGTCGGCGCTCTGCTTGATGGTGGCGGCCATTTCTTCCATCGAGGCAGACGCCTCTTCGGTCGAGGAGGCCTGTTCGGTGGCGCCCTGGCTCAGCTGTTCGGCGGTGGCCGACATTTCCTGGCTGCCGGCGGCAACATTGCGGGTCGCGGTGGTCACTTCGCCCACCACTTCGCGCAGCTTGCCGGTCATGGCATTGAGGGCGTCGATCAGATCCTTGACTTCGTCATTGGAATTGACCGATGCGGTCGCACTGAGATTGCCATCGGCAACTTCATTGGCCAGGCGCAGGGCGCTGCTGAGGGCACGGCTGATCGAGAGCACGATCCAGGTTGCGGCAATGGCGGCGACGAGAGCCGAGCCGAGCAGGATGGCGACCAGCAGAATGCGGCTGTTATTGTAGAGATCGGCGGCGTCGGTAACGGCCTGCCGGAACAGATCATTGTTGCGGGCGATCATGCCATGCAGCAAAGCAGTGGCTTCGGTCCGGGTGGCAAAGCTCTCGCTCTGCTTTTCGACGGCCTGCAGATCCGAACGCTGAATGCTGATGTTGACGGCCTTGTCCATCGCCGCGCTCATTTCAGCAAAGCCGGCTGCGGCCGTTGCCACCAGGCCTGCATCAGGTCCGGTAACGATGCGGCTCAGCGCCGGGAACAGCTGGGATGCGGTTTCGAGGCCGGCAACATAGTCGGCATGCCAACGGTCCTGCAGTTCCGGATTGCCGGAGGCCAGCAGCACGTTGCGCTGCTGCCGGAACAGATCGCTCAGGTTGAGGAAGGTCCTTGAGGCGGTCTCGTAGCCGGCAAAAGCGTTGACATCGCCCATCGATGCACGCGCCGACAGCGAGTTCATGAGCGCGGTCATCGCGTCCTCGACCTTGCCCAGGGCCGCGCTGCCTTCGCTGGAGCTGATCTCGAGCGCCCGGACGTCACTGACTTCGGCGGCCAGAGCTTTGATCTCCACGACCTGCGTCCAATAATGCTCGAGCGCGGTGCCGAGCTGGACCAGGTTTTCCCGGTTCTGCGGATCGGCGATACGGGTGTTCAGGTCGGCCTCAAGCGAATTGAGCCGGTCATGCGTCCCATCGATCTGGGTGGCGATCTCGTTGATCGTCTCGATATCATCGAACAGCACGATGGCGTTGACCTGAGAACCCAAATTCTCGAGCAGGGTCTCCATGGAGGCCATCTGCAGCGAGTTGGTCGCCTGCACGTTCACGATGGTGTCGAGGGAGTCGTTGATCTGCCCCAAATTCTGGATGGACAGCGCCATGGCGCCGGCCGACATGGCTACCACCACGGCGAATGTCGCCGCCAGTTTCGTCTTGATAGTCAGTCTCACGATGCAGACCTTTCTTCTGATGCTGCCAAGGGCGCGCTTCTGCTGCCCTGCGTTTCGAAAATTCGCCCCAGATCGGGGATGATGATGAAGCCGCCATTGCGCTTGCCGATGCCGCGAATAAATTCGGGCCGCCAGCGCATGCCGACCTTGGGTGCTTCCTCGATGGAAGCGGCTTCGATATCGGTGACGTCATGGACCTTGTCGGCGAGGATGCCGGCCACAGTGGGCTCGCCATCGATGTCGATTTCCATCACCACGATACGGGTGTCCTCGTCCGGCTCGGGCCGGTCCATGCCGAACATCACGCGCAGATCGGCGAGCGGCACGACGCGGCCGCGCACATTGATCAGCCCGTTGACGAAGGGCGAGGCATTGGGAACTTCGGTGATCGGCACGAGATCGAGAATCTCGCGCACGCTGCCCGCCTCGACGGCGAACAACTCATCCTGCAGGCGCAAGGTCAGCGCCGTCATTGATCCGGTCATGAGGGCGCTCATGCGGCTCTCCCCTGGTCGACATAGCCCTGGCCGAAAGTGACCAGATGAGCGGTGTCGAGAATGAGTGCCACCGTGCCGTCGCCCAGAATGGTCGCGCCGGAGAATGACTTGATCGAGGAATGCAGTTTGCTCAGCTGCTTGATCACCGTCTGGTTGTTGCCGATGATCTGATCGACCACGAGGCCGACCCTTCCTTCGCCCGACGAGACGATCACCACCTTCTGGTGCGGCTCGATGGGCGTTTTGGTGCCGAACACTTCGCGCAGCCGCAGGAACGGTACGAGACTGCCGCGAATATCGAGGAAATTGCGGCCCCGGGCATTGGCTTCGATGCCCTCGGGCAGTTCGACGCATTCCTCGACCGCGGTCAGCGGAATGGTGTAGCGCTCCTTGCCTACCCGCACGAGCATGCCATCGATGATGGCCAGAGTCAGCGGCAGGCGCAGGGTCATGGTCGAGCCCTGCCCCTGGGTGGTGGTGACGTCGATGCTGCCGCGCAGCCCGTCAATGGTGCGCTTGACCACATCCATGCCGACGCCGCGCCCCGACAGCGAGGTGACCTCGCTGGCGGTGGAAAAGCCCGGCGCAAAGATCATCTGCCACAAATCGGCATCGGCGATCTTGGATTCGGGCGTGAGCAGTCCGGCCTCTTCGGCCTTGGCGCGAATGCGAACCGCGTCGAGCCCTGCCCCGTCATCGGTCACCGAAATGGCGACTTCCGCTCCGGCATAAACCGCCGACAGGCGCACCGTCCCCTTGGCCGACTTGCCGGCCTTGAGGCGGCGCTCGGCATCTTCAAGCCCGTGATCGACCGAATTGCGGATCAGGTGGACCAGCGGGTCGGCGAGACGCTCGATCATGGTCTTGTCGAGCTCGGTTTCTTCACCAGTGGTGATGAACTCGATTTCCTTGCCGAGATCGCGCGACAGATCGTGTATCAGCCGGCGGAAGCGGCTGAACAGCGTGCCGATCGGCACCATGCGGATGCCCATAGTGGTGTCGCGCAGGCCCGAACTCAGGCGTTCCAGCTCTTCGGCGATGGTCTTGAGATTGCCGTCGCTGCTCGTCGCCGCGATCTGGGTCAAGCGGGCCTGGGCAATCACCAGCTCGCCGACGCGATCCATCAATTCATCGAGCCGTTCGGCATCGACCCGCATCGAAGCCGACACAATGCGCTCCGGCGTGGGGGCGACGTCCTTGTCGACGCCAGCAATGCGGGCCGGCACGGCCGGCTTGGCCACAACTGGCACGGGCACGGGCGCGGGTGCGATAGTTTCGGGCAGCACCAAAGCCTCGGCCTCGTCCAGCGGCTCGACCGACAATTCCATGCCGTCCTTGAGGAACAGGAAGACATCGTCAATGGCAGCGCGCGGATCGTCGGCCGTCAGGTCGATCTCCCAGCCCAGATAGGGCACTTCGGGATCGATCAGATCGAGCGGCGGAATCGTGTCGGTCAGCGCCAGCACCGTGCAGGGCCCGATGGCCCTAATTTCCTCGAGCAGCAAAAGCGGGTTGGTGCCATAGATCAGCGCATCGCCCGGCAGGCGGAAGCGGATGCGCCAGCGACCGGAGGTGGCTGGGGCGGGCGCCGCCACCTCACCCGGTGCCGCGGCATCGGCAGCCGCGATCACCACATGCAGCGCTTCGAGAATGGCCTCGCCGCCGACATGCGACGCATCGGGCTGTTCGATCAGCTTGTGGATATGGTCCTTGGCGTCGAGCGCCACCGCGATCAGCGCGGGTGTGGCCTTGGTCTGGCCCTTGCGCACCTGGTCGAAGGCGGTCTCGAACTCATGCACGAAGGCGGCGACGGCGGTAAAGCCGAACATGGCGCCGGAGCCCTTGATGGTGTGCAGGGCGCGAAAGGTGGAGTTGATCAAATCGTCATTGGCCGGGTTCTGCTCGAGGTCGAGCAGGCCCAGTTCGAGCTGTTCCAGCAGCTCGCGGGCTTCCTGGCGGAAGGTTTCGGCGGGATCAGGAAAACTCATGCGCCGGTGACCTTCTTGATGACGGCCAGCAGCTGGTCCTGCTTGAACGGCTTGACGATCCAGCCCGTGGCGCCGGCCTCCTTGGCCTGGCGCTTGAGGTCTTCATCGGATTCGGTGGTCAGCAGGATGATGGGCACGCCCTTGCTGGAGGGGTGCTGGCGGTATTTGCGGATGAATTCGATGCCGTTCATCACCGGCATGTTGAGGTCGGTGATGACGGCATGCACCGTCTGGCTGGTGGCCTTGGTATAGCCGTCGGCGCCATTGATGGCCTCGATGACGTCGAGGCCGGCCGCCGACAATGTCATGGCCACCATCTGCCGAATGGATGCAGAATCGTCGATGGTCAGGATGGTCTTGCTCATGCGGGTACGCTCTGCCGTGTTGGTTGAATCCAGAAATCGCCATCTTGCGTCAGCGGGCGGCCAGCGGCATCAAGACAGCCGGTCTCGATCAGCAGCGCGCGCAAGACGCCCGTGGGCGGTGCCGCCAGGGTCAACGACTTGGCGGAAGCCAGCGCCTGTTTGCGGGCAGCCAGCAGCAATTGAATGGTGGTGATATCGGCGCCGGTGATCGCCTCGGTGGCGATGGCGATATTGTCAAAACTGGCGAGCGCCTCGCGCAATATGACTGCGGTATCCTGCGCCACGCGCAGCCCCGCATCGCCGGAGATTTCGATCAGGTGAACACTATCCTTGGTCATGACGCTGACCGGGGCGTGGAGCACAAAACGCAATACATACTTGAACCACCGCACGAAGGGTCGAACGCGGCCGGAAATCAGTAGATTACCAGTTTCTTAAGATACGCAGGAACGACTTCCTTAACTACATTTCACACACCGTACTCCCATCCGATGCAATACAGAGCCTATGTGAAGTTGATTAAGAGCGCCTTACTCGCCTCTACTTTGATCAACCAATTTTCTCTGCAGATATAGAAACAAATATTTCCCGATTGATTCTGAATCATTAGCCTGGATTCAGGCCTCGGGAGGTGTCTCGACTCTGATGTTGCGAGTCCTCGATTCAGCGCCGCGAGTCGGCGGCGAGTCAGCCGGCGCGTAATACTTGCAATAATTCCAAATATTGCTCACCCGACGCCTCGGCGTTCCGGCTCGACATCTTGTGTTCCGCGCGACCGCAGCACAGCCGACTGGCCAAGCCTGTCACCTTTTAAGACCAGTGGCGAAAACAAGGCACCGCCGCAGACGCGGACAGCAGCGCCCAGCCCGACGCGCGGCCTGGTGATCATCGACAATGGCAGAGGAACAGTTGCGTCTAGGCGCTGGCAGCCAGCGGGTCGGCGCCGCTCATGATGGCCTCGATCTCGCTCCAGCTGGCGCAGAAGGCCGCGACACAGGCCGGGTCGAAATGGCTGCCGCTGCTGGCGACGATCTCGGCATAGGCCTTTTCAATCGGCCAAGCCGCCTTGTAGGGCCGCTTCGCGCACAAGGCGTCGAACACGTCGGCGATGGCCACGACCCGCGCTTCAATCGGAATATCGGTGCCCGACAGCCGGTCGGGATAGCCGGCCCCGTCCCAGCGCTCATGATGGCTCTGGGCGATCAGCTCGGCGGTGCGGATCAGGTCGGACGAGGCGCCTTCGAGAATGCGGGCGCCGATGGTCACATGCTCGCGCATGATGCTCATTTCATCCGGCGTCAGCTTGCCGGGCTTGCCCAGAATGGCGTCGGCAATGCCGATCTTGCCGATATCGTGCAGCGGCGCCGCCAGATAGATGGTGCGGCAGCGCTCGGGGCTGAGCCCGATGCGGTGGGCGATCAGCTGGCTGATCTGGGCGACACGCGAGACATGCTCGCCGGTGTCGCCGTCGCGATATTCGATGGCGCGGGCCAGCCGCCAGATGATTTCTTCCTCACGCGCCAGCAGATGCGCGGTGGCCAGTTCCACCTCGCGCGCCAGCCAGTTGGCGCGGTCCGCCAACTCGACCTGCGCCGCGCGCAAGGTCAGCAGATTGGCGACGCGCGCCTGCAATTCGGTCGGATCGAACGGCTTGTTGACGAAATCGGTGGCCCCGGCCTGGATCGCCTCGATGCGGGTGTTACGGTCCATATCCGAGGTGACCATGACGATGGGCACCAGCCGATAGGGCTCCCGGGCCCGCAGCGCGCTGGTAAACTGCACGCCGTCCATTTCAGGCATCACGTGATCGACCAGCACCAGATCATATTGCGTGGCTTTGCTGCGCTCCAGCGCCTCGAATGGGTGCAGGCAGCTATCGATGTCTGCATTGGTCGCCGTCTTGACGATCGATCCGATCATGGCAAGGCTCGATCGGCTGTCGTCCACTATAAGCACGCGCATTGTCCGCCCCCGGAAACTGGCGCAAGCATAGAGTCACAGCCGTTATGCGACTCTTAATCGAGCCGCCTTGACGCCTCGGCTGTCCGGACGAAGCGCGCGACCGGCTGCATAAGGCTACCAGGTGCCGACGCTCAAGCAGCCGCCGTCCGTGAGCGCACCCAGTTTTCGCCACATTCGCCGGTTTGAGCGGCAAAATCGCGCCAGCGCTCCACAGACTGCGCAAAAATCGCGGCTTTGTTTCTCTCTACGCAGGAGAGGTTTAGACTAGCGAGCACCCGAAGAGGCCATGGAAGCACAGCCGTAATCATAAATTGGCCGCGTTCTCACATTTAATTCATCTAACGCCAAATCAACCAAACAATTGACAGATACTCCTCATCGACGGAGTGGACACTCCGTCGATATTTGGATGAACAAGTCCATATTTTCGCAAAACTACTAAAGCTTGACCGGCCGCAGAGCAAAACTGCACGGCGCATCTTTCCTCTGTAGACGGATTCCAGCATGGATACTGCAGCCCTTCTGGCCGAACCGAGCTTCCTCAAGGGCGGCATCAGGATCGTCCACTTCATCGGCCTCGCCCTTGGGCTGGGTACCGCCACCTTTCTCGACCTGCTGATGTTGCGCTTCATGGTGTGGGGCAAAATTCGCCCCAGCCATGTCCAGGCCTTCAACTTCGGGACCAAGATCGTGACGGCAGGGCTGGTGATGCTGTGGATTAGCGGCCTCGGATTTCTCGGCTATTACGGTCTGTTCGAACCAGACAAGCTGGCCAATCCCAAGATCTGGGCCAAGGTCAGCGTGGTTGGCGTGCTGACGGCGAACGCCGTCTACCTGCACAAAGTGGTGCTGCCCATGGTTGAGCGGCAGGTATCCCGCCCCCTGTTCGCCGGGCTAAGCACGCAGCAACGCCTGTTAATGGTGGTGGGCGGCGCCACTTCGGCTACCTGCTGGTATGTGCCGGTTGCCCTGGGCGCCATACCGCAATTTAACAATTCGATCCCGGCCAACCAGCTCTGGGCCAGTTTTTGCGTGCTGTTGCTGGTGACCAATGCCGTTGCTATCGCTGGACTGTTCACCGGCCAGCTGGTTTCGAACCGGCGTCGGCCCGCCGACCTGGGCGGCCTCATGGCCGATGAGTTTCGGTAAAGGCAGCATCTGCCTGCCCCTCGTCCCCGCTTGACGCCTCGCGCAAATTCCCGCATCTATCGGCGCGCCGCGGGTGTAGCTCAATGGTAGAGCAGAAGCTTCCCAAGCTTACGACGAGGGTTCGATTCCCTTCACCCGCTCCATTTTCCCTACATGAAAATTATCTACAGCCCTGAAAGCACTGCAGCTTTCTACAGTGGGCGAGCAGGAATTTGCGCACACCCCCTAGTATTGTGCTACAAAACGAGCCACGAAGTGCGATACACGCAGTCGCGGCGGGGTAGAAATTGGGCAGGCTGGATGATCTCGATCGCTATCTGAAACGCCGTGGACACAGCTGGGTCTACTACCGGCGGGTCCCCACCGCGCTGGCGGCGCTTGACTCACGGGCACCCTTTATCCGGCACGCACTCGGCACACGCGATCTTGCGATTGCCCGCCGGGCCCGAGACGTCCTTGCCGCTGCCGACGATGAGCTCTGGGCCTCGCTGACCCTTAGTGAAAACGTCGACCGATCCCGGAGCCGGTACGCCGCCGCTCTGAAACGGGTCAAGGCCATGGGCTTCGGCTATATCTCGGCCGAGGATCTGGGGCGCTCCGCCAGCTGGAACGAGCTCTCCAGCCGTCTGGAGGCCATCCTGCCTGCCTCGACTCCACGGGAGGTGGAGCAGGCCGTTTTGGGCGCCGTTCTCCAACCGCAAGACCGGTTTGACGACGCCCTCAAAACCTATATCGAAGGTCCCGGCAAGCTCGTTCTGGCCAACAAGAGCCCCAACCAACTGCGCCTTTGGAAAAATATCCCCAAGCGCGCCATCCGGCGCTTTGTCGAAGTCGTCGGGGACAAACCCCTTGCCACGATCACCCGTGACGATGCCGTCCGTTTCTATCGGTTCTGGTTGAACCGGATCATGCCGGACGACGATGCCGAGCCAATGCATCCAAGTTCAGCCAACCGCGAGATCGGCGAACTGCGCAAGCTGTACCGCGAGTATTTCTCCTTCGAGCACAATGACAAGGAACGGTTGAACCCGTTTCTGGCCCTGGGCTTTCCCGACGACGGTTCGGATCCCAGACCCCCTTTCCCGGTTCCATGGATAGAGACAAAATTTCTGAAAGCGGGGCCTCTGGCCGGGCTGAATGCGGAAGCCCGGGGGGTCCTTCTCGCCATGATCGAGACGGGATGCCGCCCGTCCGAGATCTGCAATCTCACACCCAATGCAATCGTACTGGACGCCGAAGTGCCGCACATTTCGGTTCGTGCTCGGCGCGCCAACGATCGGAAAAACCTGGAAGTGAAGGAATTCGGGCCGCACGAGGTCAAGAGCGCCGCTTCGGTCCGGACCATACCGCTGGTGGGTGTTGCCCTGAAAGTCTTTGAGCGGTTTCCCGAGGGGTTTCCCCGCTACATGGACAAGACCGGGACGGCTTCGCAGACAATCAATACCTACCTCGAGGAGAACGCCCTGCTCCCCACGCAAGACCACACCCTCTATGGTCTGCGGCACGCGTTTGAAGACCGAATGAAACGGGCCAACATTGACTATGAAGTCCGCATGGGGCTGTTCGGGCATACCGTGTCGAGGCCCAGCTATGGCTCGGGTGGCGGACTGCCGTGGCAGCGCGATTTGCTCGGTGCCATGGCGCTGCGGTTCGACAACGATGTTGTTTGAACAAGTGTCTTAATCTCCAGGTCGCCCAAAATGAAACAAAGGGCCGCCCAGACGACTGGGGGCAGCGCTTGCCGTGACGACCGACCTAGGATCAACAAGCTTGATTGACACTAACCGCCTACGTCGGATTTGACGTGGCCCGCCTTCGCCCCACTTTGGGCCAAGAACGGCCATCTCGCAGGGGTCTTCGGCATGATCGAGTTGGGGGCCGGGAGCAGTCTGACCGGTTTTGGCACAAAAGGCATGATAGCAGCCCGCATCGGGTGACTTAGTCAGGCTGGGCCTCATCTATTGCCTATTTGTCGCGCCGGGGCTGCCCGTAAGCCCCGTCAACTGGCGTGCAGTGGGCAGCGGCCGGGGCGAGCTGCATTCACCCTGCTAGCCCGTGTCAAATCTCACGAGGACACTGCATGGGATCTAAGTTCCACCGGACCGCGAGGCGTCTACGTCTACCAATTCGTCAGCGAACCATCCTCGCGATAGAATATGGGTAGGCTGGCTTGCTCAAAGGGATACCGGCTGAGACCTTCCCAATCGACTTCCAGACCCAGGCCCGGCTCATCCGATGCGATCAGCCAGCCATTCTCCCAGCGATGGGAGCTAACGATCACATCGGATAGGCTTTCGCCCGGTCGACGCGGCAATTCCTGCACCAACATGTTGGGCGTCGCGAGATTGAGGTGAAGGCATGCTGCGGTAGAGACAGGTCCGATGGGATTGTGGACGGCCAGGTCGATCATGTGGGTTTCGCACCAGCCCGCGATCTTGCGGGATTCGGTGAAGCCAGCGGCGATGCACATGTCGATGCGGGCATAGTCGATCAGCTCTTCTTCGATCAGCGCCCGGAACTGCCATTTGGTGCCCAGCTGTTCACCCGCCGCGATTGGCACGGCTGTCTGGTCGCGCAAGCGGCGGTAGGATTCCGGGTTCTCGATACGTAGCGGATCCTCGATAAACATGGGCCGGTAGGGTTCAACACCGCGGCAGAGGCGCACCGCATCCGGCACGCTGGTCCTGGTATGGGCATCGAAGGCCAACTCGATGTTCGGTCCCAGTTCGCCGCGCAGCAACGCGAAGGCCTCAATAGTCCAGTCCACCGCGTGGCGAGGTTCGTAAAGGGTCGCCCCAAAGGGACCGCTGTCCCAGCGAATGCAGTTCCAGCCCTCTGCCACGCGTTGACGGGCAACACCCAGCAACTCTTCCGGCGTCGCTGCCGCCATATGGCAGTAGGTATCGACCTTGTCCCGAACCTTGCCGCCCAGGAGCTGATAGATCGGTGCGCCGAGCGCCTTGCCCTTGATGTCCCAGAGCGCGATATCGATGGCCGCCATGGCGGATGTCAGCACCTGATTGGAGGGGTGAAATCCGCTCCGCCACATCAATTGCCAGAGATGTTCCGACCGCATCGGATCTTCGCCGACAAGAAGGGGAGCGAGGGACTCGATCACCCCGGCCACACCCAGTTCGCGCGAGGTAAGCCCGCCTTCGCCAATACCGATGATGCCTTCGTCGGTCTCGATCTTGACGAACAGCATGGTCCGCCATTCCTTGACCAGGTAGGGGGTGATCGCAACGATCTTCATGGTAGTGAACTTTCCTCAGACGTAACGCAGCCCGTGGGCCTTACCAGTTGGTGACCGAGCCATCCCGGCGGCTTAGCATGGGCGCCTGCCAGAACCTGAATTCCTGCTTGCGCACCAGATCCTCGTTCACCTCGACGCCCAGTCCGGGCGCGTCGGGCACGGGGTAGCAGGCGCGTTCCAGCCGTGGCTGCATCGGGAAGAACTCCGAATTGTCGAAGCCCAGATGTGTCTCTGCCGGGGACGAGCGGGTTTCGAGCCACGAAAAATTGGAAACTGCCGCTGCAAAATGCACCGTCGCGGCAGTGCAGATCGGACCTAGGGGATTGTGCGGCATCATGTCGACGTAGTGGGCCTCGCTCCAGCCGGCGACTTTCATCGCCTCGGTCAGGCCACCGACATTGCAGACATCGATACGATTGAACTGGTGAATATCGCGCTCGATGAAAGGCAGGAACTGCCACTTGGAGGCAAACTCCTCGCCGATAGCGAAAGGAATGTCGGTCATGCGGCGAAGCGATTCGTAGGCCTCGGGCGTCTCATCGCGGATGTGAGAGCGGCGGTGCAAAATTAGTCCACGGTAGCGGCGGGATAGTCCCGCTTCGGGCGGCGTAAAAGTCGGCCACCTATCTTCCTTCTGCGACGCTTGCAGGAGGGTTGGGGATCTATACCGTG